>JBJMHU010000236.1:0-14596 GCA_045807225.1 Ornithinibacter sp. | reverse complement strand
TCCGGTCCGCCGATCGCATCACGCGCTACCACTACCGCCACCACCCGTTCGACGTCGTCGGCTGGGACGGCTACCTCTACCCGTTCCGGTTCGACATCGCCGATTTCCAGCCCATCACCGGGCGCGTCCACCAGCCGCCGCCGGTGCACCAGGTGTTCGAGGCCTGGAACTTCGTCGTCTGCAACTTCGTGCCGCGCAAGGTCGACTACCACCCGCTGTCGATCCCGGTGCCGTACTACCACTCCAACGTCGACTCCGACGAGGTGATGTTCTACGTCGACGGCGACTACGAGGCGCGCAAGGGGTCGGGCATCGGCAAGGGCTCGGTCTCGCTGCACCCGGGCGGCCACGCCCACGGGCCGCAGCCCGGCGCCGCGGAGGCCTCGATCGGCAAGCACTACTTCGACGAGCTCGCCGTCATGGTCGACACGTTCCGCCCGCTCGAGCTCGGCGAGGCCGGGCGCGCCTGCGACGACGGAGCGTACGCCGGCAGCTGGAACCGCAGCCGCGGCTGAGGCGGCGCGGCACCGTGGTCCGGCCGGATGCCGTGACCCGCCTATCCTTGCTCCGTGTCGCTCGCGCCCGTGCAGGAGGAGGTCACCGCCACCGGCGGTGACGTGGCCCCCGACACCCCGTGGATCACGATCGTCTGGAACGACCCCGTCAACCTGATGTCGTACGTGACGTGGGTGCTGCAGAACCACTTCGGCTACACCCGGGAGAAGTCCGAGAAGCTGATGATGGACGTGCACACCCAGGGCCGCGCGGTCGTCGCCAACGGCACCCGCGAGGCGATGGAGGCCGACACCGAGGCCCTGCACGGCTACGGGCTGTGGGCCACCTTCCAGAAGGACGCCTGATGGCGCGTGGCTTCCGGCGCAAGGGGCACGGCTCGCACACCACGTATGCCGCCCAGCTCGACCCGCTCGAGCGCGCCACCGTCGCTGGGCTGATGGACCAGGTGCGCGACCTGCTCGACCCGCCGGCACCAGCGCCCGAGGGTGATGACTTCGCGTCGATCGTGGCCGGGCTCGGCATGGGGGTGACGGTCGCCGCCGAGGACCAGTCCGACCTCGACCCGGACGGGGCCAGGCGCGACCCCGCCCTGGACCGCCTGCTGCCCACCGCCAACCGGCAGGACGACGAGGCGGCGGCCGAGTTCCGCCGGCTGACCGAGACCGGGCTGCGGCAACGCAAGGCCGGGGTGCTGCAGACCGCGGCCGACCTGCTGCGCGGCGACGACAGGCTGCGGCTGGATGCCGGCCAGGCCCGCGCGGTGCTCACCGCCCTCACCGACGTGCGGCTGGTGCTCGGCGAGCGGATGGGCCTGCGCACCGACGACGACGTCGAGGTGCTCGAGGCCGCGGCGCAGGACCTCGACCCGGACGACCCGCTGGGCTACGCGCTGGCCGTCTACGACTTCCTCACCTGGCTGCAGGAGACCCTGGCGTCCGCGATGCTGGACGGGTGAGCACAGGGGGCGCCGCGGGCGGGAGGGGTCCGGCATCCGGGGTGGCGACCGGGCTCGCCGCGCTCGTGGCGGCCCTGCTCGTGGTGCTGCTGGTCTGGCCCGACGGCGACCTCATGAACCGGGCCGTGGTGCGGGTCTACGTGTTCTTCCTCGGCCTCGGCATGCCGCAGTCGGTGAGGCCGGAGGTCTACGCCGTGCTGCTCAACGTCGCGGTGTTCGTGCTGCTCGGCTGGCTCGGGGTGGCGCTGGCGGGGTGGCCGGCCGTACGGACGGCGATCGGGCTCACGGTGCTGAGCGCGGCGATCGAGCTGTTCCAGGCACTGCCGGGGATGGGCCGGGACCCCAGCCTGCTCGACGTCGCCTGCAACGCCCTCGGGGCCGGCATCGGCGTCACCGTGGCGTCAGTCGTGCGACGGCGCCGAGCGGGAGTCGCCGGGGCGACGCTCGACCAGCCCGGTGTCGACCAGGGCGGACACGAACGTCGCGACGTCGGCGGTGACCACCTCGGGCGGTGAGCCGACCTCGTCGGCGACCCGCCGGGTCACCTCGTCGAGGGTGCCGCCCTGTGTGACCGCCCACCAGACCACTGCCGCGGCACCGGCGAGCACGAACGGCGGCCCCTCGGGAAGCGGCGCCGCGTAGACGGTGCCGTCGCGCTCGACCCAGCCGGTGCCTGCGGCGATGACCATGTGCTCGCCCGTCATCGCCGGGCCACCTTGCGGCCGACGGCCCGCACGCCCTCGGCGAGGCGACGGACGAACTCGGCCGCGACGTCGGTGCGGGTGGGCGGGTGGCCGATCCGCCGGCCCAGGTAGTAGCGGTTCACGCGCAGCGCACGCCGGGCGACCGACGCCTTGGCCCGGGGGCCGCGGGCGGCGCGCCACCGGGCGCCCCACTCGTCGAGCCGGTCGCCGCCGTGGACGAACACCTCCCAGAGCGCCGCCTCCGGGTCGCCACGGTGCTCGTCGAGGTGGCCGGTGGCGGCGGCCAGCGCCACCGTGGCACCCGTGTCGGCGGCCAGGGCCCGGATCCGCTCGCGGTCCTGATCGGTGCGATCGGTCCAGTTCGGCGCGATGTCGGGGTGGGGGCCGCCGGGCACGGGGGTGCGGGCGGCATGCAGCAGCAGCACGAGCGACTGGGCGATCGGGTCGGGCACCGCGCACGACACGTGAGCGAGCGCCATGCAGGTGCGGTCGGCCCACAGCCGGTCGAACGTGCCGGCGGGGTCGCGGTCCATGCCGGGGTAGTGGCGGTGCACGTCGAGCAGGCCCCAGCTGGGGTGGTAGAGGTTGGCGGCGTGGTCGAACGCCGACCCGGCGTCGAAGGTGGTCTCCACCCGCCAGCCGTGGGCGCCAAGCGCGCCCATCAGCGCCTCGACACCCGACGGTCGCACGATGACGTCGACATCGGTGCCGGCGCGACCGGAGTCGCGCAGCCCCGGGTGCACGGCCGGTCCCTTGACGTGCAGCACGTCGACGCCGGCCCGGTCGGCCAGCGCCTGCACCGCGGCGTGCGCGAGCTCGACCCGAACGCGCAGGGGGACGTCGAGTGCCTCGGCCACCTCGCCGGGTCCGGGTGCGGGCGCAGCGGTCACAGCGCTCAGTAGGCCCCGCGGCTCGACAGCACGGCGAGCGCGGTGCGGGACAGGATGGCGAGGTCCTGCACGATCGACCAGTTGTCGACGTAGTAGAGGTCGAGGCGCACGGAGTCCTCCCAGGACAGGTCGGAGCGACCCGACACCTGCCACAGGCCGGTGATCCCGGGGCGCACGGCAAGTCGCCGGCGGACGTCGTCGGTGTAGCGCTCGACTTCGCCGGGCAGCGGCGGGCGCGGCCCGACCAGGCTCATCTCGCCCCGCAGCACGTTGAGGAACTGCGGCATCTCGTCGAGCGAGAAGCGGCGGATGAGGCGCCCGGGCCGGGTGACGCGCGGGTCCTGCTCCGCCTTGAACAGCACGTGGTCCTCGTCGTGCTTGTTGCGTGCGGCGGCCTCGGCAGCCAGCGCCTCGGCATCGGTCACCATCGACCGGAACTTGTAGCAGTCGAAGAGGTTGCCGTTGCGGCCGACCCGCCGCTGCCGGAACAGCACCGGGCCGCCGTCGTGCACCTTGACCGCGATCGCCGTGCCGATGAACAGCGGCATCGACAGCAGCAGCAGCACGCAGGCGCCGAGCAGGTCGAACACGCGCTTGGAGACCCGGGTGGCGGCGTGGGCCCGGGGGCCCTCGAGCTCCATCAGCTGCAGGCCGGCCGCGGGGCGCACCCGCACCCGGTCGCTGGCGACGTCGGTGAGGCCGGGCACGAGCATGATCTGCACCGAGGAGTCGGCGAGCTCCCAGGCGGCCCGGCGCATCTGCTGGGCGGAGGTCACCGCGCCGCCGGCGAAGAGCACGATGTCGCACCCGGTGTCGGCCACGACGGCGGCCGTGCGGGCGGTCGTGCCGAGCACCGGCACCCCCCCGGGGGTGTGGTCGGTCGACTCGGCGGCCGGCACCACCGCACCC
Source organism: Ornithinibacter sp. (assembly GCA_045807225.1). Classification (GTDB taxonomy): domain Bacteria; phylum Actinomycetota; class Actinomycetes; order Actinomycetales; family Dermatophilaceae; genus Fodinibacter. The sequence continues at coordinate 10,622 of JBJMHU010000236.1, read as the reverse complement.
ACGATCCGGTAGCCGAGCCACCGCTCGCGGTCGAGCACCAGGGCGACCTCGTCCACCCGGGCGGGCGAGCCGGCCACGACCACCCGGCTGACCAGGTGCCCCCGGCGGCGCAGGGCGTGCGTGACCCGGCGCAGCAGGAAGCGGCCGAGGAGCAGTGCGGGCACCCCGATGAGGATGAGGAGGAAGAAGAAGCCGCGGGAGAACTGGAACCGCATCAGGTAGCAGACGACCCCGGTGGTGCCGGCTGCGATCATCGAGCCGCGGACGACGAGCTTGTACTCCAGCGCCCCGGCGGCCATCACGTGCGCGGCATAGCCACCGACCAGGGCGATGGCCGCCACCCAACCCAGGACGATCGGCACCCCGACGACGGCCACCAGGTTGTCCACGTCGCCGACCGCGTTGAAGAACGGCAGGCGCATCCGCCCGAAGGCGGCTGCCAGGGTGACCCCGGTCATGACGAAGAGGTCGACGGCGACGGCCGCCAGGCTGGGCCAGAGGTGCCCGGGGCGCAGCAAGCGGCCCGAGGCACCTGTTTCGGTGCCCGGGCCGCTGCGCACCTCATTGGTGATCATGGGACCTTCGGGTCTTCGGGGGCAGTGACGGGCGCTCCCTGCGATCGACGCGTGAGCTGCTCCCGCGACCAGTATCAGGGGTCGCCCGGCCGAATGAACAGGGGGGTGGCACCCCGATTCCGAGACGGCCGGCGTCGACGACGGGCAAAGCGCGACCCGGTCCCGTGTCCCCGCCGGCCGGAGCGCGTCCGCTCAGCGGGTGCGCAAGAGCTCGTCGACCTCGGCGTGCAGCCGCGCGGCGAACCGGTCCTCGCCGAACCCCTGCGCGTGCGAGCGCAGCGCGGACGGGTCCCACCGGTGGGCGAGGGCGCGGTCCAGCGCGTCCCGGAACAGGCCGGCATCCGGTGCGTCGACGTGCAGCCCGGTGACACCCTCGCGCACGGTGTCGAGGTAGCCGCCGCCGCGCAGGGTCAGGCTGGGCCGGCCGAAGACGGCGGCCTCGAGCGGCGAGAGCCCGTAGTCCTCGACGCTGGGCGCGACCAGGAGGCTGCACTGCGCGTAGACCCAGCGCAGCTGGGCGTCGGTGAGGCCGGACAGGAGCCGCACGTTGCGGGGCGCCGAGCCGAGCAGCGCCTCGCGGCCCGGGCCGGCGCCCACGACGACGAGGCGGTGCCCGGTGCCGCGCACGGCATCCACGACGACGTCGACGTTCTTGTACGGGAGCAGCCGGGAGACCACCAGGAGGTACCCGCCGGTGGACGCCCAGTCCTCCAGCGCGGGGACCGCTGACTGATCGGCCCCGGCATCCATGCTGTGCGGTGCCGGCAGCACGTCGGCGCTGATGCCGTAGGTCGCCTCGACGCGCTCGCGCACCACCCGGGAGATCGCCAGGTAGCGGTCGCTGCGGCGTGCGGCGCGGGCGTCCCACCGGCGCAGGGCCGGGCGCAGGCCGAGCAGGGCCAGGCCGGAGGCCGAGCGGGTGGGCGGGCCGCCGAGGTAGGTGTCGGTCTGGTAGAGCCAACGCGCGGGGGAGTAGCAGTAGACCAGCGAGCGCCCGGGATGCCGGAAGCCGTGCGCCCAGCCGCTCGACGACACGAGCACGACGTCGGCGTCGACCCGCATCGCCGACGCGGCCGGGGCGAGCAGGGGCAGGCCGAGGCGGTGGTCGCGGCGCACCGCGCCGAGCCGGTTCAGGGGCGACGTGACGACATCCTGGGCGGCGAAGTCCGGGTAGGTGCCCTCCGGGTCGTAGAGCGTGGTGTGGATGCGCGCCTCCGGGAAGGCCCGGGCCATCGCGAGCACCACCCGCTCGGCGCCTCCGCGCTGGGTGAGGTAGTCATGGGCGATGGCGACGGAGGGACGGGCACCGCTCACCGGGCCGCGCCCTCGGCGTCGACCATCCGCCCGACGAGGTCCGTGAAGCCGACCGTCGGCGACCAGCCGAGCCGCTCGCGGGCCACCGTGGCGTCACCGACGAGCAGGCTCGGGTCGGCCGGCCGGATGAAGTCGGGGTGCACCTCGACCAGCGGCTCCCAGTCGGTGACTCCCGCGTGCTCGAAGGCCGCGGCCACGAAGTCGCGCACGCTGTGGGCGACCCCCGTGGCCACGACGTAGTCACCGGGCACGTCGTGGCGCAGCGCTCGCAGCATGGCGTCGACGTAGTCAGGGGCCCAGCCCCAGTCGCGACGGGCGTCGAGGTTGCCCAGGGTGAGCCGGTCCGCCCGGCCGGCGGCGATGGCCGCGACGGTGCTGGTGATCTTGCGGGTGACGAAGGTGATCGGGCGGCGGGGGGACTCGTGGTTGTAGAGGATCACGGTGGCGGTGAACAGCCCGCGCGAGCGCTCGACCCCTGCGACGTGGTGCGCGAACGCCTTCGACGCCCCGTAGGGGCTCACCGGGCGGATGGGAGTGCCCTCGTGCTGCGGGGAGGTGGCCGGCTCGCCGAAGATCTCGGCGCTGCTCGGCTGCAGCACCCGCACCTCGCGGCCGCGTCGCTCCTGGAGCCGCCGCGCGGCATCCATCAGGACGAGGGCCGCGACGCCGTTGACCCGGGTGGTGAGGAGGGGGTCCTGCCAGGAGAGCGCGACCGAGCTGACGCCGCCCAGGTTGTAGAGCTCGTCAGGGCCGACCCTGGCCACGAGGTCGCCGAGCACGCCCGGGTCGGTGTCGAGGTCGAGCTCGTGCACCACGAGGCCCTCGGGGAGGGGCCCACCGAGGTCCTCGCTGCGCACCAGGCCGTGCACCTCGTCGCCGTCGCCCAGCAGGCGCTCGACGAGGTAGCTGCCGTCCTGGCCGGTGGCCCCCGTGACCAGTGCGACGCTCATCGTCCCGCCGCGGCCTTGAGCAGGGCCAGGTCGTTGTCGACCATCAGCTCGATGAGCTCGGCGAAGCCCACCGTGGGCCGCCACCCCAGCCGGTCGCGGGCCTTGCTCGCGTCACCGACGAGCAGGTCGACCTCGGCCGGGCGCATGAAGCGCGGGTCCTGGCGCACGTAGCCCGACCAGTCGTCGATGCCGACCCGGGCGAAGGCCGCATCGAGCAGGTCGCGGATGGAGTGCGTCTCGCCCGTCGCCAGCACGTAGTCGTCGGGCTCGGGCTGCTGCAGCATGCGCCACATCCCCTCGACGTAGTCGCCCGCGAACCCCCAGTCGCGCTGCGCGTCGAGGTTTCCCATGGTCACGCTCTCCTGCAGGCCGAGGGCGATCGCGGCCACCGCCATCGACACCTTGCGGGTGACGAACTCCGGTCCGCGGCGGGGCGACTCGTGGTTGAAGAGGATGCCGGAGCTCGCGTGCATGCCGTAGGACTCGCGGTAGTTGATGGTCATGTAGTGCCCGTAGACCTTGGCGACCCCGTAGGGCGAGCGGGGCCAGAGCAGGGTCCTCTCGCGCTGCGGCACCTCCTGCACCTTGCCGAACATCTCCGACGACGAGGCCTGGTAGAAACGCACCTTCGTGGGGTCCTGGCCCGAGTAGAGGCGCACCGCCTCGAGGGCGTTGAGCACCCCGTTGCCGGTGACCTCGGTGGTGACCCGCGCGTTCTCCCACGAGTAGGCGACGTACGACACGGCGCCGAGGTTGTAGAACTCGTCGGGCCGGGCCTCCGACATCGCCCGCAGCAGGCTCGACAGGTCGGTGAGGTCGCCGGTGTGCAGCACGACGTCGGGGACGACCTGCTCCACGAGCTCGCGCTTGGGGTTGTTCTGGCCCCGGACGATGCCGTGCACCTCGTAGCCCTTGCCCAGGAGCAGCTCTGACAGGTAGAGCCCGTCCTGCCCGGTGATCCCGGTGATGAGTGCGCGTGGCATGCGGTGCGTGGCCTCCGGCTCGGTGTTCAGGGTGCGGACCGGGTCATACTTCCAGACCGGCCGCGATGCCGCGGTTCGCGGTCCGCAACGCCCGGGAGCCCCACCGGGGGCGGGCCGCTCAGAGCCCGAGCTCGTCGAGGAGGGCCGACACCCGGGTCAGCCCCGCGGCCGGCGAGAAGTGCTCGAGCCACCGGGTGTGGCCGCGGTCGAGCACCTCCACCAGGTGGTCGGGCCCGGCGTCGAACACCGACTCGACAGCGGCGGCGAGGGAGACGGCATCCCCCTTGGGCGTGACCCAGGGGTGTTCCGGCCCGGCGACCTCGGCCAGCGCCCCGGCGTCGGAGATCACGAACGGGGTGCGCGAGGACATCGCCTCGGCGGCCACCAGCCCGAACGGCTCGGCCCACTGCGAGGGGAAGACGGCGACGTCGATGGCCGAGAAGAACTCGTCCCGGGAGATCCAGCCCGGCCGCTCGACGAGGTGGTCCACGGGCTCCAGGGCCTTGCGGATGGGGGTGCTGTCCTCCGGTGGGGCGAAGCGGCCCTCACCGGCGAGGAGCAGCCGGTAGCGGCCGGGATGGGTGCGCTCGAGCTCGGCCAGCCCGGCAGCGAGGGTGACCAGCCCCTTGTCGACCGAGTGCCGGCCGAGGAAGCCGACCCACCGCTGCCCGGTGGGCTCGGCGGCTCGGGACCGGGTCACCACCGGCTCGACCCAGTTCCACAGCACCCGCGCCCCGGGCACGGCCCCCGCCATGGACGTCGACGGCACGAGCGTGACCAGCGCACCGCGGCGGGCGACCCTGGCCGCCATCGCGTTGACCCCCACCGGCTCCTGGTGCAGGTGCACGATCCGGTCGCCGCGCCCGGCGGTGGCGAAGGCGGGGACCAGTCCGTTGCACCACAGGATGCCGGCCGCGTTCGTCGCCCGCCACGCGCGCAGCTCGGAGACGTAGTGCCGGCGCGTGGAGGACAGGTCGGTGGCGGGGAACCCCGCCGCCCGGGCCGCCTCGGCGACCCCCTCGCGCCCGCCGCGCGGCGCCACCACCTGCACGTCGTGCGCCAAGGTGCGCAGCGCCTCCGCCAGGGCCAGCAGCATCACCTCGCCGCCGCCGATCTCGCCGTTGTTGGCGGCGAGCACGAAGCCGCTCACGACCCGGCCCCCACGGACCGGTAGACCTCGGCGACCTCGGTGCACATGGTGACGCGGTCGGGCCAGCCCGTGGGCAGGCAGGGACGACGGCCGGGGTCGAGCCCCTGCTCGGCCACGAGCCGGGCGATGCCGGCGTGGTCGTCGTGCGCGACCAGCGCGCCGGCCGGGAGGATCTCGGGGTTGCCGCCGACCGGGGTGGCCACCGCGCCGACACCGTGCACGAGGGCGTCGAGCAACGAGTAGGAGCAGTTCTCCCACACCGACAGCTGAACCAGCACGTCGGCCTCCGCCAGCAGCGGCGCCGGGTCGACGTGGCCGACGAAGCACACCGACGCCCCGAGCCCGAGGCCGTCGGCCAGGTCGCGCAGGGCGCCCTCCTCCGGCCCGGTGCCCGCGACCGTGAGGCGGGCCTGCGGGTGCTCGGCCCGCAGCAGCGCGAACGCGCGCAGCAGGTGGTCGACGCGCTTCTCGGGCGCGAGGCGGGCGATCGAGACGACGTGGAGGCCGGGCCCCCGCCGAGGCCGGTCAGGGGACCACTCGACACCGTTGCGGACGACGCGCACCGGGGTCGAGCGAGACGGGTGCCACTTGGCACGCACCGCGCTCGCCGTGGAGTCGCCGACCGCGATCACGGCATCCGCCCGACGCAGCCGGGCCGTGTGCGCCAGCGCCTTGAGCCGCGCACGCCACACCGTGCCGTGGTAGACGAGGTCGTCGACGGCGATGCCGTGCTCCGTCGTGACCAGGGCGGTGGGGGAGCCGACGGTGGCGACCGCCGAGATGACGTCGGCCCACGACAGGTGCGAGTGGGTGACGGCGGGCCGCAGCGCACCCACGGTGTGCCGCACGGCGGCCACCGATGCGCGGATGCCGTGCTCGGGCCCCACGGGGGCCGTCACCACCGCCGCCCCCGCCGCGCGGAGCCGGTCGGCGAGCGGGCCGGGCGGGAGGAGGACGACGAGCCGGTACCCGGGCACCCCGACCTCGACGACGTCGAGCACGTGCCGTCCGACGCCCGCCAGGTCGCTCACCGGCACGACCCACAAGGCGGTGGGGGGCGCGTCGGGCCCGGTCAGAACCACTGCTCGAGGCGTTCCAGCGCCACCCAGAAGCCCTCGCCGTTGTTGACGTGGCCCTGCCAGATCTCGGGGATGAACCCCACCCCCGGGGCGAGCGCGTCGAGCTGGCGGGCGAGCACCGGCCAGTCGACCTCCCCCTCGCCGACCTGCACGCCCTCGCCGTCGACGCCGACGGAGTCGACGAGGTGCAGGTGGTCGGTGTGGGGGCCGAGCAGCTCGACAGCCTCCGAGAACGGCTGGCCGAGGAAGGTGGCCGCCAGCTTGGTGTGCGACACGTCGAGGCACAGCCGGCGGCCGTACCGAGTGGCGAACTCCGCTGTGTCGGAAGGCCGCACGAACAGGTTGCAGTAGAGCTGGCCGCCCATGTACCAGGGGAATGGCGGCAGGGTCTGGCAGGACAGCCGCACCCCGCTGTCGTCCACCCGGTCGAGGCCGGCCGCGACCCGCGCGTACATGTCGGGCAGCTCGTCGAGCGGCACGTGCCGGTCGGTGGTGAACCCGCCGACGCTGGAGATCACCACCGGGTCGACGTCGGTGGTGAAGAACGGCCGCAGCGAGCGGGTGAGGTCGATGACCCGCTGCAGCTCGGCGATCGAGCGCTCCCAGTGCGCGTCGTCGTCGCTGGCGAGGTTGAGGATGAAGTCGCCCGCGAAGAGGTCCGGCGCGTGGCAGGCGTATCCCATCGGCAGCCGCTCGGGCAGCACCGCCGAGGGGTCGATCTCGAGGTCCTGGTAGGAGAAGTGGAACTCCAGGAAGTCGGGGGTGCAGTCGGCGGTGAGGATCTCGACGTCGTGGTAGCGCACCGGCAGGCCCCACGGCCGGCGGAAGACGTAGTCGCGGCCCTTCGAGACGGCATCCGACAGGTCGGTGGCGTAGAAGAAGTCACCGGCGCGCAGCCCGCGGTTGGCGGTGCGGCCGACGAGCTTGTCGAGGGCGTTGGGCTGCAGCCCGCGGCCGGGGCTCTTGATGTCGACGGCGTCGCGCTCGATGAGGTCGCCGGGCTCCAGGTCGCGGGCCGCCACCAGGCTCTTGGCGAGGTTGACCCGGTTCATCATCTCGCCGGTCGACACCGCGCGCGGCGCGGCGCTGCCCAGGGACTCCTCGACCTCGCGGATGCGACCGACCATCTCGGCGAACTCGTCAGGCAGCAGCGAGACCTTGTGGTCGTTGCCCTCCATGCCCCGGTCGAGGGTGAAGTGCTTCTCGATGATGCCGGCCCCCAGCGCCACCGCCGCGACGGCCACGTGGAAGCCACGCTCGTGGCCCGAGTAGCCCACCGGGCAGTCGCCCAGCTCGGCGAGCCGGGTGAGGTAGCGCAGGTTGACGTCCTTGAACGGCGCCGGGTAGGTCGACTGGCAGTGCAGCAGCGCGTAGGCGGTGCCGCTCGCCTTGAGCACGGCGACGCTCTCGCGGATCTCGGTCTCGGTGGACATGCCGGTCGAGACCACCAGCGGCGTGCCGGATGCCGCGGCGTGGGTGAGCAGCCCGTGGTTGGTGAGGTCCGCGCTCGCGATCTTCAGCCCGGGGATGCCGTAGTCGACGAGCGCGTCGACGCTCGGGGCGTCCCAGGGGGTGCACAGGATGTCGACGTCGACCTCGCGGCAGTGGTCGAACACCTCGAACAGCTGCTCGGCCGGCAGGTTGAACCGCGAGAGCAGGTCGAGGGTGTACTGCGGCCCGAGGTCCTCGCCGGCGCCGGCCGAGCCGCCGCGGTATAGCGCGGCCATGTCGCGCAGCTGGAACTTCACGGCATCAGCGCCGGCGGCCTTGGCCTGGTCGACCAGCTGCTTGGCGAGGGCGACCGACCCGTTGTGGTTGATGCCGATCTCGGCGATGAGCAGGGCCGGGTGGTCTCGCCCGACGTCGTGCCGGCCGACCTGGAACGCGTCGTTGCGGTTGACGGCGACGGCGACGAGGTGGCCGCGCGCGTCGAGCAGCGGCACGTGGTCGATGGCACCGACGAACAACCGCCGGACCTCGGCCGGCGTGGCCGTGGCGGGGGCGCTGCGCACGCCGGTGTTGGCGACCTCGGCGCACGGGTGGGTGAGGTCGACGTCGTCCTGCGCGGCGATCCAGCGCCGCACGTCACCGTCGCTGATCGAGCCGACCAGGTGCCCGTGCTCGGTGACGCAGAAGACGATCCGCGCCTTGTTGGCGCTGATCTTCTCCAGGGCGGTGAGCACGGGGTCCTCGCCGTAGACGACGAAGGGCCGGATGCTCCGGTCGATGATCATGCCCGGCTCCCCGCGACCTGCGCGAGCGTGCGGTCGGCGACCTCGAGGTCGAGCTCGGTGTCGACGTCGATGCCCTCGAGCTCGTCCATCACGAACAGCCCGACGCGGCCCCCGATGCGGTTGTCGAGCTCGTCGTAGACCCAGGTGCGGGTGAGGTAGAGCGAGCCGGTCTCGCGGTAGCGAAGTGTGGACGCGGTGAGGTCCTGCCGGCGGGGGCGGGCGGTGACGTCGTAGGCGGCAGTGGGCCCGGCATCCGGGCTGTCGCCGCTCGCCTCGGCCCAGATGAACGGCGCCTGGGGCACGACACCGACGAGCGAGTCGACGCCGGTGGCCTGGAGCTGGGCGACCGCTCGCGACAGGGTGCCGGGCAGGCGCACCGGCGAGGTGGCCTGCAGCAGCATCACGACGTCCGGGGCAGCGTCTGCGGCGCGCGCCGCCGCGATCGCGTGCCGCACGACGGGCTCCGTGGGGGTGGTGTCGCGGGCCAGCTCGGCAGGCCGCAGGAAGGGCACCAGCGCCCCGGCCGAGCGGGCGACGTCGGCGATCTCGTCGTCGTCGGTCGAGACCACGACGTCCATGGCGGGGCGCGCCGACAGGGCCTGCTCGACGGTCCAGACGAGCAGCGGCTTGCCACCGACGACCCGCAGGTTCTTGCGGGGCACGCCCTTGGACCCGCCGCGGGCAGGGACGACGCAGAGGATCCTCACCCGGTCATCATCCCTTGCACGACGGCGGCAACCGCTCGCGAGGGCTCGACCTCGGGCCGCTGCGGGGCGGCCGTCGGCGGGCCGCCCCACGGCGCCAGGGCGTAGCGCTCCCAGAACTCGCGCAGCCAGGTGGGCGGGTCGGCCAGGGTCACCCACGCGGGCAGCCCGGCGGCCGCCGCCTCGAGCACGCCGGTGGAGAACACGCTGACCACCGGGGCGCCGAGCTCGCGCAGCGGGATGCCGGAGCGGTCGATCGGAATGCCCTCCGCCTCCCAGCGGGCATGCGTCGCCACCGAGCGGCGGTCGCGCTCGGAGGGGTGCGGTCGGTAGGTGGCGCCCTCGGCCCGGCAGAACGTCTCGGCCGCGTCGGCAAGCACGTCGCGGGGGAGCTGGATGCCGTGCAGCTGGCCGAGGAACACCGGCCCGGCCTGCGGGTCGAGGGTTGCCGGGGGCGGCTCGGACGCCTCCCAGAGCAGCTGGCCACCGACCACCACCGAGCCGACGTCGTCACGGCCGGAGCGCCAGAAGGCCGCGTCGGCCTCGCTCCAGGCGAGGAGGATGGTGCCCGCCCCCAGCGGCGGCGCGTGCGGCGTGAGCAGGCCGTGCTGCACCGTGAGGAAGCGGCCCGGCTCGGTGGCCGCGTGCGCGAGGGCGCCCAAGGGAAGGAAGTGGCCGGTCGAGAGCACGAGGGCACCGGCGCTGGTGTGCCGGGCCACGAGCTCGGGGGCGTAGCCGGTGGTCTCGGTCCACGGGCCTGGCGGGAGCAGGTCGGTGACCCCGGTGGGCGCCACGACGGCGACGTCGGCGGGGTCGAGGTGGCGCACCGGGTCGAGCAGTGCCTGCACCGAGGAGGGGGAGCGCGACTCCAGGCAGACCAGCACCCGTGGGGCCGGGCCGCCCCGGGCCAGCACCGCGGAGCCGGCATGGCTGTCGGGGCGGGCGATGTCGCGCAGCACCCCGAACAGCTGCTGGGCGCGGCGGCCGAGCGGCTGCTGCTGGCCCTGCCAGCGGTGCCACGCCGCCAGGTCTCGCGGGTGGGTCAGGCCCTCCACAGTGCCTCCAGGTCACGGGCGCGGTGCACGAAGGTGTGCTCGGCGAGGGTACGGGCCCGACCTGCGGTGCGCAGGCCCTGGGCCCAGGCGGGGTCGGCCGCGGCCCGGCGGGCCAGCTCGGCGGCCTCCTCGACCGAGCCGAAGACAGCCAGCTCGACACCGGGCTCGTAGTGCCGCGAGACGTCGGCCCGGTCGACCAGCTGCACGGCGCCGACGCCACAGGCCTCGAAGGTGCGCATCGTGAAGCCGTCCTGGTCGCCGTGCACGTTCAGGGTGGCTCGCGCGCCCGCCATCGTGGCGTAGGCGTCGGTGCGGTCGAGGTCGCGGCCGTGCGGCACGGCCGGCTGGTGCAGCCGCCAGGTGCGCAGCCGGTCGAGGGGGTGGCCGGACCAGTCGCGGCCGTGCGCCCGCACCGGCAGGCCCTGCTGCGCCAGCCGGCTCAGCAGCGCCTCGCGGCCGGGGTAGCGCGCCCCGACGAAGACCACCTCGTCGGTCGGCACGGGGGTGAAGGTGACGTCGGGGTCGTACGCGAGGGGCACGTGCACGGCACTCAGACCCTGCGCGGCGAGGGTCGCCAC
>JBJMHU010000235.1:0-27696 GCA_045807225.1 Ornithinibacter sp. | reverse complement strand
GGCGGCCAGCAGGGCGGGCGCGACGAAGACGGCGTAGGGCACCGTGCTGCCGCCGTCGGTGGTGACGTCGCCGACGAGCGCGCCAAGGCCGACTCCGATCGAGAACAGGTAGAACACCGGCTCGACGAAGCCGCTGAGCAGCAGCAGCCAGGCCCGGCGGAACGCCGTCATGTTGCGCTGCACCACGTAGCGGGCCAGCCCGATGCCGGCCGGGAACGGCAGCGACCTGGCGGCGCGGCTGGCGGTCTGCACGGCGCTCATGACACGAGCCTGCGGCTGAACGAGGCCCTGGCGAGCACCCAGCCGACCCCGATGTAGACCAGCAGCACGAGCAGGTGCGCCAGGCCGAGCCAGCCCGGCGCCGTGCCGGTGGCGGCGTCGCGGCACAGCTCGACGCCGTGCCACAGGGGTGTGACCCACGCCAACGGCTGCATCCACACGGGAAGCTGGTCGACCGGGAAGAAGGTGCCGGAGAACAGCATCAGCGGCGTGACGACGAACCGGAACAGGATGCTGAACCCGTTGTCGTTCTCGAGCCGTGCCGCCAGGGCGAACGTCGGCACCGCGAACGCCAGCCCGGTGAGCACGGCGACGGGCACGGCGAGCAGCACCCACCACGACGAGAAGGCGCCGAACGGCGCGGCCACGACGAGGAAGATCGCCGCACCCGTGCACAGGTGGAAGGCGACCACCGCGAGGTGACCGCCGAGCACCTCGACGACCCGCAGCGGCGTGGCGAGCATGGCGGCGTACATCTGGTTCCACTTGATGTAGCCCATGACCGCATAGGTGGACTCACCGAAGGCGGTCAGCATCGCCTGCATGGCCAGGATGCCGGGCACGACGTACTGCAGGTAGGGCACCCCGTCGACCCCGCCGGCGCTGCTGTCGACCAGCGCCCCGAGACCCAGGCCCATGGAGAGCAGGAAGAACAGCGGCGACAGGAACCGGCTGATGATCGAGCCGCGCCAGGTGCGCCGGTAGACCAGGAAGTGGTGCGCCATCACCGAGCCGAGCCGCTCGAGCGAGGACGTGGGCCTGCGCGTGCCGAAGCCGAGGCGGCCGCTGGGGGTGCCCACGGAGACGCGGTCGGATGCCGTGGTGGCCATCAGTCGACCAGGCTGCGGCCGGTGAGGTGGAGGAAGACGTCCTCCAGCGTGGAGCGGCGCACCAGCGACGACAGCGGCTGAACCCCGCGCGAGTGCACCGTGGCGAGCGCCGCGTCGCCGTCGTCGGCGTAGACGAGCAGCCGGTCGGGCAGCACCTCGAGCCGCTCCCCCACACCCGTGACGGCGTCGACGTGCTGCTCCTGGTCGTCGGGGTCGAAGCGCAGCTCGAGCACCTCGCGGGTGGAGTGCTTGCTGATGAGCGTGCGCGGGCTGCCCTCGGCGACGATCCGCCCGTGGTCCATGACGACGAGCCGGTCGCAGAGCTGCTCCGCCTCGTCCATGTAGTGGGTGGTGATGATCAGGGTGACGCCTTCGCGCTTGAGCCGGAACAGCCTGTCCCACAGCACGTGTCGCGCCTGCGGGTCAAGCCCGGTGGTGGGCTCGTCGAGCAGCAGCACCTCGGGGTCGTTCATCAGGCTGCGCGCGATGGTGAGGCGGCGCTTCATCCCGCCGCTGAGCGGCTCGACCCGGTCGTGCCTGCGCTCGGTGAGCTGGGCGAACTCGAGCAGCTCGTCGGCGCGGCGGCGCACCTCGTGGCGGCTCAGCCCGAAGAACCGGCCGTAGACCCACAGGTTCTCCTCGACCGAGAGGTCCTCGTCGAGGATGTCCCTCTGCGGGCACACCCCCAGCCGGGCCCGGATCGCCGGCCCGTCGGATGCCGGGTCGAGACCGAGGATGCTCAGCTCACCCCCGGTGACCGGGGAGACGCAGCCGACCATCCGCATCGTCGACGACTTGCCGGCGCCGTTGGGCCCCAGGAAGCCGAAGGCCTCGCCGCGGCGCACCTCGACGTCGATGCCGTCGACCGCCGTGAAGTCGCCGAACCGTTTGGTCAGCCCGCGTGCCCGGAGCAGGATCTCGTCGCCCACCGGAGGGACCCTAGTCGAGGGCTCCGACGGCACGCGCCTCAGTTTCGGGGCGGCTTGTCCAGGCCGAGCCGGCGGTCCTCGGGCACGTCCATGGCGTCGCAGAGCGCGACCCAGACCTCGCGCGGCGGCAGCCCGGCGTCGAGGGCCTCCTGCGCGGTGCGGCCGCCCAGGGCCGCCAGGTGCGTGGAGGCGGCGAGCATGTGCGCGTAGGCCGCACCGAACTCGTCCTCGGCGAGGACCCAGAAGCGGGACAGGCGCATGCCGGGATGGTATGCCGTGCGGGCCACCTTCCCCACCACCGGCATACTGGCCCGCATGCGCCTGATCACCGCCGCTGAGGTGCCCGCCTCGCTCGCCCGCGTCCACGAGCCCACCACGCCGCCCGTCCGGGTCGGCCTCGTCCAGCACGCCTGGGACGCCGATGCCGACCGGCTGCGCGCGACGCTGCTCGACGGCATCCGCACCGCTGCCGACGCCGGCGCGCGGATCGTCTTCCTCCCCGAGCTCACCCTGTCGCGCTACCCCGCCGACGCGCTCCCGCAGGGCCGGCCCGACGCGACCGCCGAGTCGCTCGACGACGGGCCCACGGTGACGTTCGCGCGCCAGGCGGCCGCGGCATCCGGGGTGCTGGTCCATGCCTCGCTGTTCGAGCGCGCACCGGCTCCCGACGGCACCGACGACGGGCTCGGCTTCAACACGGCGATCCTCGTCGCACCCAGCGGCGACGTGGTGGCGCGCACCCGCAAGACGCACATCCCGGTCACCGCGGGCTACTACGAGGACAAGTACTTCCGGCAGGGCCCGCCCGCCGACGCCTACCCGGTCTACGACCTGGCCGATCCCGGGCTGCGCCTGGGGATGCCGACCTGCTGGGACGAGTGGTTCCCGGAGGTCGCGCGCGCCTACGGCCTGGCCGGGGCCCAGGTGCTGGTCTACCCGACCGCGATCGGGAGCGAGCCCGACCACCCCGACTTCGACACCCAGCCGCTGTGGCAGCACACCATCGTCGGCCACGCCATCGCCAACGGGCTGTTCGTGGTGGTGCCCAACCGCTACGGCACCGAGGGGCTGATCACCTTCTACGGGTCCTCGTTCATCGCCGACCCCTACGGCCGGGTGCTGGTGCAGGCGCCGCGCGACGAGGCTGCCGTGCTGGTCGCCGACCTCGACCTCGCCCAGGGCCGCGACTGGATCGAGCTGTTCCCCTTCCTGTCCACCCGCCGCCCCGACTCCTACGCCTCCCTCACCCAGCCCACCCGCCCCGAGCACCAGCGGCAGGGCTGAGCGGTGCCGTCACCCGAGGGCTGGCGGATGCCGGCCGAGTGGACGCCGCACGAGCGCACCTGGATGGCCTGGCCGTCGGCCGGTTACACGCTCGGCGACACCGAGGCGGATGCCGAGGAGGCCCGGGCCACCTGGGCGGCGGTGGCACGGGCGGTGTCGCACTTCGAGCCGGTGACCGTGGTGGTCGACCCCAGCGACGAGCTGCTGGCGCGCGACGTGCTCGGCGACCACATCGACGTCGTGACCACGCCGCTCGACGACGCCTGGATGCGCGACATCGGGCCGACCTTCGTGCTCGGTCCCGACGGGTCGCTCGGCGCCGTCGACTGGGTGTTCAACGGCTGGGGCGCGCAGCCCTGGGCGACGTGGGACAAGGACACCCGGGTGGCGTCGTTCGTCGCCGCGCGGGCGGGCGCGACCCGGGTGCTGTCCGACCTGGTCAACGAGGGCGGCGGCATCCACGTCGACGGGCTGGGCACCGTCCTGCTCACCGAGACCGTGCAGCTCGATCCGGGCCGCAACCCGGGGCTCGGGCGGGCCGACGTCGAGGCCGAGCTGGCCCGAGCCCTCGGCGCGACCACCTGCATCTGGCTCCCCCGAGGACTGACCCGCGACTACGACGAGTTCGGCACCCGTGGGCACGTCGACATCGTGGCGACGTTCGCGTCGCCGGGCGTGGTGCTGCTGCACTGGCAGGGCGACCCGGCCCACCCGGACCACGAGGTGTCGGTCGAGCTCGAGGGGCTGCTGTCCGCGTCGCGCGACGCCCGCGGCGAGCCGCTCGAGGTGGTGCGCGTGCCCGCTCCGAGGACCTTGGCGGACGACGAGGGACCGGTCGACTGGTCCTACATCAACCACCTCGTGGTCAACGGCGGCGTCGTGGCGTGCACCTACGACGACCCGCAGGACGCCGACTCGCTCGCCGTGCTCGAGCGGGCGTATGCCGGGCGCCGGGTCGTCGGCGTCGACGCCCGCCCGCTGTTCGCCCGCGGCGGCGGCATCCACTGCATCACCCAGCAGCAGCCGAAGGTCTGACGCCTCACCCGGCCAGGACGACGGCGGGCGCCGGGGCGAGTGCCCCGACGCCCGCCGTCGCGTTCAGCGGTGCTGCGCCGTGCTGCTGAAGGGAGTGCCGTGCAGCGTGGGGGCCGTCGCCCTGGGGTCACCGGTCGCCCGCACGGAGGAGTCCTTGCGCAGGGCCGAGAGGCCTGTGGTGCGCAGGGCGGCCGCAGCTCCGGGATCGGCCACGGCGGGGTAGGTCTCCATCGTGCCCGCGACGTCGATCACGAGGTTGGTCGAGCCCGAGGTGTTTCCCACCTTGAAGTCGTAGGCCACGCCCAGGTCGGTGATCGTCATGTTCGACACCAGCTGACCAGCGGCCGGGTTGAGGTTGCTGACCGTGGGCTTGGTGATGTCGGCGTTCCACAACGTCAGCACCGTGTTCCTCGTCGGCTTGTTGGCCGTGGTGTTGGTGACCAGCGCCATCGAGTTGAAGGTCGTCACCGCGGCCGTGTTCGTGACGGTGGCGATGCCGCCCACCCCGAGGGCGGAGGGGATCCCCTGGCCCGTCGTGGTGTTGACGATCCGGCTCGGGCCGGCGAGCGGGCGGAAGCGCCACATGCCGTCGAGCGTGTTGTCGTCGTAGTACCCGACGAGGTCGACGATGACGTGTGCGCTGCCGCTGGACGAGTTGAGCACCCCGACGATGGGGATGCTCTCGAAGCCGGGACCGCAGTCGGCGCCGCAGGCAGAGGTCGGCACGACCGCCATGTTGGGCACCGTCCTGCCCGGGGTGAAGTTCAGTGTGGAGGTGCTGGGGATGGCGTTGGGGTCCCCGTTCCACGCCGTGAAGAACCCGGAACCGGTCGTTCCCGTTGCGGTGATGTTGACCGCGTACCCCTTGATGTGGGGGTTGACCTCGGGGCCGAAGTCGATGCCCGTCGTGTAGAACTCGTTGGGGAGGAGCGCGCCCGCCTGGGGGTCCCTGCTGTCGAGGATGCGGGTCGGCTCGATGCCGGAGTAGCCGCCGTAGCCGGCGGTCGCGGCGCTGGTGGCCGCGTGGTAGTAGCCCATGACGTCGGCGACCACGTGGGTGCTGCCCGACTTGTTGTAGATGCTGACCTTGCCGCCCGTGCCGAGCTTGACCGTGACCAGGTTCGCGCCGGTGAAGCCTGCGTTGAAGTTGACCGACGAGGCGGTGGGACGCGCGGCACCGGCCGGGTAGAGGGTGACGAACCCGGCGGCCGTCGGCGCCACGACCGTGACGTTCAGCACGACGGCGGTGGCTCCGGCAGCGGGGACACCGCCCCTGCCGGTGACCTGCAGGGCGGCGACCTGCCCCGGGCCCACCGGCGTGCGCGTCGTGACTCCGAGAGCCCTGCGGGTGTCCAGGAGGCGGGTGGGGTTCAGGGGGGTGTAGGCGCCGGTCGCGGTGTCGAACCCGTTGACGGTCACCGGGATCGTCCGCCCCGTGGTGCTGCCGTCGGGAAGGGTGATCACGTCCTGGGCCGGGCCGAAGAAGTCGGGGGTGGCCGTGAGGGTCAGGGCGCACGTGGCGCCGGCCAGAACTGTGGTGCCGCTGCAGGTGTCGGCGCTGATGGCGATTTTGGTGTCGACGCCGGTGCCGGCCGCGGTGCCGAACGTGACGTCGGAGGCCCCGGCCGCCACCGTGACGACCTCGGCCTTGGGCGTGCTGACCGGGGCGCTGAGCACGATGAGCGGCACCGTGGAGTTGAACCGCACCTCCTGCGCGAAGCCGATGCCCGGTGCGCCGCTGCCGCAGGTGCCGCGCACCGAGCCGGCGAACGCCGTGATGCCGGCGCCGGCGGTGGTGACCTCGTGCACGGTCAGGGTGCCGTTGGTCGCACCGGCGCACTCGGCCGGCACCGTGACCCCGGTGAGCGCGACGCCCGCCGCGGTCGCGGTGGCGGACTCCTTGACGTCATACGTGGTGCCGGCCGCAAAGGTCTGCCCCGTGGGAGGTGTGATGACAGTGCTCTCGACCGCCGCCCCTGCCCCGGTGCCCGCCACCGTCACCCCCCCGTTCGCCGCGGACGAGCCGCTGATGGCGCTGGTGGCCTGGAAGCGGGTGCCCCAGTCGACACCGGCCCGCGGCGCGGTGAAGAACGCGTACCCGGTCGTCGGGGGGCTGGGCAGCGGGGCTGCCTGGGCCGGCACGGCGGTCAGGGCGGCCCCGACGGTGGCCGCAGCGGTGAGGATGACGGCCAGGCGTCGCATGGGGCCCCCGATGTAGAGCGTGAACGTGATCGGAGGGAGCCTAGCCCTACCCCCTGCGTGCGTCCCGAAACCCGCGAGAACTCACAGCCGTCGACGGCGCCCCTCAGACCTCGGTGCGCATCACGCAGTTGCGCAGGCCCTTGGGCCGCACGTAGGTGAAGCCCACCCGTTCGTACAGGGCCCTGGTCCCGTCGTAGAGCACCGAGACCTTGCGCCCGTCGCTGGTGTCGTGGGGGTAGCCCTCGACCACCCCACCACCCGCCTGCCGGATGAGGTCGACCGCGCCGCGGAGGGCGATCTCGGTCACGCCCTGCCGGCGGTACTTCTTGTCGACGAACATGCACGTGATGCGGAAGTCGGGCGCGGGGTCGCCCGCCTCCTCGTACTGCTTGCGGTGGTAGATGTTCGGCAGCTCGGCGGGTGGGCCGAACTGCGCCCAGGCCACGGCCTCGTCCCCGTCCATGACGAGCGCCGCGTGGGCGCGGCCCTCCTCGACGAGCCGCTGCTTGAGCGTGCGGTTGTTTCCCGCGTCGTACGTCTTCTCGCCCGCCATGGTCTGGAAGTACGTGCACCAGCACCCGCCGAAGACGCCGTTGTGCCGCTCCATCATCCGCGCATACGCGTCCCACGTCGGCGGGGCGAGCGCCTGCACCCGGTAGTCCGTCATGGGGACCGTCCCCTCCCTGTCGAGCCCGCGCACCTGACGACGCATCCTGCCACCGGGGTGTCGGTGCTGGGTGAGAGGCTGGCACCCACATGTCCGGCGACGTCCTCGACCGCTTCTCCCCGGCCACGGCTGCCTGGTTCCGGGGCAGCTTCAGCGCGCCCACCACCGCCCAGGAGGGCGCCTGGGAGGCGATCAGCAGCGGGCACCACGCCCTCGTCGTCGCACCCACCGGCTCGGGCAAGACGCTCTCGGCGTTCCTCTGGGCCCTCGACCGGCTCGGCGCACAGCCGCCGCCCGACGACAGGAAGGCGCGCTGCCGCGTCCTCTACGTCTCGCCGATGAAGGCGCTCGCGGTCGACGTCGAGCGCAACCTGCGCAGCCCGCTGGTCGGCATCCGGCACGCTGCCGCCAGGCTCGGGGTGCCCGAGCCCGACATCACCGTGGCGGTGCGATCGGGCGACACCCCGGCCGACGAGCGCCGCGCCTTCGCCCGCACGCCCACCGACGTGCTCATCACCACGCCCGAGTCGCTGTTCCTCATCCTCACCTCGGCTGCCCGCGAGGCGCTCGCCGGCGTCGAGACCGTCATCGTCGACGAGGTGCACGCGCTGGCCGGCACCAAGCGCGGTGCCCACCTGGCCCTCTCCCTCGAGCGCCTCGACGCCCACCTCGAGCGCCCGGCACAGCGCATCGGCCTGTCCGCCACCGTCCGGCCGGTCGAGGAGGTCGCCCGCTACCTCGCCGGTGGCCGTCCGGTCGACGTCGTGCAACCGCCCTCGACCAAGCAGTGGGACCTCAGGGTCGTCGTGCCGGTGCCCGACATGGCCGAGCTCGGCCAGCCCACCGGTGACCTGTCCGGCGCGGCGGCCGGGCCCGAGCAGCGCGCCTCGATCTGGCCGCACGTCGAGGAGCGCATCGTCGACCTCGTGGCCGAGCACACCTCCACCCTGGTGTTCTCCAACAGCCGCCGGCTCGCCGAGCGCCTCACCACCCGGCTCAACGAGATCTGGGAGGAGCGCGTCGAGGCGGCCGACGGTGCCGACACCGTGCAGGCGCCAGGTGCCGTGCCGCGCGCCGCTGTGCTCACCCGGAGCCCCGCGCAGGTCATGGCGCAGTCGGGGGCGGGGGGCGGCGCCCCCGCGGTGCTCGCGCGAGCCCACCACGGCTCGGTGAGCAAGGAGCAGCGGGCCACCATCGAGGAGGAGCTGAAGTCGGGGCGCCTGCCGGCGGTGGTCGCCACGAGCAGCCTCGAGCTCGGCATCGACATGGGGGCCGTCGACCTCGTGGTGCAGGTCGAGTCGCCGCCCTCGGTGGCCTCGGGCCTGCAGCGGGTCGGCCGGGCCGGCCACCAGGTGGGGGCGGTCAGCCGGGGGGTGCTCTTCCCGAAGTTCCGTGGCGACCTCGTGCAGACCGCGGTCGTCGTCGAGCGGATGCTCGCCGGCCAGATCGAGGCGCTGCACCTGCCCAACACCCCGCTCGACGTGCTGGCCCAGCAGGTGGTGGCGATGTGCGCCCTCGACGAGTGGTCCGTCGACGACGTGCTCGCCCTGGCCCGCCGGTCGGCCTCCTACTCCACGCTCACCCGGCCGGTGCTCGAGTCGGTGCTCGACATGCTGGCCGGGCGCTACCCGAGCGACGAGTTCGCCGAGCTGCGGGCCCGCATCACCTGGGACCGGCTGTCCGACACGCTCACCGGGCGCCGGGGCGCGCAGCGGCTCGCCGTCACCTCCGGCGGCACCATCCCCGACCGCGGGCTGTATGCCGTGTTCCTCGCCACCGGCGAGGGTCCCGGCCGCCGGGTGGGCGAGCTCGACGAGGAGATGGTCTACGAGTCACGGGTCGGCGACCTGTTCACCCTGGGCACCAGCACCTGGCGCATCGAGGACATCACCCACGACCGGGTGCTCGTCACGCCGGCGCCGGGGCTGCCCGGCCGGCTGCCGTTCTGGAAGGGCGACTCGCTGGGCCGCCCCGCCGAGCTGGGGCGGGCCGTCGGCGCCTTCGTGCGTGAGGTCGAGGCGCTGACCCCGGATGCCGCGCGCCAGCGGGTGCTGGCCGCCGGGCTCGACGACTGGGCCGCCGACAACCTGCTGGGCTACCTGCGCGAGCAACGCGAGGCGACCGGTCACGTGCCCGACGACCGGGCGATCGTCGTCGAGCGCTTCCGCGACGAGCTCGGCGACTGGCGGGTCGCCATCCTCTCGCCGTTCGGCGCGCAGGTGCACGCCCCGTGGGCGTTGGCCGTGAGCGCCCGGATGCGCGACCGGTTCGGGGTCGACGTGCAGGCGATGCACGGCGACGACGGCATCGTGCTGCGCCTGCCCGACCTCGAGCTCGACGAGGTCGACGGGGTGCGCGAGCGGGGGGTGGGGCGCGAGCTGCTCGACCTCGTCACCCTCGACCCCGACGACGTGCGCGCCCTGGTCACCGACGAGATCGGCGGGTCGGCGCTGTTCGCCGCCCGGTTCCGCGAGTGTGCCGCCCGGGCCCTGCTGCTCCCCCGCCGCCGGCCCGACCGACGCCAGCCGCTGTGGCAGCAGCGCCAGCGGGCCTCACAGCTGCTCGAGGTCGCCAGCCAGTACCCGACCTTCCCGATCGTGCTCGAGGCGGTGCGCGAGTGCGTGCAGGACGTCTTCGACGTGCCCGGCCTGGTCGACCTGATGCGCGACATCGGCTCGCGCCGGGTCACGGTCGTCGACGTCGAGAGCAGCACCCCCTCGCCGTTCGCCAAGTCGCTGCTCTTCGGCTACGTCGCGCAGTTCCTCTACGAGGGCGACTCGCCGCTCGCCGAGCGACGGGCCGCCGCCCTGGCCCTCGATCCCAGCCTGCTCGCAGAGCTGCTCGGCACCAGCGAGGGGCTGGCGCTGCGCGACCTGCTCGACGCCGAGCAGATCGCCCGCACCGAGGCCGAGCTGCAGCGGCTCACCCCCGATCGGGCGGCCCGCGACGCCGACGACGTGCTCGACCTGCTGCGCTCGCTCGGTCCGCTGCCGGTCGACGGCATCCTGGCCCGGTGCCGCGAGGGCACCACCGGCGAGCAGGTCGAGGCGTGGCTGGCCGGGCTGAGCGACCAGCGCCAGGTCATCGCCGTGCGGGTCGCCGGCGAGGACCGGTGGTCGGCCATCGACGACGCCTCGCGGTTGCGCGACGCCCTGGGCGTCTCGCTGCCCCCCGGCGTGCCGCAGGCCTTCCTGGAGCCCGTCGCCGACCCGCTGGGCGACCTCGTGGCGCGCTACGCCCGCACGCACGTCCCGTTCCACGCCGCCGAGGTCGCCCGGGCCTACGGGCTGGGTCCGGCCGTGGCCGTCACCGCCCTGGCCCGCCTGGTGTCGTCGGGGCGCGTCGTCGAGGGCGAGCTGCTGCCCACCGGCGGCGGTGGCACCGAGTTCTGCGACGCCGAGGTGCTGCGCATGCTCCGCCGTCGCTCGCTCGCCGCCCTGCGCGCCGAGGTCGAGCCGGTCACCCCGGTCGAGCTGTCCCGTTTCCTGCAGCAGTGGCAGGGTGTCGGTGGCCGGCTGCGCGGGCGCGACGGCCTGGTGCGCGTCATCGAGCAGCTCAGCGGAGCCGTGCTGCCGGCCAGCGCCGTCGAGTCCCTCGTGCTGCCCACCCGGGTCGCCGACTACTCCCCCGCCCTGCTCGACGAGCTGATGGCCACCGGCGAGGTGCTCTGGTGCGGGCACGGCTCGCTGCCCGGCGACGACGGCTGGGTGTCGCTGCACCTGGCCGACTCCGCGCACGTCACGCTGCCCGGCCCCGACCCCGACAAGGTGCCCTCCCCGGAGGGCCTCGCGGTCCTCGACGCGCTGGCCGGCGGCGGGGCGCACTTCTTCCGCACGCTGTCCGACCAGGTCGGATCCACCGACGACACGACCCTGGCCACCACGCTGTGGGACCTGGTCTGGTCGGCACGGGTCACCGGAGACACCTTCGCGCCCGTGCGAGCCCTGCTGTCCGGCGGTCGTACGGCGCACCGGCGCACGCCGTCCGGGCCCCGCCGCACCCGGTATGCCGGCCGCCGCGGCCCGCTCGGCGGCCTGGGCGCGGCCCCGGCGCGGCCCACCCTCCCGGCGCGCACCGGGCCACCGCAGGTCGCCGGCCGCTGGTCGCTGCTGCCCCCGGTCGACCTCGACCCCACGCTGCGGGCCTACGCCACGGCCGAGCTGCTGCTCGACCGGCACGGCATCCTCACCCGCGGCGCCACGGCGGCCGAGGACGTCCCCGGCGGCTTCGCCGCGATCTACCGGGTGCTCGGCCGCGCCGAGGAGGCCGGTCGGGTGCGCCGCGGCTACTTCGTCGAGGGTCTGGGCGCCTCTCAGTTCGGCACCACGGGTGCCGTCGACCGGCTGCGCAGCGTCCTAGGAGGGGTGGGGGGCACCGCGGGCCCCGGTGACCGTGGCCGAGAAGCCCTGTCGGCCGTCGTGCTCGCCACCAGCGACCCCGCCAACCCGTTCGGCGGCGCCCTGCCGTGGCCCGACCGCGCCGTCGACCCCGCGGCCGATGGTGCGGCCGGCGATGCGGGTGACGGCTCGACACCCGACAGGCGCCGCCGGCACCAGCCCGGTCGCAAGGCGGGGGCGGTGGTCGTGCTCGTCGACGGCGACCTCGTGCTCTACGTCGAGCGCGGCGGCAAGACGCTGCTCACCTACTCCGACCAGCCCGACCTGCTGCGCGCTGCGGCCACCGCCCTCGCCGATGCCGTGCGCCGGGGCAGCCTGGGGCGCATCACCGTCGAGAAGGCCGACGGCGGCCGGCTGCTGGGGTCCGGCCACCCGGTGGTGGCGGCCCTCGAGGACGCCGGCTTCCACCTCACCCCGCGCGGGCTGCGGATGCGGAGGTGATGCGCGGTGCCCGAGGGTGACACCGTGCACCGCACCGCCGAGCGGCTCGATGCCGCGCTGCGCGACGCGGTGGTCGAGCGGGCCGAGCTGCGCTGGCCCTCGGTGCCCGACGTCGACCTGTCGGGGTCACGCACCATCGAGGTCGTCGCCCGGGGCAAGCACCTCCTGCACCGGTTCGACACCGGCACCACCCTGCACACCCACCTGCGGATGGAGGGCCAGTGGCGCGTCGAGCACCCGGGCGAGCGCACCGACCGGGTGCTGCGCCGCCAGGACCTGCGGGCGGCGGTGCTCACCGAGACCTGGTCGGCGTTCGGCCTGCGGCTGGGCATGCTCGACCTCGTGCCGACCGCCCGCGAGGGCGACCTGGTCGGCCACCTGGGCCCCGACGTGCTCGGCCCCGACTGGGACGCCGCGGTCGCGGCGGCGCGGGTCACGGCATCCGAGCGGTTCGTCGGTGACACGCTGCTCGACCAGCGGGTGCTGGCCGGGGTGGGAACCTTCTGGGCCAGCGAGATCCTGTTCCTCGAGCGCGTGCTGCCCTGGACCCCCGCACGCGACCTCGACCCCGAGCGCGTCACCGCCATGCTGACCCGGCTGCACCGGCTGATGGAGACCGCGCGCCGCACCGGCTGGCAGGCCAGCACCGGTATTCAGCGCTCGGGCGAGGAGGCCTACGTGCACGCACGGTCGGGCCGGCCGTGCCGGCGCTGTGGCGACACGGTGCGCGTGGCGATCACCGGCGAGGCACCGCGTCAGCGCACGCTGTTCTCGTGCCCCACCTGCCAGGGCGGGCTGGCCCCGACCGACGACGGCCGGCCGCAGCGCCCACTGGGCAGCGGCAAGCGGCGCTACGCCTGACGGGCTACGCCGCGGAGGCCGACACGGTGTCGGACAGCGCGTGCCCGACGGGCAGCGAGACGGGGGCGGAGAGGGTCTCGATCCGCTCGACGCGCTCGCGCACGAGCTCGAGCACCTCGGACAGGCTCAGCCCCAGACCGGTGCACACCGACGCGAGCAGCTCGGAGGAGGCCTCCTTGGTGCCGCGCTCGAGCTCACTGAGGTAACCGAGGGAGACGGCGGAGGACGACGCGACGTCGCGCAGCGTGCGGCCCTGGTCCTGGCGGATCTCGCGCAGGACCTCGCCGAGCTCGTGCCGAAGCAGGATCACGCTGCCTCCTCTCCTTCGTGGGTGCCTACGGACCGTCGGTCGGTCGACCCGTCACGTCAACGGTACCCCGAGGTTCCCACGCCGTCGCGGAGGTTCTCCAGAGCCCGTTCCAGGAGGTTCAGCACGGCCAGCACGCTGGTCGCCCGGATCTCCTCCCGGTCGCCGGTCAACGCCAGGCGCTCGACGAGGATTCCCCAGGGCCCGCCGGCGCCCACGAACACGGTTCCCACCGGCTGCCCGTCGGCGGGGTCGGGACCTGCCACCCCGGTCGTCGACAGGCCCACCGAGCAGCCCAAGAGGGCGCGGATGCCGGTGGCCAGCTGGGCCGCCACGGGCTCGCACACGGCGCCCTCACGGGCCAGCAGGTCCCGGTCGACGCCGAGCACGTCGGCCTTGACCTCGCTCGCGTAGGCCACCACCCCACCCCGCACCACGGCCGAGGCCCCGGGGATGCGGGTCAGCGTGGCACAGACCAGGCCGCCGGTCAGTGACTCGGCGGTGCCGACGGTCAGGCCGCGCTCGACCAGCGCCGGCACGAGGCGAGCGGCGAGGGCCCCGGCATCCGACGGCACCGGTTCGGGGCTCACGGCGTGGGGGGCCGCGACCTGGCCGCCGCGGCCCGCTCGGCACGCGCCGCGCGCTCGGCCCGCTTGCGCATCGCCCGCTCGCTGGTGCGACGCAGCCGGATCGCCTGGTGGAGGTAGTCGATGCCGGTGACGACCGTGACGACGACCGCCGCCCCGAGCACGACCGAGGCGACCCATTCCCACAGCTCGGGGAACGGCAGGGTCCAGCGCGGGATGACGAACAGCCCGATGCCGAGGGTCTGCAGCAGGGTCTTGACCTTGCCCCCGCGACCGGCGGCCATCACCCCGTGCCGGATCACCCAGAAGCGCACCGCGGTGATGCCCCACTCGCGCACCAGCACCACGATGGTGACCCACCACCAGACCTCGCCGATGATCGACAGCCCGACCAGGGCCATCGTCACCAGCGCCTTGTCGGCGATCGGGTCGACGACCTTGCCGAAGTTCGTCACCAGCCCCCGGCTGCGGGCGAGGTCGCCGTCGATCCGGTCGGTGACCATGGCGACGGCGAACACCGCGAAGGCGGCCCAGCGGTAGGTGGCCGACAACCCGTCGTCGACGAGCAGCAGCCACCCGAAGACCGGCACGAGGAGCAGCCGAAGCATCGTGAGGTAGTTCGCGATGTTCCAGACGCTGGGGCCGGTGGTGGGCACGACCGGGCTGGCCGGGTCGACCCCGACGCGGTAGGGGTCGGTGGCGCGTCCCTCGGCGAGCGGGCCGGGGCGCACCGGGCGCAGGGGCTTGTCGCTCATCCGGTCTGC
This sequence comes from Ornithinibacter sp., assembly GCA_045807225.1. Lineage (GTDB taxonomy): Bacteria > Actinomycetota > Actinomycetes > Actinomycetales > Dermatophilaceae > Fodinibacter. The sequence continues at coordinate 13,113 of JBJMHU010000235.1, read as the reverse complement.
ACCACCAGGTCGACCCCCACCGCGTCGACGACCACTCCCTCGACGAACGAGCCCACGACCGGAAGGGCGGCTCCGGCACCCGCGCGCAGCAGGCACACGCCGTCGACGTCGGGACCCTGGTGCTCGGCCCGGCCGACGGCCACCGTGGGGTCGTCGTCGTCGTGCTCCTCGACGAGCACCACCACGCGCTCCCCCACCCGCTCGAGCGCCCGCTGGGCGGTGAGCTCCTCGACCAGGGCGGTCAGCCGCTCGACCCGCTCGGCGATGACGTCGTCGGGCAGCTTGCCGTCGAGGTCCTCGGCCTCGGTGCCGTCCTCGTCGGAGTAGCCGAAGACACCGACCACGTCGAGCCGGGCGGCCAGGAGGAAGCGCTCGAGCTCGTTGACGTCAGCCTCGGTCTCGCCGGGGAAGCCGACGATGACGTTGCTGCGCACCCCGGCCAGCGGCTGACGGGCCCGCACCCGGTCGATGAGCTCGAGGAACGGCTCGGTGCCACCGAACCGGCGCATCCGGCGCAGCACGGTCGGCGAGGCGTGCTGGAAGGACAGGTCGTACCACGGCATGACCCCGGGCACGGTGGCGATCGCCTCGAGCAGGCCCGGACGCACCTCCGCGGGCTGCAGGTACGACACCCGCACCCGCTCGACGCCCTCGATGGCCGTCAGCTCGGGCAGCAGCTTCTCGAGCAGCGCGAGGTCGCCGAGGTCCTTGCCGTAGGAGGTGGAGTTCTCGCTCACCAGGAACAGCTCGCGCACGCCCTGCCGCCCCAGCCAGCGCGCCTCGGCGAGGACGTCGGTGGGGCGCCGCGAGACGAACGACCCCCTGAACATCGGGATGGCGCAGAACGAGCACCGCCGGTCGCAGCCGCTGGCGATCTTCAGCGGCGCCCAGGGCCGCGCGTCGAGCCGCGCGCGCACGAACTGCTCGCCGTCGCCATGGCCGGGCAGCGCCACGCCGCCCGCGGCGCCCGAGCGGTCGACCGGGGACAGCGGCAGCAGCATGCGCCGGTCGGACGGCACGTGGGATGCCGGCCGCGCGCCACCGAGGATGGCGGTGAGGTGGCTGGACATGTCGCGGTAGGAGTCGAAGCCGAGCACCGCGTCGGCATCGGGCAGCTCGTCGGCGAGGGTCTGGCCGTAGCGCTCGGCGAGGCAGCCGACGGCGACGACCGCCCGGGTGCGGCCGGTCTGCTTGAGGTCGGCCGCCTCGAGCAGGGTGTCGATGGAGTCCTTCTTGGCCTGCTCGACGAACCCGCAGGTGTTGACCACGGCGACGTCGGCGTCGGCGGCGTCGTCGACGAGGGTCCACCCCTCGGCGGCGAGGCGGCCCGCGAGCTCTTCGGAGTCGACCTCGTTGCGCGTGCACCCGAGGGTGACCAGCGCGACGCTGCCGCGGCTCGAGGAGAACGCCATGCTGCCACTCTAGTTGCGTCCAGGGCCGCCCTTGCGCAGTCCGAGTAGGGTCTCGCGCATGCTCTCGGACACCCCGGCCAGGATCCGCGACCTCCTCGCCGGGCACCCGGTGGTGGACGGCCACAACGACCTCCCCTGGGAGGCTCGCGAGCGGGTCGGTTACGACTGGGACCGCCTCGACATCTCCCACCCGGGGTGCCCCACCCACACCGACCTGCCTCGCCTGCGGGCCGGTGGCGTGGGAGCCCAGTTCTGGTCGGTGTTCGTGCCCGCGAGCCTGCAGGGCGACGCCGCGGTGACCGCCACCCTGGAGCAGGTCGACGCCGTGCACGCCATGGCGGCGCGGTATGCCGGTGAGCTCGCCCTGGCGACCAGCCGCGGCGACGTGGAGCGCGCCTGGTCGCACGGCCGGATCGCCTCACTGATCGGGGCCGAGGGCGGCCACAGCATCGACTCATCGCTCGGGGTGCTGCGGATGCTGCACGCCCTGGGCGTGCGCTACCTGACCCTCACCCACAACGACAACGTGCCGTGGGCCGACTCGGCCACCGACGAGCCGGTGCTCGGCGGGCTGTCGCCGTTCGGCCGCGAGGTGGTGCGCGAGATGAACCGGCTCGGGATGCTGGTCGACCTCTCGCACGTCTCGGCCGGCACCATGCACGACGCGCTCGACGTGGCGCAGGCACCGGTGCTGTTCTCGCACTCCTCGGCACGGGCCGTGTGCGACCACCCCCGCAACGTGCCCGACGACGTGCTCGCCCGGCTCGCCGACAACGGTGGCGCCTGCCTGGTCACCTTCGTGCCCAAGTTCGTGTCGCCCGCCGTGCGCGAGTGGGACCTGCAGAGCCGGGATGCCGCCGAGCTGGCCGGTGTCGACGTGCGCGACGACGACGCCTACCACGCGTTCGCCGCCGAGCGGTCGGTGCGCCACCCGGCCCCCAGGGCCACCATCGAGGACGTGGTGGCGCACTGCGAGCACGTGCGTGAGGTGGCCGGTCGCGACCACATCGGGCTCGGCGGCGACTACGACGGCGTCGACGTGCAGCCGCTCGGCCTCGAGGACGTCAGCGGCTACCCGCGCCTGCTGGCCGCCCTGGCCGACCGCGGCTGGAGCGACGCCGAGCTGGCCGCACTCACCGGTGGGAACGCCCTGCGGGTACTGGGCGAGGCCGAACGCCGCTCGCGCGAGATCGCGACCTCCCGCGGCCCGGGCCTGGGCCGGATCGAGGACCTCGACGGGGTGCTGACGTCCTAGGTGGAGCGACTAGAGCCGGTCACTGCCGCGAGCGCATCACCGTGAGCGCGACGAGCCGGGAGATGACCATGGCGACGTACATGACGCCGGCCAGCTGCTCGACCGTGCAGACGGCCCGGGCCTCGGGCAGTACCGGCCCGACGTCGGACAGACCGACGCTGGTGAGCTGGGCGGCGGAGAGGTAGACGAGCTCGAGCAGGGTGCGCTGCCCCGCCCCCTCGAAGCTGGTGAACGAGCTCGGCCAGATCTCCTGCACCGCCAGGAAGACGTAGGCGAAGGCGAAGACGAGGACCGTGAAGCAGGCGCCGACGGCGAACAGCTCGTCCTTGGTGACCCAGTAGTCCTCGAACATGTAGGAGATCAGGGCGTAGGCCGTGTAGAAGTAGAAGACCGCCAGCGCGCAGTGGGCCAGCACCAGGATGGTCGAGCGCTCGTCGAACAGGCTCCAGATCTCGAACACCGCCGCGGGCAGCGCCAGGGTCACCGACAGCCAGGTGAGGGCCGGCGTGCTGCGCACGGTGAACACCGCGGTGACGAGCGCCGACAGGCTGAGCAGCGAGATGATCGCGCGGCCCCAGTCGGAGTCCTCGAGGGCCGGCAGCAGCAGGATGACGAGGATCTGCACGGCGAGCAGGAAGGCCGAGGGCTGCTTGCGCAGGGTGGCTCGCCACCGGGCGGCCCGTGACGGAGGTTCGCGCAGGTCCTCCCAGATCGTCGTCATGGCCACACTGTAGGGGCGGCTGGGGAACAATGCCGCTATGCCGAGCCCCCTGCTGCTGCCCCTCCTCGCCTGCGCCGTGGTGCTGCTCGTCAGCGGTGTGGCGAAGCTGCGAGCGCCCCAGACGGTCGACTCCGCATTCACCGAGTTGGAGGTGCCTGCCGTGCTCGACACGGCGCTCACCCGACGGCTGGCCCCTTGGCTGGAGGTGGCCCTCGGGGTGGGCCTGCTGCTCGCCACCGGAGCAGCCCTGGTGGTCGTGGCAGCGCTCACGCTCGTGCTGTTCACCGTCTACCTGCTGCTCGTCGTGCGGGCCGTGCGCCGCCCGGAGCCGGTCGACTGCGGCTGCTTCGGCGCCCTCGGTGATGCCCGGGTGACCCGGATGACGGTGTGGCGCAACGTGCTACTCGTGGTGGCGGCTCTGCTCGCCCTGGTGGCGGGCCTGCAGGGCGTGGGCCTGGTGGGCTCGGTCGGGGCAACGGACGCGCTGGCCTGGGTCTCCGCCGCCGGGCTGACCACCGCCATCGCCGTGCTGGTCACCTACCGGGCACCGATGGCGCCACCGCCGGCCGCCGGCCCGCCGGCAGACGCCGACGGAAGCTACGAGCGCGTGGAGACGCCCCGGGCCCAGGTGCTGAACCAGCGCGGTGAGCTGGTGCTGCTGGCGCACGAGACGATGACGTCGGCGCACCTGCTGGTCTTCCTCAGCCCCGGGTGCGGCCCGTGCGAGCGGATCGGTCCCGACCTCGCGCGGTGGGCCGAGCAGCTGCACCCCGTGACCCTGCGGGCGGTGGTCACCGCCGCCCCCGCAGTCGTCGAGTCACACACCTACTTGCAGGGGCTCGCCTACTACGACCCCTTCGGCATCACCCGCGCGGCCTTCGGGGTTCGCACGCCTGCGGCCGTGCTGCTCGGAACGGACGGCCTGCTCGCGGGCGGCCCGGTGCAGGGCGAGGACGACGTGCGGGCGTTCGTGGCCGAGGTGGGCGAGCACCTGCGCGAGGCGCTGGAGGCCGGTGGGCTCAGCGACGCCCGGTGAGCTCCCAGGCGTCCTCGTCGGGCTCCTCGTCACCGTAGTCGAGCGCCTCCGGACGCGCCGCGAGGTCGGCCGCGACGGCATCCCCGCCATAGCCGGGCACCGGCACCTCCGAGGTGTCGTCGGTCGAGTGGTCGGTGACCGCGGCCCGGGCCGGCTCGAGGTACGGCTCGGGCACGTCCTCGCCGCGCAGCAGCGCGAGCGTGGTCGGCAGGTCGTCGGGCTTGACCAGCACGTCGCGGGCCTTGGAGCCCTCGGAGGGGCCCACCACCCCACGTGACTCGAGCAGGTCCATCAGCCGGCCGGCCTTGGCGAACCCGACCCGCAGCTTGCGCTGCAGCATCGACGTCGACCCGAACTGGGTCGTCACCACGAGCTCGGTGGCCTGCACCAGCAGGTCGAGGTCGTCGCCGATGTCGTCCTCGACGACCTTCTTGGTGGCGACGACGGTGACGTCGTCGCGGTAGCGGGGCTTGAGCTGCTCGGTGACGTGCTTGACGACGGCGTGGATCTCGGACTCGGTGACCCAGGCGCCCTGCACGCGCATCGGCTTGCTCGCACCACTGGGCAGGAAGAGCGCGTCGCCCTGCCCGATCAGCTTCTCGGCCCCGGGCTGGTCGAGCACCACCCGCGAGTCGGTGACGCTGGAGGTCGCGAACGCCATCCGGCTGGGCACGTTGGCCTTGATCAGGCCGGTGACCACGTCGACGCTCGGCCGCTGCGTCGCGAGCACGAGGTGGATGCCGGCCGCACGCGCCAGCTGGGTGATCCGGACGATCGACTCCTCGACGTCGCGGGGGGCCACCATCATCAGGTCGGCGAGCTCGTCGACGACGATGAGCAGGTAGGGGTAGGGCGTGATGACCCGCTCCGAGCCGGGCAGGGGCTTGACCGTGCCCGCCCGCACGGCCTTGTTGAACTCGTCGACGTGCTTGAACCCGTAGTTCGCCAGGTCGTCGTAGCGGGTGTCCATCTCGCGGACCACCCACTGCAGGGCCTCGGCGGCCTTCTTCGGGTTGGTGATGATCGGGGTGATGAGGTGCGGGATGCCCTCGTAGGCCGTGAGCTCGACCCGCTTGGGGTCCACGAGCACCAGGCGCACCTCGTCGGGGGTCGAGCGCATCAGGATCGAGGTGATCATCGAGTTCACGAAGCTCGACTTGCCCGCGCCGGTCGCGCCGGCCACGAGCAGGTGCGGCATCTTGGCGAGGTTGGCGATGACGTAGCCGCCCTCGACGTCCTTGCCGACGCCCATCACCATCGGGTGGTCGTTGCCTCGGGCCACCTGGCTGCGCAGCACGTCACCGAGGCTCACCTTCTCGCGGTCGGTGTTGGGGATCTCGATGCCGATCGCGGACTTGCCGGGGATCGGGCTGAGGATGCGCACGTCGGCGGAGGCGACGGCGTACGCGATGTTCTTGCTCAGCGCGGTGACCCGCTCGACCTTGATGCCGGGGCCCAGCTCGACCTCGTAGCGGGTGACGGTGGGGCCGCGGCTGAAGCCGGTGACCTGGGCGTCGATCTCGAACTGGTCGAGCACCGTGGTGAGCGACTCGACGACCCGGTCGTTGGCGGCGCTGCGCGCTCGGTGCGGGCTGCCCGGCTCGAGGATCGCGGCATCCGGGAGGGTGTAGGTCACGTCGCCGGCCAGCGAGAGCTGCTCGACGCGCTGCGGGATGGCGGCGGTGGGCGGAGCCTCGAGCGGCGCCCGGTCGGCGACCGGGCCACGGCCGGCCGGGGCGGGGGTGGCGGCCGGGTCGACGCCCGGAGCCGGCGGGCTCGGGCGCTTCTGTCCCGGTCGAAGCCGCTTGCCGGTGACCGGGTCGACCACGGCGGCCTGCTCGAACGCCTCGTCGCCGACCCGGGGGCCGTCGACGTCGGATGCCGCGCCGCGCCGGCCGCGACGGCGCGTGGTGGTCTCGGGAGTCGCCTCCGTGGGCTCCTCGGGCGTGTGCCCGGTGAGCCGGTCGACGGCGGCGCGCAGGCGCTCTGGGACCTGGTGCAGCGGCGTCGCGGTGATGACCAGCAGGCCGAAGAGTCCGAGCAGGAGGAGCAGCGGCACGGTGCCGTAGACCGAGACCGCGGCCTCGAGGGGGCTGGAGGCGAGGAAGCCGAGAATTCCGCCGGCGGCGCGCATGCCGTCGGCGCCCTCGGGCGGGGTGGGGATGCCGGCGGACACGTGCGCCAGGCCGCAGGCCGCGAAGGCGAGGGCCGTCGTGCCGACGGCCGCACGTGAGGTCGCCGGGTCCTCCTGGGGAGCGCGCAGCATCCGGATCCCGAAGGCGAGCAGCACCAGCGGCACGGCATAGCCGATCCTGCCGAAGGTGCCCGCCACGACGGCGTGCACGACGGTTCCGACGGCGCCCGGCATCCCCCACCACTCGCGGGCGGCGACGACCACGGCGAGGGCGATCAGCAGCAGCCCGAGCCCGTCACGGCGGTGCTCGGGCTCGAGGTCGCGGCCGGTGTCGCCGACCTTGCGGGCGACGGCGCCGGTGGCGTGGGCCAGGCCCATCCAGGTGCGCTGCACGGCCCGCAACGGCAGCGGTAGCGCACCCGAGCGCGTGCGGGCCGGACCCTTTCGCGGCCGCGCCGCAGCTCGTCGGTTGGCCGGCCGGGACGTGGACCTCCGGCCGCGCGCCGAGGAGGACGTGCGAGTCGCCATGGTCGCAGGCTAGTCGACAGCCACAGCAGACTCAGGTGTCACACGCGGCACGGTGGTGACATTCGTCCGTCCACTGTCGGTGCGCGGCCAGGGCCGGAACGAGGTCCGCGCCCGGACGAATGCCTTCCGGCACTCGTCCGGGCGCGGATCCGGTCCTACCCGCCCCCCTGCAAGGCGGATATGACCGACGACGTCTGACGATGCTGCCGTCCGAACGTCGAAGTCCTGCTACCTGGTGAGGAACGTTATAACGTTCCGTGACCGCGACTTTACCTTGCCTTTACCTTTGGCGCACGCCTTTTCTGCGGCGCGCCACGGCGTGTCGCGGTTGGAATTCGTGAATTGCGCTGCTGGTTTCAGCGGAACCCGCAGGTCAGTGTGCCCCAAGGTGTGACCTTTGGGACTGACGTTAACCAGTGGTGCGTCCTGGACCACGTCAGCCGACGCTCAAGCTCACCCCACAACGGAATCCGAAGCCACGCGGAGGGGTGGGTCAGGCCTCGATGACCATCGGGATGATCATCGGCCGGCGGCGGATCTTGCGGCCCACCCACCCGCCCACCGATCTGCGGATCACCTGCTGCAGCTGGTAGGTGTCGGTGACCCCGCCGGAGGTCGCGTCGTCGAGCGCGCTGACGAGCTGCGGCATCACGTCGTCGAACACCACGTCGTCCTCGACGAAGCCGCGCGCGGTGATCTCCGGGCCGGCGATGACCTTGCCGGTCATCGAGTCGACCACGACGATCACCGAGATGAAGCCCTCGTCACGCAGGATGCGGCGGTCCTTGAGCAGGGTCTCGTCGGCCTCGCCGACCGATGCGCCGTCGACGTAGACGTAGCCGCACGGCACGGCACCGGCGATCGCCGCCCTGCCGTCGACGAGGTCGACCACCACGCCGTCCTCGGCGACGACCACCCGGTTGCGTGGGACACCGGTGAGCACGGCCAGCTCGGCGTTGGCCACCAGGTGGCGCCACTCGCCGTGCACGGGCATGACGTTCCTCGGCCGCACGATGTTGTAGCAGTAGACGAGCTCGCCGGCGCTGGCGTGCCCCGAGACGTGCACCCGGGCGTTCCCCTTGTGCACGACGTCGGCGCCCAGGCGCATCAGGCCGTTGATGACGCGGTAGACGGCGTTCTCGTTGCCCGGGATCAGCGAGCTGGCGAGCAGCACGGTGTCGCCGGGCCCGACGTCGATGCGGTGGTCGCGGTTGGCCATCCGCGACAGCGCGGCCATCGGCTCACCCTGGCTACCGGTGCAGACCAGCACGACCTGGTCGTCAGCGAGGTCGTCGAGCTTCTTGACGTCGACGAGCACGCCGTCGGGCACGTGCAGGTAGCCCAGGTCGGCGGCGATGCCCATGTTGCGCACCATCGAGCGGCCGACCATCGCGACCTTGCGACCGGCCCGCTCGGCGGCGTCGAGCACCTGCTGCACGCGGTGCACGTGCGAGGAGAAGCAGGCCACGATGATCCGCCGATCGGCGTGCCGGAACACCTTGTCGATGGCGGTGGAGCTGTCGCGCTCGGGCGTGGTGAAGCCCGCCACCTCGGCGTTGGTGGAGTCGGTGAGGAAGAGGTCGACGCCCTCCTCCCCCAGGCGGGCGAACGCCCGCAGGTCGGTGAGCCGGCCGTCGAGCGGCAGCTGGTCCATCTTGAAGTCGCCGGTGTGCAGCAGCGTGCCGCCGGAGGTGCGCACCGCCACGGCCAGGGCGTCGGGGATCGAGTGGTTGACCGCCACGAACTCGCAGTCGAAGACCCCGAGGCGCTCGCGGTCACCCTCGCGCACCCCGAGCGTGTAGGGCTGGATGCGGTGCTCCCTGAGCTTGGCCTCGACCAGCGCGAGGGTGAGCGTCGAGCCGACGAGGGGGAGGTCCGGCTTGAGGCGCAGCAGGTAGGGCACGGCGCCGATGTGGTCCTCGTGCCCGTGGGTGAGGATCACCGCCTGCACGTCGTCGAGCCGGTGCTCGAGGTAGTCGAAGTCGGGGAGGATGAGGTCGATGCCCGGGTGGTGGTCGTCGGGGAAGAGCACGCCGCAGTCGATGACGAGCAGCTGGCCGCGGTGCTCGATGACCGTCATGTTCCGGCCGATCTCGCCGAGGCCCCCCAGCGCGACGACGCGCACCCCGCCGTCGGCGAGGGGGCCGGGACGCTCGAGCTCGGGGTGCGGGTGGCTCATCGGGTGGGGAGCGTCGCGAGGGCAGCCCGCAGCAGCTCGAGGTGCTCCGGCGGCGACTCCACCAGCGGCAGCCGCACGGCGGCCGACTCGATGACGCCGAGCTCGACCAGGGCCGCCTTGGCCATGATCGCCCCCTGCGAGGTGGTCATGATGGCGTCGACGACGGGGATCAGCGACGTGTGGATGCGGCGGGCCTCGTCGAGGTCGCCGCGCTCGACGGCATCCACCATCGCGGCGTAGTGCGCGCCGGCGACGTGCCCGACCACGGAGACCACGCCGTCGGCGCCCAGGGCGAGCAGCGGCAGGTTGAGGGCGTCCTCGCCGCTGAACCACATCAGCTCGGTGGCCGCCTTGACGTGCGTAGACGCCCAGAGGTCACCCTTGGCGTCCTTGACGGCCAGGATGTTCGGGTGCTCGGCGAGGGTGAGGAGCGTGTCGGTGCTGAACGGGATGCCGGTGCGCGCGGGGATGTCGTAGAGCATCACCGGGAGGTCGGTGGTGTCGGCCACGGCCAGGCAGTGCGCGACCAGGCCCGCCTGGGTCGGCTTGTTGTAGTAGGGCGACACGAGGAGGAGGGCGTCGGCACCGGCATCCGCGGCCAGGCCGGCCATCTGCACGGCGTGGCGGGTGTCGTTGGACCCGACCCCGGCCACGACCTTGGCCCGGTCACCGGCGCGCTGGGTGACGCGGCGCACCATCTCGATGCTCTCGTCGACGCTCAACGTGCTCGACTCGCCGGTGGTGCCGTTGACGACGATGCCGTCGTGCCCGGTGGCCAGAAGGTGGTCGACGAGCGAGTCGGTGCCCTTGTCGTCGATCTCGCCCCCGGGAGACATCGGGGTCACCATCGCGGTGAGGACACGGCCGAAGGGAGAGCTCGTCATGCGGCAAGGGTAGTGCCGTCGCGGCGCGCCCCGTCCCGACCGGCCGGCCGCGTCGTGCGCGGGTAGGCTCCCGGGCGTGCGCCAGTACCTCGACCTGCTCGACCACGTCATGACCACCGGTGTCGACAAGTCCGACCGCACCGGCACCGGCACCCGCAGCGTGTTCGGCTACCAGATGCGCTTCGACCTCACCGAGGGCTTCCCGGTGGTCACGACCAAGAAGCTGCACCTGCGCTCGATCATCGGCGAGCTGCTGTGGTTCCTGCGTGGCGACACCAACGTGCGCTGGCTGCAGGAGCGCGGCATCTCGATCTGGGACGAGTGGGCCGACGAGCTCGGTGACCTCGGGCCGGTCTACGGCCACCAGTGGAGGTCGTGGCCCACCCCCGACGGCCGGGAGGTCGACCAGGTCGCCAAGGTCATCGAGGCGATCCGCACCAACCCGGACTCCCGCCGGCACATCGTCTCGGCGTGGAACGTCGCGGACGTCGACGACATGGCGCTGCCGCCGTGCCACACGATGTTCCAGTTCTACGTACGCCCCGCGGCCGACGGCGGAGCGGCGTTCCTCGACTGCCAGCTCTACCAGCGCTCGGCCGACATCTTCCTCGGTGTGCCGTTCAACATCGCCTCGTACGCCCTGCTCACGATGATGGTCGCGCAGCTCACCGACCTGCGGGCCGGACACTTCGTGCACACGCTCGGCGACGCCCACCTCTACTCCAACCACGTGGAGCAGGCGACCCTGCAGCTGACCCGCGCGCCGTACCCGCTGCCGACCATGCGGATCACGCCGCGGCCCGGCATCGACGACTACGACCTCGAGGACTTCGAGCTGGTCGGCTACCAGTCGCACCCCTCCATCAAGGCGCCGATCGCGGTCTGAGGAGCTGCCGATGACCCGCATCACCCTCATTGCCGCCGTCGCCCGCAACGGCGTCATCGGGATCGCCGGTGGGATGCCGTGGCACCTGCCCGACGAGCTGGCCCACTTCAAGACCACGACGATGGGGCACGCGCTCGTCATGGGGCGCACGACGTTCGAGTCGATCGGGCGGGCACTGCCGGGCCGGCGCACCATCGTCGTGACCCGTGACCCGGCGTGGCACCACCCGGACGTCGAGACGGCGCACTCCTTCCCGGATGCCGTGTCGCTCGCCGGTCCGGCCGACGAGGTGTTCGTCGCGGGGGGCGCGCAGATCTACGCCGAGGCCCTGCCCTACGCGCAGCGCCTGCTGATCACCGAGGTCGACGCCGAGCCCGAGGGGGACACCTGGTTCCCGAACTGGCCGCGGGACGAGTGGTCCGAGGAGCTGCGCGAGCCGCACGACGGCTGGTCGCGGGTGGTCTACGAGCGGGTGGGTTAGCGCGCAGGGACTAGCGCCCCGGCACGTCGCCGTAGGCGATCGCCGGCTGCACCAGGCTGCCGAGCCAGACCCTGCCGCCGTGCTCGCGCACCCCGGTGGCGAGGTGCCAGCGGGTCGCGTCGAAGTCGAGGTCGTGCACCAGGCGGCCGACGGAGTCGAACGCCATCACGCGGGCGGTCTCCTTCGGGCTGGGCTTGAGCCGCTCGGGTAGCCGGCGCACCATCCCGCGCACCGCCCGCGGGCTCTTCTGCAGCAGCGTGAGGGCCTTGTCGGTCGGTGAGGCAACGGTCACCCAGACCAGTCCGTCGCTGCCGAGGGCGATGTTGTCCGGGTGGCCGGGCAGGTCGTCGACCCACACGGTGCTCGCACCGGCCGTTCCGTCGGCGTTGAGGTGCACCCGGCGGATGGTGCGGGTGCCGGTCTCGGCGACCAGCACGGCATCCGCCTCGCTGGTGAGGGCCACCCCGTTGGCGAAGCACAGCTGGTCGAGCACGGTGGTGACCTGGCCGTCGGGCGTGCGGCGGAAGAGCCGGCCGGTGCGGGTGTGCTCGATGAGGTCGCTCTTCCACTCCTCGACCCGCCAGACCCGGCTCGAGTCGGAGAACCAGATCGTGCCGTCGGAGGTGACGGCGGCGTTGTTGCAGAACAGCAGCCGCTCGCCGTCGACCTCGGTGAGGAGGGTCTCGAGGTCGCCGGTGGCGGGGTCGAGAGCGAGCAGGCCGCGGTGCGCGTCGCAGACGAGGATGCGACCGTCGGGCAGGTTCTCGAGGCCGAGGGGGCGGCCGCCGGTGGCGGTGACCCTGGTGGTCTCGCCGGTGGCAGGGTCGTGCACGTGGATGGCGCCGTCGGCGGTGCCCGTCCAGACCCGGCCGTCGGGGGCGACGAGCACGTCCTCGGCTCCCGGGCCGGGGATCGGGACGACGGTCAGCGGCAGGGACATGGCCCCACCGTAGGGCCTGGTCACCAGGCGACGGCTGTGACGAGCTCCGCCACCGGCGGCTGAGCTTGCGCGCCGTCACAGCGATGACGCGCCTGCTCCCCCACCCGGTGCCGCCGGTGGCGATCCGAGCGGGTACCGCTCAGGCGGTGACCGCCGCCTTGACCGAGTCGATCATGGCCTGCTCGCGGTCGCTGACCCGCACGGCGTGGAAGCCCATGAAGCCACCGTCCTTGGCGGCATCCGCGGCAGCCTGGGCCGCGGCCACGAGCCAGGTGCCGAAGGCCGCGACCTCCTCGGGCGAGGCCTTGGCCGCCACGATCGCCACCACGCCGCGCACCTCCTCGAGGACGCCCTCACCGGGGTTGGGCCCGGCGGGCTTGAACCCCTTGATCGGGTTCTCGCGTCGCTGCGCCATCTCCTGGATGTCGAGCGCCACCTCCGAGAGCAGCTGCTCGCGCGAGGGCGGGTTCGTGGCGTTCTTCAGCGTCGCCATCGACTCCTTGGCGGCCTCGATCGGGCCACCCGGATCGGCCAGCGACACCGCGAGCCCGGCCACCAGGGGCGCCCGGCGGACCCGGTTCCACTCGTCCTCGGTGAAGTCGGACTTCGTGGTCACGAGGCCTCCTCGAACTGCACCTCGAGCGTGATCGGCACGGC
>JBJMHU010000234.1:0-4315 GCA_045807225.1 Ornithinibacter sp. | reverse complement strand
GGACGACAGCGAGTAGCTGCGGGAGGCCTGGTAGCCGTCGGGTGCCGAGAGCCGCACGTCGACGTGCTGCCCAGCGACGTCGCCGGGCCAGCCGGGCACGTCGAGCACCAGGCTGCGGGCGTCGGCGGTCTCCGCGACGACCGCCGCGCCCGACGCGTCGCACCAGGCGAGGTGCGCCAGGGGAGCGACCCGCGGCGCGGTGGCCGGGGCGGCGATGGTGCCGGTTGGCTCGGTCACCGGTCAGTCGCCGTGGTAGCGCTGCTCGCGGAAGGGGTCGCCGTAGTTGTGGTAGCCGGCGACCTCCCAGAAGCCCGGGTGGTCGTGCTCGAGCAGCTCGATGCGGGTGACCCACTTCGCGCTCTTCCACAGGTACAGGTGGGGCACGAGCAGCCGGGCCGGCCCGCCGTGCTCGGCGTGCAGCGGCTCTCCCTCGAACTCGACGGCGATCATCGCGTCGCGGTCGACGAGGTCCTCGACCGGCACGTTGGTGGTGTAGCCGCCGTAGCTGGTGACCAGGGCGTACGGCAGGTCGTCGACACCGACGGCCTCGAAGATGGTCGACACCGGCACGCCGCGCCACGAGGTGCCCAGCTTCGACCAGTGCGTGACGCAGTGGATGTCGGTGGTCAGTGGCTGCAGCCCGAACGCGTGCAACGCGCGCCAGTCGAAGGTGCCGGTGGCCGTGCCGTCGGTGATGGTCAGCTGCCACCGGTCGGTGGGCACCCTCTCGGTCGGGCCGGCCGTGAGCACCGGGAAGTCGTGCGTGACGTACTGGCCCGGCGGCACGTTGTCGTCGTGCTCGCGCCGTCGTCCGAGGAACCCTGCCATCGCGACCGCTCCTTCCACGGGACCGCCCGCCGCACTGCCGGGCCGGGGCCTGCGCCGACCCTAGCGGCGAGCGCAGCACCGTGGGGAGCCGCAGCGCGGCAGACACGCGCGGGCTGCCACGGCGGGTGACGTAACCTCGAAGGGTGCTGCGGACCGCCCTGACGCCGAGGTTCCTCGGCCTGCTCGGGGTCGCGCTGGTGCTCTGCGCCACCTTCGTCTGGCTCGGCCGGTGGCAGCTCGGTGTCGCCGAGAGCACCGCCCACCGCGAGGCGGTCGAGCAGGCGCGCGCGCAGAAACCGGCCGAGCTCACCACCCTGCTGAGACCGCATGCGCCGTTCCGGGGCGACCTGTCGTCGCGGCCGTTCATCGCCACCGGGCACTACGTCGCCGACGGGCAGCTGTTGGTGCCCGGGCGCCGGCTCGAGGGCCGCTCGGGGCTGTGGGTCCTCACGCCGTTCGTGCTCGACAACGGCGGCGCCACGCTGCCCGTCGTGCGGGGGTTCGTGCCGGATGCCGCGTCGGCCGGGCCGCCGCCGGAGGGCACGCTGACGATCCGGGGCGGCCTGGCGCCGGGGGAGTCGCCCTCGCCCGACCCGGTGGCTGCCGGCCAGATCGGCTCGGTCGACCTGTCGGTGCTGGTCAACGCCTGGCCCGGAGATCTGTACAACGCGTTCGGGTTCCTCGAGTCGCAGAGCCCGGCACCGGCATCCGGCCCGACCCTGGTGCCCACTCCGGTGGGTGACACGGGGGTGCAGTGGCGCAACGCGGCGTATGCCGTGCAGTGGTGGATCTTCGCGGCGTTCACGCTGTGGATGTGGGCCCGGATGGTGCGCGACGAGACGCGCCGCGCCCGCGCTGCGGAGGAGTCGGAGGAGCCGGAGGAGTCGGTCGAAACCGAGGGCGCGGGGGCCGTCGACAAGCAGCCCGTCGCCGCGGGTGACAATGGTGGGCGTGACGACGCCTGAGCCCAGCACCCCCGCCGCCTCCACGTCCGGCATCCCCTCGTCGACCGCACCCGGCACCCTGCGCATCGACGACGCCGACGGTGTGCGCCCCCGCCTCACCTTCTTCAAGGTGATGGCGTTCATCGTGGGTGTCGGCCTGCTCGTGCTCGTGGCCGAGATCGTGCTGTCCTACGGCTTCGGCCGCAAGGGCGCGGACAACCCGCTGTCGTGGTGGCCGCAGCCGCACGGCTTCATCTACATGGTCTACCTCGTCGCCACCGCGCTGCTCGGCTTCAAGGTCGGCTGGACGCTGCCGAAGATCGTGCTCGTCATGCTCGCCGGCTGCGTGCCGTTCCTGTCGTTCTGGGTCGAGCGCCGGGTCGCCCGTGAGGTCGAGGCCGGTCTCGCGGCGGTGCGCCAGTAGCCTTGGCCGCGTGAGCGACGCCCCCAGCACGGACCCCGCCATGCCCCACCACGACGACCCCGACCACGTGGTCGTCGAGGGTGGCGAGCCGGTGCACCTCGCCGACCGACCCGTGCTCGTCGTCGACTTCGGCGCCCAGTACGCGCAGCTCATCGCGCGGCGCGTGCGCGAGGCCTCGTGCTTCAGCGAGGTCGTGCCGCACTCGATGCCGGTGGCCGAGATGCTCGCCAAGGACCCCGCCGCGGTGATCCTGTCCGGCGGCCCGTCGTCGGTCTACGAGGAGGGCGCCCCCTCGCTCGACCCCGCGCTGCTGGATGCCGGGGTGCCGGTGTTCGGCATGTGCTACGGCTTCCAGGCGATGGCGCGCGCCCTCGGCGGCACCGTCGAGAAGACCGGCCTGTCCGAGTTCGGGGCGACGCCGGCCTCCATCCTCGACACGTCGTCGACGCTGTTCAACGGGCAACCGACGGACCAGTCGGTGTGGATGAGCCACGGCGACTCGGTGGCGCAGGCGCCGGCCGGGATGAAGGTCACCGCCACGACGTCCGGAGCGCCGGTGGCCGGGTTCGAGGACGACGAGCGCAGGCTCTACGGCGTGCAGTGGCACCCCGAGGTGCTGCACTCGACGTTTGGCCAGCAGGTGCTGGAGAACTTCCTGCTCCGGGGCGCCGGCCTGTCGGGGGAGTGGACCGCGGCCAACGTGGTCGACGACCTGGTCGCCTCGGTGCGCTCGCAGGTCGGTGAGGCGCGCGTCATCTGCGGGCTGTCCGGCGGCGTCGACTCCTCGGTCGCGGCTGCGTTGGTGCAGAGGGCCGTCGGTGACCAGCTGACCTGCGTGTTCGTCGACCACGGACTGCTGCGCTCGGGCGAGGCGGAGCAGGTCGAGAAGGACTTCGTGGCAGCGACGGGGGTCGACCTCCTCGTGGTCGATGCTCGTGAGCGCTTCCTGTCGGCGTTGGCCGGGGTGAGCGACCCGGAGGAGAAGCGCAAGATCATCGGCCGCGAGTTCATCCGCGTCTTCGAGCAGGCGGCGCGCGACGTGGTCGGCTCGCACTCCGGGGACTCCGACCACCCGGTGGAGTTCCTGGTGCAGGGCACGTTGTATCCCGACGTGGTCGAGTCGGGTGGCGGCACCGGTGCCGCGAACATCAAGTCGCACCACAACGTCGGCGGGCTGCCCGACGACCTGCAGTTCAAGCTGGTCGAGCCGCTGCGGCTGCTCTTCAAGGACGAGGTGCGCCAGGTCGGTCTCGAGCTCGGCGTGCCCGAGGGGATCGTGTGGCGCCAGCCGTTCCCCGGCCCGGGGCTCGGCATCCGGATCGTCGGTGAGGTGACCGCGGAGCGGTTGGACGTGCTGCGTGCTGCCGACCTCATTGCCCGTGAGGAGCTGACAGCGGCGGGTCTGGACCGCGAGATCTGGCAGTGCCCGGTCGTGCTGCTCGGCGACGTGCGCTCGGTCGGCGTGCAAGGCGACGGCCGCACCTACGGGCACCCGGTGGTGCTGCGGCCGGTGTCGTCGGAGGACGCGATGACCGCCGACTGGACCCGCGTTCCCTACGACGTGCTCGCGAAGATCTCGACCCGCATCACCAACGAGGTGCGCGAGGTGAACCGGGTGGTGCTCGACATCACGAGCAAGCCGCCGGGCACCATCGAGTGGGAGTGAGCTCGGGCCTCCACTGACGCGGCCGGCGTGTCCGACCCGCTCATCGGTGGCACGCAGCTCGGCAAGCCGACGTGGGTGCCGCCGGCACCTCCGGTCGGGGTTCGGCTAGAAGGGTGGCGGTTCTGGCGGGGTGACGTCGCGGTGACGAGTGGTGCCGGCCACCGGGTCGGGCGGCGGGGGATTCATTGGCGGCCAGTAGGCGTGCTGGGGGTAGGTCATCCGCCGCTTGCCCTTGCTGACCTCGAACAGCTCATCGCGCTCCATCTCGGCGGCGCGCTCAGCCAGCTCGACGCCGATGGCTGAGGCCTCGGCGTGCAGTGCCGCGATGCGGGCTCGCAGCTGGCTGTTCGGCATTCCTCATTCCAATCGAACGCATGCGCGATACGCAAGGGTGCAGAGTCGAATCCCATTGCAGTTCACCATCTTTCGATGTTTCACCACGTGCGGCGAGCC
>JBJMHU010000233.1:0-6522 GCA_045807225.1 Ornithinibacter sp. | reverse complement strand
GGACGGCCGCCATCCGTGCGGTGGCTGCCGCATACCTACTAGCCTGGGCCGAGAACGGCCTTTTGTCGGGATTTGCGCAGGAGGAATGGTGCTGACGGCGTTCACTCGGGCATTTCGCACGCCCGACCTGCGCAAGAAGCTGGTCTTCACGCTTTTCATCATCGGCGCGTTCCGGCTGGGCTCCCAGCTGCCGACGCCGGGCGTGAACGTCGAGAACGTACGGACGTGCATCGACGCCGCCAGCAAGGGGACTCAGGCCAACGTTTACGGCCTGGTCAACCTCTTCAGTGGCGGCGCGCTGCTCAAGCTCTCTGTGTTCGCGCTGGGGATCATGCCGTACATCACGGCGAGCATCATCATCCAGCTGCTGACCGTCGTCATCCCCCGGTTCGAGGCCCTCAAGAAGGAGGGCCAGGCCGGTCAGACCAAGATGACGCAGTACACGCGCTACCTGACCATCGGCCTGGCGATCCTCCAGTCCTCGACGCTGATCACCTTCGCGCAGAACCCTCAGTCGCTGTTCAGCAACCCGTCGTGCACCAACATCCTCACCAACGACTCGACCGTCACCATCCTCATCATGGTGCTGACGATGACCGCCGGCACCGGCATGATCATGTGGCTCGGTGAGCTGGTCACCGACAAGGGCATCGGCAACGGCATGTCGATCCTCATCTTCACCTCGATCTGCGCCAACTTCCCGGGCTCGCTCTGGGCGATCCAGCAGCGCTCCGGCTGGACGGTCTTCCTCGGCATCATCCTCATGGGCTTCGCGGTCATCGCCCTGGTCGTCTTCGTCGAGCAGAGCCAGCGGCGCATCCCCGTGCAGTACGCCAAGCGCATGGTGGGGCGGCGTGTCTACGGCGGCACCTCCACCTACATCCCGCTGAAGGTCAACATGGCCGGCGTCATCCCGGTCATCTTCGCCAGCTCGCTGCTGTCGCTGCCGATGCTGCTCGCGCAGTTCAACCAGCGCTCCGACGGCACCAGCCCGGGCTGGGTCGACTGGATCAACGCGCACCTGGTGCGCGGCGACCACCCGTACTACATGTTGCTGTACACCCTGCTCATCCTGTTCTTCACGTTCTTCTACGTGTCGATCACGTTCAACCCGACCGAGGTCGCCGACAACATGAAGAAGTACGGCGGCTTCATCCCGGGTATTCGCGCCGGGCGACCCACGGCCGAGTACCTCAGCTACGTCCTGAACCGCATCACGGTGCCGGGCGCGCTCTACCTCGCGCTGATCTCGCTCCTGCCGCTCATCGCCCTGGTCCTCGTCGGCGCCAACCAGAACTTCCCCTTCGGTGGAACCTCGATCCTGATCATCGTGGGAGTCGGCCTGGAGACGGTCAAGCAGATCGAGGCCCAGCTGCAGCAGCGGCACTACGAAGGGTTCCTCCGTTGACCTCGCTCCGCCCCACCCTGCCCGTTCCCCCCGCAGGGGTCGCGACATGCGGCTGATCATCCTCGGCCCACCCGGTGCCGGTAAGGGCACCCAGGCCGCCCGCATCGCCGAGCACCTCGGCATCCCCGCCATCTCCACCGGTGACATCTTCCGCTCCAACATCAAGAACGAGACCCCGCTCGGGCTCCAGGTCAAGGAGATCCTCGCGTCGGGCGGCTACGTCAGCGACGACGTCACCAACGCCATCGTCGAGGACCGGCTCGGGCAGGCCGACTGCGCCCCGGGCTTCCTGCTCGACGGCTACCCCCGCACGCTCGCCCAGGTCGAGGCGCTCGAGGGGATGCTGGCGGCCCACGACGCCTCGCTCGACCACGTGCTCGAGCTGACGGTCGACGACGACGCCGTCGTGGCCCGGCTGCTCAAGCGCGCCGAGTCCGAGGGGCGCGCCGACGACACCGAGGACGTCATCCGCGAGCGGATGGCCATCTACCACCGCGAGACCAAGCCGCTGGCCGACACCTACCGCGGGCGCGGCCTGCTGGTGGAGGTCGACGGCATGGGCGAGGTCCACGAGGTGACCGGCCGCATCCTCGCTGCCCTCACCTGACGCCGGCGTCGTCCGCTGCCTGCGGATGACACCGGATCCCGTCCGCCGGTCTTCGCGACTCCCGTCGAGGGAGGGCCGACTCGTGGGGGCCGCGAATGTGGGGGAGCGGGTCGGGCGCCGGTACAGTTCCGCGGCATGGGGCTGTTCAACCGTGACCGCTGCGAGGCCAAGACGCCCGAGCAGCTCGCCGGCATGCGCACCGCCGGCCTGCTCGTCGGCCGCACCCTCGAGCTGCTGCAGGCCACCGTGCGCCCCGGCATGACCACCCTCGAGCTCGACACCGTCGCCGAGACGCACATCCGCGACAACGGCGGCATCCCGAACTTCCAGCTCGTGCCCGGCTACCGGCACACGCTGTGCACGTCGGTGAACGAGGAGATCGTGCACGGCATCCCCGGGCCGCGGGTGCTGCTCGAGGGCGACCTGCTCTCGATCGACTGCGGCGCCCAGGTCGGCCTCTGGAACGGCGACGCGGCGGTCAGCCTCGTCGTCGGTGGCCCGCAGGCGGCCCGGCCGCAGGACCTGGAGCTGATCGACGACACCGAGGCCTCGCTGTGGGCCGGCATCACCGCGCTCCGGGTGGGCGACAGCCTGTATGCCGTGGGCGCGGCGGTGGAGGACAGCCTCACCGAGAGCGGTGCGCGCCGCGGGCGTGAGTACGGCATCGTCGAGGACTACGTGGGTCACGGCATCGGCACCTCGATGCACATGGACCCGCAGGTGCCCAACTACCGGGTGAGCGCCAAGGGGCCCAAGGTGGTCGACGGCACCACGATCTGCATCGAGCCGATGGTGGCGCTCGGTGACCAGGACAACATCGTGCTCGACGACGAGTGGACGGTGGCCACCCGCGACCGGTCGCGCGCCGCGCACTGGGAGCACTCGGTCGCGGCCACGGCGCAGGGGCTGTGCGTGCTCACGGCGATCGACGGCGGGGCGGAGCGGCTGCGCTCTCTGGGCGCCGCGTTTGCCCCGATCGACCCCGCCTGACGGCCGCGATCTCGTGGGTCCGCAGCCGGCCCCGCACAGGGTGGCTGCACCGCGTCGCCCGGCTGCTCGCGTGCACCGCCGGGGAGGCAGGGCCGTTCGGCGAGCCTGCCCGCACGCCTGCCGCACCGCAGGGCCGGCGTGCCCGATCTCGCAGTGAGGGCGCCCGAGCCCGGCGCTAGGGTGGATGCACAGGCTCGTGACGAGCCTGCCCCGACTCCTGAACGGCCCTCACCGGCCGGATCGCGCGGGCCGGGTGCGCACGGGCGGCCGTGCCGGCACCGCCGCCGAGAGCCGTCGGAAAGGGAGCACCATGACGGACCCGTCGGTCGCCCAGACCACCGACCACCACCCCGGCGCGACCACCGGCGACAGGCTCGCCCTGGCGGCCGGCTTTCCGAAGCAGGGGCGTGAGGAGTGGCAGCGCCTCGTCGCCGCCGTGCTGAACAGGGGTCGCGCCGACGACGCCCGCCTCGATGGCCCCGCGGCCGAGGCAGCCCTGCGTCGACACCTCGAGGGCGGCCTCGAGGTCGACGGCCTCTACCTGCGCGAGGACCGCGAGCTCGGCCTGCCGGGCGCGATGCCGTTCACCCGCGGCCGGGCCCTGCGCGACGCCACCACCCCGTGGGACGTGCGCCAGCTGCACGACGACCCCGACCCGGCCGTGACCCGGGCCGCCGTGCTCGACGACCTGGAGCACGGCGTCACCTCGGTGTGGCTGCACCTCGGTGCCGACGGGCTCGCCGTCGCCGACCTGCCCGAGGCGCTGGCCGACGTGCGCCTCGACCTCGCCCCGGTCGTGATCTCGTCGGTCACCGACCAGCCGGCGGCCGCCCGGGCCCTGCTCGACCACGTCGACGGCCGCGAGAGCGTGGGCGGCAACCTGGGCCTGGACCCGTTCGGCGCCGCCGCCCGGCTCGGCGGCACCCCCGACCTCGCCCCGCTCGCCGACCTCGTGCGCGAGTGCGCCCACCTCGGCCGCTGGCGCGCCATCACCGTCGACGCCCGGGTCGTGCACGAGGCCGGGGCCAACGACGTCGACGCCCTGGCCGTGGCGGTCGCCACCGGGGTGGCGTACCTGCGACACCTGGAGGCGGCCGGCATCCCGGCACCCGAGGCGTTCGCGCAGATCGACCTGCGCGTCGGTGCCACCGCCGACCAGTTCCTCACCGCCGCCGCCGTGCGGGCGGTGCGCCGGGTGTGGGCGCGCGTGGGAGAGGCGTGCGGCGTCGTCGAGGCCCAGCGCGGTGTGCACACCCACGCGGTCACCAGCCTGCGGATGTTCACGCGCGAGGACCCCTGGGTCAACGTGCTGCGCAGCACCCTGGCCACGTTCGGTGCCTCGGTCGGTGGCGCCGACGCCATCACCGTGCTGCCCTTCGACACGGTGCTCGGCCTGCCCGAGCGACTCGGCCGGCGGGTGGCCCGCAACACCCAGATCCTGCTCGCCGACGAGTCGAACGTCGGGAGGGTCACCGACCCCGGTGGTGGGTCCTGGTACCTCGAGTCCCTGACCGACCAGGTGGCGGATGCCGTGTGGGCTCGCTTCCAGGAGGTCGAGCGGGCCGGCGGGGCGGTCGCCGCCCTGGCCGGCGGGCTGCTGCACACGTGGGTCGACGACGCGCGTACCGCGCGGGAGCACGAGATCGTCACGCGACGACGCCCGATCACCGGGGTGTCGATGTTCCCGGCCGGTCACCTGAGCACGCCGGTGCGCCGGGCGCGCGCCGCGCTGCCGAACGCCGATCGGGCGCTGGCACCGCGCCGCGACGCGGCCGTGTTCGAGGAGCTGCGCGACCGCGCCTCGGCGCTGGGCCACCCGAAGGTGCACGTTCGCACCCTCGGGACCCGGCGCGACTTCGGCGCGCGTGAGACGTTCGTGTCGAACCTCCTCGCGGCCGGTGGGGTGGGCACGAGCGACGAGGCGGCCCGGGTCGCCGTGCTCGCGTCCAGCCCGTCGGGTTACGCCGGCCACGCCGCCGCGGCGGTCCGTGACCTGCGATCGGCCGCCGAGCGGGTGCTCGTGGCGGGCCGGGCCAGCGAGCTCGGCGACCACGCCGACCTGGTCGACGGCGAGGTGCACGACGGAATGGATGTCGCTGCCTTCCTGAGCGAGCTGCTCGACCACCTCGGTGCCCCACCCCGCGAGGCCCCGCCCGCTGACGGCCCCGAGGCCACCACCGAGACGGAGGAGCCGCGATGAGCGCCGTTCCCGACTTCACCACCCTCGACCTGGGGAACGGCCGGCCCGTCGCGGGCCCCGCCCCGCAGGGCGAGCCGTGGGTCACCCCCGAGCAGATCCCGGTCAAGCCGCTCTACACCGAGGCCGACCTCGCCGGGCTCGACTTCCTCGACACCGTGCCCGGCGCGCCCCCCTACCTACGAGGGCCGTACCCGACCATGTACACGACCCAGCCGTGGACCATCCGGCAGTACGCCGGGTTCTCCACGGCCGAGGAGTCCAACGCGTTCTACCGGCGCAACCTCGCCGCCGGCCAGAAGGGTCTGTCGGTCGCGTTCGACCTGGCCACCCACCGCGGCTACGACTCCGACCACCCCCGGGTCACCGGCGACGTCGGCATGGCGGGGGTCGCCATCGACTCGATCTACGACATGCGCACGCTGTTCGACCGCATCCCGCTCGACCAGATGTCGGTGTCGATGACGATGAACGGCGCCGTCATCCCGATCCTCGCGCTGTTCGTCGTGGCGGCCGAGGAGCAGGGCGTGGCGCCCGAGCAGCTCACCGGGACCATCCAGAACGACATCCTCAAGGAGTTCATGGTCCGCAACACCTACATCTACCCGCCCGAGCCGAGCATGCGGATCGTCAGCGACATCATCGCTTATTGCGCGGCGGAGATGCCCAAGTTCAACTCGATCTCGATCAGCGGCTATCACATGCACGAGGCCGGGGCGACGGCGGTGCAGGAGCTCGCCTACACGCTCGCCGACGGCATGGAATATGTCCGCGTCGCCAAGGCCGACGGGCTCGACATCGACGATTTCGCGCCGCGGCTCAGCTTCTTCTTCGGCATCGGCATGAACCTGTTCATGGAGGTCGCCAAGCTGCGCGCCGCGCGCACCCTGTGGCACCGGATTATGACCCAGCTCGGCGCCAAGACCGAAAAGTCGAAACTGCTGCGCACCCACTGCCAGACGAGCGGGGTCAGCCTGACCGAGCAGGACGCCTACAACAACATTATCCGAACCACGATCGAGGCGCTCGCCGCGGTGCTCGGCGGCACGCAGTCGCTGCACACCAACAGCTTCGACGAGGCGATCGCGCTGCCGACCGATTTCTCGGCCCGCATCGCCCGCAACACCCAGTTGGTGCGGGCCGAAGAGAGCGGCGTAACCAAGGTCGTCGATCCGCTAGGCGGCAGCTATTACGTGGAATCCCTTACTTCCGTTCTCGTGGAACAGGCGGAGAACCTGATCGCCGAAACCGATGCCCTGGGCGGGATGACGGCCGCAGTCGCCAGCGGGATGCCCAAGCGGCTGATCGAGGAAGCGGCCG
>JBJMHU010000232.1:0-7182 GCA_045807225.1 Ornithinibacter sp. | reverse complement strand
GTGCTCGCTGGAGGTGCGCCTCGACGGTGGCGGCGCGATCGCCTCGGTGCGCGGCCACGAGGCCGACCCGCTCTCGCGCGGTCACATCTGCCCCAAGGCCTTCGCCCTGCAGGACCTCCACGACGACCCCGACCGGCTACGTCGCCCGGTGCGCCGCACCGACGACGGCGGCTGGCGCGAGGTGTCGTGGGACGAGGCGATCGCGTTCGCGGCATCCCGGCTCGTGGCGGTGCAGCGCGAGCACGGCGACGACGCAGTGGCGGTCTACCAGGGCAACCCCACCGTGCACAGCCTCGGTGCGCTGACCCACAACCCGACGTTGGTGCGGCTGCTGCGAACGCGGAACCGGTTCTCCGCCACGTCCGTCGACCAGCTGCCGCACCACGTGGTGGCGTGGGCCCTCTACGGGCACCAGTTCCTCCTGCCGGTGCCCGACATCGACCGCACCGACCTGCTCGTTCTCGTCGGGCACAACCCGATGGCGTCGAACGGCTCGCTGTGGACCGTGCCCGACTTCCCGCAGCGGCGTCGCGAGCTCGCTTCTCGCGGAGGGCGCTTGGTGGTCATCGACCCCCGACGCACCGAGACGGCCAAGGTCGCCGACCAGCACCACTTCGTCCGGCCCGGGTCCGACGCCGCCGTGCTGCTCGCTGTGGTGCGCGAGCTGCTGCTCGGTGAGGTCCACCCCGCCGCCTACGTCGACGGCCTCGACGCGGTGCGCGAGGCGGTCGAGGGCTTCACGCCCGAGCTCGCGGAGCAGGCCAGCGGCATGCCCGCGGATGCCGTGCGGAGCCTCGCGCACGACCTCGCCGCCGCGCCCTCGGCGGCCGTGCACGGGCGGATGGGCGTCTCGACCCAGGCCCACGGCGTCGTGTGCCAGTGGGCCGTGCAGGCGATCAACATCCTCACCGGCAACCTCGACCGGCCCGGCGGCACGATGCTCACCACCCCCGCGGTCGACCTCGTCGGCCGGGGGGTGCTGGGTCCTGGTGGCTTCGGCAGGCGGCGCTCGCGGGTTCGCGACCTGCCGGCGTTCGGAGGTGAGCTGCCCGTGTCGGTGCTGGCGGAGGAGATCAGCACCCCGGGTGACGGCCAGGTGCGCGGGCTGCTCACGATCGCGGGAAACCCGGTGTCCTCCACGCCGTCCGGGCACCGGCTCGACGAGGCGCTGGCCGGCCTCGACGTCATGGTGTCGATCGACTTCTACGTCAACGAGACCACGCGCCACGCCGACGTCATCCTGCCGCCGACGGGTCCGCTGGAGCGCGACCACTACGACCTGATCTTCCACACCCTCGCCGTGCGCGACACCGCGCGCTGGTCGCCGGCCCTCTTCGAGAAGGAGCCCGACGCCCGGCACGACTGGGAGATCGCGCGCGACCTCGGCGCCGCACTGCTGCTCGAGCGGTCGGAGGGACTGCGCGACCGGTGGTCGAAGGACACCCTGCAGACCGAGGCACGGCTGCGGCTGAGCCCGCGGCGGCAGCTCGACGCCCTGCTGCGCTCGTCCGGCGCCCGCCTGTCGGTCGCCAAGCTCGAGAAGATGGCCGCCGGGGCCGACCACGGGGCCCTCAAGCCCCGGCTCCCGGAGCGGCTGGCGACGGCCGGCCAGCGCATCGACCTCGCGATGCCACTGGTGCTCGAGTCGCTGCCCGAGCTGCTCGCCGAGCTGTCGGCGGACAGCGGGCTCGGTGACGGAGAGCTGCTGCTCATCGGGCGGCGCCACCAGCGCGACAACAACTCGTGGCTGCACAACTCCGCGCGGCTCACCCGCGGGCGCCCCCGCCACGCCCTCCTCGCGCACCCCGACGACCTGGCCGCGCGCGGCATCCGCCACGGCGACACGGTGGTGGTGCGGTCCGCTGCCGGGGAGGTGGCGGTCGAGGTGGCGGCCACTGACGACCTGATGCCCGGGGTCGTGTCCCTCCCGCACGGTTACGGCCACCGGCGCGACGGGGTCCGGCTCCGCCAGGCCGAGCAGCTGCCCGGCGTGTCGATGAACGACCTCACCGATCCCGCTGTCGTTGAGGGGCTCTCCGGCAATGCCGTGCTCAACGGGGTGCCGGTGACGGTCGTCCTCAGTGCCGCCGGTTCCGCCCCATGACGCCGGATGCCGTGCGCGCCCTCGCCCTCGAGCTCCCCGAGGTCGTCGAGCTGCCGCACCACGGGTTCCCGTCCTTCCGCGCCGGGGCGCGCGGGCGCATCTTCGCGACGATGCCGAGCGACGGCATCCTGAGGGTGATGCTGGAGCCCGAGTCCATCCGCGAGGCGGTCGCCGAGTGGCCGTGGTGCCGCGAGGGCTGGTGGGGGAAGACGCTGTCGACCGTCGAGGTGGTGCTGGCTGACGCGGATGCCGCCGTGGTCACCGAGCTGCTCGACGAGGCCCACGCCCGCGCGACCGCCCGGTGACCCGGTACTCCGGCTCGGCGGACGTGGAGGCGGCGGGCGCGGAGTCAGGCGCACTTCGCGAGTTCAGGAGGTTCTCGCGGAGTCAGGGCCGTATACGCCCCTGACACAGCGAAGTGCTCCTGACTTCGCAGAGGGCCCCCGATCGGGACCTGCGCGTAGCGGGGTGCGGTCAGGCGGCGGTGGTGAGGAGCGTGAGGGCGCGGGTGCAGTGGTCGACGAGGTCGAGCCGGCCGGCATCCCGCTCGGGCACCCGCAGCGCGGCCCACTGCAGGGCCCGGTCCTCGAGGTAGGCGACCCAGCCGTGCACGGCGGGCAGCGCGGCCTCCGGGAGCCCGGTGGCCGCGACCACGACACCGGCCACGTGCTCGCGCACCGTCTCGACCGGGTCCTCACCCGCGGCCCGGGCGATCGGCGCCTGCCCGAGCACCAGCGCGACGTACGACGCGCGCCGCCGGGCCACCTGGTCGAGGAACCGCTCGACGACCTGGCGCACGGCCGCGTCGCCGGCCACCCCGGCATCCGGCGAGACGTTGCGCCCCACCCGCCGGCGCGCGGCCTCGACGACCGCCCGGTGGTAGTCGGTCTTGGTCGGGAAGTAGTGGAAGAGCAGCCCGCGCGACACGCCCGCCTCGGCCGCGACCTCGTCGAGCGAGAGCTCCTGCACCGGGCGCTCGACGAACTTGCGCAGCCCGATGCCGACGAGCTGGCGACGCCGGTCCTCCGGCGACATCCGCACCCGTGCCGAGGCTCCCATGCTATTGAGCATTGCTCAACAACGGTCTAGGGTCAAGGGCATGGACTTCGCCCCCTCGGCGCGCGCCGCCGACCTCGCCGCCCGCGTGCGCGCCTTCGTCGACTCCGAGATCGAGCCGGTCGAGCCCGGCATCCTGCGCGACGTCGCCGCCCGACGCGCGCGCGGCGAGGACGCCTGGCCGCCGCCCCCCGTGGTCGCCGACCTGCAGGCGAGGGCCCGCGACCAGGGCCTGTGGAACCTCTTCCTCCCGGCCGGGCACGGCGACGCGTACGCCGCGCGCTTCGGCACCGACGGTGGCGTAGGCCTGACCAACACCGACTACGCCTCGGTGGCCGAGCAGACCGGCCGGTCTGCGCTGGCGCCCCTGGTGTTCAACTGCAACGCCCCCGACACCGGCAACATGGAGGTGCTGCTGCGCTACGGCTCGCCCGAGCAGCAGCAGGAGTGGCTCGAGCCCCTGCTCGAGGGCCGGGTGCGCAGCGCCTTCCTGATGACCGAGCCCGGGGTCGCCAGCTCCGACGCCACCAACATGGAGGCCACCGCCACGCTCGACGGCGACGAGGTCGTGCTCGACGGCCGCAAGTGGTGGTCGACCGGCGCCGGCCACCCTGACTGCAAGGTCGGCATCTTCATGGGGCTGACCGACCCCACGGCCCACCGCCACCGCCAGCACTCGATGGTCGTGGTCCCCCTCGAGGCCCCCGGCGCCAAGGTCGAGCGGATGCTGACCGCGCTGGGGCAGTACGACGAGCCGCTGGGCCATGGCGAGGTCACCCTGAGCGGCGTGCGCCTGCCGGCCTCGGCGATCCTCGCCGGGCCCGGGCGGGCCTTCGAGATCGCCCAGGGGCGCCTCGGCCCGGGCCGGGTGCACCACTGCATGCGCCTCATCGGGCTGGCCGAGAAGTCGCTCGAGCTGGCCTGCGAGCGCTCGACCAGCCGGGTCGCCTTCGGCAAGCCGATCGCCAACCTCGGCGGCAACCGCGAGCGGCTCGCCCGCGCTCGCATCGCCATCAACTCGGCGCGCCTCCTCGTGCTGCACGCCGCCTGGAAGCTCGACACGGTCGGCATCGACGGGGCTCAGTCGGAGGTGTCCGAGATCAAGGCGGCCGTGCCGCAGATGGCCTGCGACGTCATCGACCTCGCCATCCAGCTGCACGGCGGGGGCGGGATGAGCGAGGACTTCCCGCTCGCCGCCGCATACGCCGGCGCGCGGAGCCTGCGGCTGGCCGACGGCCCCGACGAGGTGCACCTCGGCGTGGTCGCCCGTCATCTCCTGCGCCCGTATGCCGCCCGCGCGGCCGCCGCTGCGGCGCCTGCCACCGCAGGGGCCACCCGATGAGCCGTCGCGTCCTGGTCACCGGGGGCGCGTCGGGCCTCGGCCTGGCCCTCACCGAGCTGATGGTCGCCCGCGGCGACACCGTGCTCGTCGCCGACCTGGCGCAGGAGCGGCCCGACGGCGTTCCCCAGGGTGCGGCCTACCGCCGCCTCGACGTGCGCAGCCAGCAGGACTGGGATGCCGCGCTGGCGTGGGTCCGCGAGACGTGGGGCGGGCTCGACGTCCTCGTCAACAACGCCGGCATCGCCACCGGGGGGCGGATCGACGTCGAGGCGATCTCCGACTGGGAGCGGGTCGTCGACATCAACCTCCTCGGTGTCGCGCGCGGCTGCCACACCTTCACGGCGCTGCTCAAGGAGCAGCGCAGCGGTCACATCGTCAACGTCGCGTCACTGGCCGGCCTCGTGCACGGCCCCGGCATGGCGAGCTACAACGCCACCAAGGCGGGCGTGGTCGCCATCAGCGAGACGCTGCAGTTCGAGCTGGGGCCGTGGGGAATCGACGTGTCGGTGGTCTGCCCGGCGTTCTTCCGCACCAACCTGCACCAGTCGTTCGCCGGCAAGGACGCCGCGATGCAGGAGGCCGGGGTGCGGCTGATCACCCAGGCGAAGGTGGATGCCGCGCACATCGCCGCGATCGTGCTCAAGGGGGTCGACGCGAAGAAGAGGATCATCCTCACCGACCGGCTCGGCCACCAGGCCTACTTCTTCAAGCGCTTCGCCCGCCCCCTCTACGACCGGATGCTGACCGGCCAGGCCGCGCGCCTGGCGAAGCGGGCCGGTGCCGACCCCGAGGACTTCGTGCCGTGAGCGCCGTGGCCGGCGCCGCGCCGGTGCGCGACGAGGACGCCTTCGACGTCGAGCGTGTGGCGGTCTGGCTGCGGGAGAACGCACCCGGCGAGGTGGGGCTCGAGGGTGTTCCCGAGGTGCAGCAGTTCGTCGGTGGTGCGTCGAACCTCACCTACCTGCTGCGGTATGCCGGTGGGCCGGCATCCGACGGAGCCGACCTCATCCTGAGGCGGCCCCCGACGGGCACCAAGGCCAAGGGCGCGCACGACATGCGGCGCGAGCACGACATCCAGGCCGCCCTGGCGCCGGTGTTCCCCGCCGTGCCGCGGATGGTCGCGTTCTGTGGTGACGAGAGCGTGATCGGGTCGCAGTTCTACGTGATGGAGCGCATCGAGGGCACCATCCTGCGGCGTGAGGTGCCCCCCGAGCTCGGCCTGTCCCGCGACGACGTGGCTGCGCTGTGCCGCACCGCTATCGACACGCTGGTCGCCCTGCACGACGTCGACGTCGCGGCCGCCGGCCTGACCGACCTCGACCGGGGAGCGGGCTACGTGCACCGCCAGGTCGAGGGCTGGTGCGGGCGCTACCGGCGGGCGCGCACCTCCGACGTCGGCGACTTCGAGGCCACGATGGCCTGGATCGTGGCGCACGAGCCGCCCGACCGGCCGCACGTGCTCATCCACAACGACTTCCGGTTCGACAACCTCGTGCTCGACCCGGCCGACCCGACCAGGATCGTCGGTGTGCTCGACTGGGAGATGGCCACCGTCGGTGACCCGCTGATGGATCTCGGTGCGGCACTGGCCTACTGGGTGCAGGCCGACGACCACCCCGCGTTCCTCGCCGTGCGCCGGCAGCCGACGCACACGCCGGGGATGTTGACCCGTGCCGAGGTCGTGGAGCGCTACTCCGAGGCCCGCGGTCTCGACGTGACCCCCGAGCAGTGGCGCTTCTACGACGTGTTCGGCTCGTTCCGCCTCGCGGTGATCGCCCAGCAGATCTACTTCCGCTTCCACGCGGGCCAGACGAGCAACCCGGCATACGGTGAGTTCCGCGAGGTGGTGCGCTTCCTCGACGCACACTGCACCGCCCTCATCGCCGGCTCCTGAGACCGACCACCACCCGACGACGACCTGACGACGACGACGACGACAAGGACGGACCGCATGCCGACCACCCTGATCACCGGTGCCAGCTCGGGCCTGGGCGCCGAGATGGCCCGCCAGCTCGCCGACCGTGGCTGGGACCTCGCCCTGGCCGCCCGGCGCACCGAGCGGCTCGAGGGGCTGCGCGACGAGATCCTGGCGGCGCACCCCGGACGCCGGGTCGAGCTGCGCGCCCTCGACGTCACCGACGACGCCCAGGTGTTCGAGGTGTTCGCGGCCTTCCGCGACGACTTCGGCACCATCGACCGGGTCATCGTCAACGCGGGTCTCGGCAAGGGGGCACCGATCGGCACCGGGCGCTACGACGCCAACAAGCAGACCGCGATGACCAACTTCGTGGCGGCCCTGGCGCAGACCGAGGCGGCGATGGAGATCTTCCGGGCGCAGAGGCGCGGCCACCTGGTGATGATCGCGTCGGTCTCGGCGATGCGCGGGATGCGCAAGACCGTGACCACCTACGCCGCGACCAAGGCAGGCGTGGCGACGCTGGCCGAGGGGCTGCGCAACGAGATGCTGGGCGAGCCCGACCTCGACATCCGGGTGTCGACGATCTACCCGGGCTACATCCGCTCCGAGATGAACGAGCGGGTGAAGAAGACGCCGTTCATCGTCGACACCGTGACCGGGGTGCGGGCCATGGTGGAGGCGATCGAGAAGGAGAAGCCCAATGCCCTCGTCCCGGCCTGGCCGTGGCTGCCGCTGGGAAAGGCGATGCGCCACCTGCCGCTG
>JBJMHU010000231.1:0-3559 GCA_045807225.1 Ornithinibacter sp. | reverse complement strand
CGTCGTGCTCATCTGGGCCGGAGCGACCAAGGTCGGGCACCCCCTCACCGCCCAGCGCGCGGTCCAGGCCTACGAGATCTTCCCCACCGGGCTGGCCAACACCATCGGCCTGGCGCTGCCCTTCCTCGAGATCATCCTGGGGGTGCTGCTCGTGCTCGGGCTGTTCACCCGGCCGGTCGCCATCGTCTCGACGCTGCTCATGGTGGCTTTCATCATCGGCATCGCCCAGGCCTGGGCGCGGGGCCTCACGATCGACTGCGGCTGCTTCGGCGGCGGTGGCGAGATCGGCGCCACCGACACGAAGTACCCCCAGGAGATCGCCCGCGACGTCGTCTTCGCCCTCGCCGGAGCCTGGCTGTGCTGGCGCCCGCGCACCCTTGCCTCGCTCGACCGCTACATGTTCGGACACTGAAGGAGACCCTGAGCCGCCATGGCCAAGAAGCCGACCACCCCACCCGCCTCCTCGCGGCAGGCCAAGATCCAGGCCGCGCAGAGCTCCCAGGGCGGCGGGGCGAACAAGATCGTCGTCGCCACCGTCGTGGCGGTGGTCGCGATCATCGCCGTCGTGGGTGGCGTCATCTGGTCGCAGAGCCAGAAGGAGGCGGCCACCGGCACGTCCACAGCGGTGCCGGCCGGTGCATCCATGGGGAAGGGGTACCCCGCGTTCGCCACGGCCACCCTGGCGCCGGGCGCGCCCACGGTCGACCTCTACGAGGACTTCCAGTGCCCGATCTGCGGCCAGTTCGAGGCGGCCCTCGGCTCGACGTTCCAGGACCTGGCCGCCCAGGGCAAGCTCAAGCTCAACTACCACGTGCTGAACTTCCTCGACGACAAGACCGGCGCCAAGAACTCCACCCCCGCGGCCAACGGCGCCTTCTGCGCGGCCAACGACGGCAAGTTCCAGGAGTTCCACAACGCGGCCTTCTCCAGCCAGGTGGCCGAGGGCCAGGACGTCACCGACGCCGAGCTCGACGCCTGGGCCACCACGGCCGGCATCACGGGTGACGCCCTGACCACCTGGAAGAAGTGCGTGGCCGACGACACCTACACCAAGTACGTGACCTCGGTGAACGACGCCGCGTTCAAGATCCCCGGCTTCGGCGGCACCCCCACGGTCATCATCAACGGCACGGCCGTCGACCTCAACACGATCAAGACCCCCGAGCTACTGACCCAGGCCATCCAGAACGCCACCAAGTGATCTCGTACCTCCCGAGCCCCACCGTCGGGGTCTTCGACCTCGGGCCGCTGCCGATCCGGATGTACGCGATGTGCATCCTGGCCGGCATCATCCTGGCCGTGTGGCTGACCGGCCGCAGGCTCGTGCCCCGTGGCGGGCAGCCGGGGCAGGCCCTCGACGTCGCGGCCTGGGGGGTGCTGTTCGGCATCGTCGGCGGCCGGCTCTACCACGTCATCACCACCCCCGGCCCGTACTGGGGCGAGGGCGGCCACCCGCTCGACGCGGTGAAGATCTGGAACGGCGGCCTGGGCATCTGGGGTGCCATCGCGCTCGGCGCGCTCGGCGTCTACATCGGCTGCCGGCGCGCCGGCATCAGCTTCCTCACCTTCGTCGACGCGGCGGTGCCCGGCGTGGCGTTCGCGCAGGCCATCGGCCGGTTCGGCAACTGGTTCAACAACGAGCTCTACGGCGGGCCGACCACCCTGCCGTGGGGCCTGGAGATCCACAAGTGGGACCAGGCGGCCGGTCGTGCCGTGGTCGACTCGGCCGGCAAGCCGGTGCTGCTCGGCGTCTTCCAGCCGACCTTCCTCTACGAGTCGGTCTTCCTGGTGCTGCTGGGCACCCTGCTGCTCGTCGTCGACAAGCGCCGCTCGCTGGCCCCGGGCCAGCTGATGGGCCTCTACGTGGCCGGCTACCCGGTGGGCCGCATCGTCATCGAGAAGATGCGCACCGACGAGGCCGAGCTGGTCTTCGGCCAGCGGCTCAACGTGTGGACCAGCATCGTCGTGTTCCTGCTCGGCGTCTGGATCATCTGGTACACCGGTCGCCGGGCGGCCCGGGCGCCCGCCGAAGCACCGGTGGCCGGTGACGGGGAGCCGGCAGGGGATACCGGTGACACCGGCGCGGATGCGGGTGCGCCGCCCGGCGCCAGCGACCACCCGACCGCTGGCGACGAGACGCCCAAGTCCCACGATGTGGGATAGCGGGGTTCGAATGGCAAGACGCAGGGGGTGGCGGATATCCTTCCGGGACGTGGCCAGAGCCGTCCGCGCCTGACCTTGCCGTGCCCGGTCCGCTCTGCGGCCGACGACCCCCGAGGACGGTGATGCGACGTGACCGTCGCCCGCTTCTCCGCCCAGCCCGCCGACACCGGCCTCTACCGCCGCGAGCACGAGCACGACGCCTGCGGTGTGGCCATGGTGGCGACGATGCGGGGCACCGCGGGCCACGACATCGTCGTGCACGCGCTCGACGCCCTGCGCAACCTCGACCACCGCGGCGCCACGGGCGCCGACCCGCTGGTCGGTGACGGCGCCGGCATCCTCACCCAGGTGCCCGACGCCTTCTTCCGGGCGGTGCTGGATGCCGACCTGCCGCCGGCGGGTGCCTACGCCGTGGGCATGGCCTACCTGCCCGACGACGACGACGAGCGTGCCGCCGCGCAGGCCCGCATCGAGGAGATCGCCGCGAGCGAGGGCCTGCGCGTGGTGGCCTGGCGCGACGTGCCCGTGACGCCCGACCTGGTCGGCCGGGCGGCCCGCGACTGCATGCCGGTCTTCCGCCAGCTCTTCGTGGCCTCCGAGAGCGGGCTCACCGGCATCGAGCTCGACCGCGTCGCCTTCTGCCTGCGCAAGCGCGCCGAGCACGAGGCCGAGGTCTACTTCCCGTCGCTGTCGGCCCGCACCGTCGTCTACAAGGGCATGCTCACCACCGGGCAGCTCGAGCCGTTCTTCCCCGACCTGTCCGACGAGCGGTTCGCCTCCGAGCTGGCCCTGGTGCACTCGCGCTTCTCGACCAACACCTTCCCGAGCTGGCCGCTGGCCCACCCCTACCGGATGATCGCCCACAACGGCGAGATCAACACCGTCAAGGGCAACCGCAACTGGATGCGGGCCCGCGAGAGCCAGATCCGCTCCGACCTCTTCCCCGGCGACCTCGACCGGGTCTTCCCGGTGTGCACCCCGGGCGCCTCCGACTCCGCCACCTTCGACGAGGTGCTCGAGCTGCTGCACCTCGGCGGCCGGTCGCTGCCTCACGCGGTGCTGATGATGATCCCCGAGGCGTGGGAGAACCACGCCACGATGGACCCCGCCCGGCGGGCGTTCTACGAGTTCCACTCCACCTTCATGGAGCCGTGGGACGGCCCGGCCTGCGTCACCTTCACCGACGGCACCCTCATCGGGGCGGTGCTCGACCGCAACGGGCTGCGCCCGGGTCGCTACTGGGTCACCGACGACGGGCTGGTCGTGCTGGCCTCCGAGGCCGGCGTGCTCGACATCGAGCCCGAGCGGGTCGTTCGCCGGGGCCGGCTGCAGCCGGGTCGGATGTTCCTCGTCGACACGGCTGCCGGCCGCATCGTCAGCGACGAGGAGGTCAAGT
>JBJMHU010000230.1:0-10564 GCA_045807225.1 Ornithinibacter sp. | reverse complement strand
CGGGGCCCATGACCAACCACCCACACACGGTGCTCGCACGGGTGGTGGTGACGCCCGGCGCCGTCAGGAGTCGGGCCCGAGCGAGCGCACGGTGCCGATGGTGTCGGCCTGCTCCGCCGTCTTGTCGTCGCGGTACCTCAGGACGCGTGCGAACCGCAGGGCGAGGCCGCCGGGGTAGCGCGAGGACCGCTGCAGGCCGTCGAACGCGATCTCGACGACCTGCTCCGGCCGCAGCTCGACGACCCATGCCTCGGTGCCGTGGACGGCCAGCTCGGAGAACCGCTCGGTCTGCCAGCGCAGCATCTCGTCGGTCATCCCCTTGAACGTCTTGCCGATCATCACGAAGCCGCCGGTGTCGGGGTCGCGGGCGCCGAGGTGGATGTTGGACAGGGTGCCCTGGCGACGGCCGGACCCCCACTCGACGGCGAGCACGACGAGGTCGAGGGTGTGCGTGGGCTTGACCTTGACCCAGCCGCTGCCGCGGCGGCCCGCGGCGTAGGGGCTGTCGGCCGCCTTGACGACCACGCCCTCGTGCCCGGCGGCGACGAGCTCGGCGAAGAACGCCTCCGCCGCGTCGGCATCGCCGGTGAGCAGGCGCGGGACGAGGAGGTGCGGTGCGAGGTCGACCAGGGCGTCGTGGCGCACCCGGGCCGGCTCGTCGATGAGGTCGACCCCGTCGCGGTGCAGCACGTCGAACAGGAACGTGGTCAGCGGCACCCGCTCGCGCAGGCCCGCGACGTCGGCCGAGCTGGCCGTGCGGGCCCCGGTGACCTGGAACGGCGCCGGCCGCCCGCCGTCGAGCAGCACGATGGCCTCGCCGTCGAGCACGAGGTCGCCCCCGGGCAGCGCGGCCACGGCCTCGACCACCTCGGGCACGCGCTCGGTGATCTCGTCGAGGCTGCGGGTGTAGACCGTGACCTCGCCCGAGCGCCGGTGCACCTGCACCCGGATGCCGTCGAGCTTGCCGTCGACGAGCAGGTCGCCACCGCCCACGGCCCGCACCGCCTCGCCCGCCGTCTTCGCCGAGGCCGCCAGCATCGGGCGCAGGGGGCGCCCCACCACCAGCCCGACCAGCTCGAGCGCCTCGACACCGCCGGTGGCCGCGAGCCCGGCGACCTCGGCGGCGGTGCCGGCCAGCATGGTGGCGCGCCGCACCACGGCGTCGGGCACGGCATACGCCTTCGCGATCGCGGCGAGCACCACGCCGTCGAGGGCCCCCTGGCGCAGGTTGCCGGTGATGAGGTCGACGAGGAAGCGCTGCTCGTCGGCGGTCGCACGGCCCATCAGGCCCGCCAGCTCCGCCCGGCGCGATGCCGTGGAGCCGGCGCCCGCGGTGACCGCCAGCCGGGTGAACGCGGCGTCGACCTCATTCACCGTCAGGCTCGGCAGGGGGGCGGGGTCGGGCAGCGACCCCAGGGAGCGGTGGCCGACGCCCAGGCGGCGCTGCGGCAGCACTCCGGACAGGTGCGAGACCACGACGCCGACCTGGGCCGGGTCGCAGCGCGCGAACAGGTCGGCCAGCGCCTGCGTCTTCGCGGTGCGCGACCGCGTGGCGGTGACCGCCCGCGACGCGGCGACCACCTCGGCGAGCGTGACGTCCATCCGCCCATCCTGCCGCCCGGCACCGACAGCGGGCCGCCGCGGCGATGTCGGGCCGCCGGGGACCCAGGGGTCGGGTGGGTCGGCTCAGTCGGTCGGGCTCGTGCTCGCCGGACCGGCGGGTACGTCGGCGGGTGCGGACCCGGCATCCGGGCTGTCGGACCCCACGGCACCGGAGTCGGAGCGCCGACGGCGCAGCCGCCACACGATGAAGCCCAGCACCGCCGCGACGCCCACGAGCACCGCGCTGCCGGTGCCGAGGGCGTCGGCCACGGCTTGGTAGGACGCCCCGGCGAGGTAGCCGCCCATGACGACGACGGTGCCCCACAGGATGCCGCCGATGGCGTTCCAGGTGAGGAAGGTGCGGTAGCGCATGTCGCTCGAACCGGCCAGCGCGGGCATCACGGCCCGGAAGAAGGCGACCCAGCGGCCGAGGAGCACCGCGGAGCCACCGCGCCGGGCGAGCAGGTCGCGGGCGTCGTCGAGCCGGTCGGCGTGACGGGCGAGCGGCCGGGTGGCCATCAGCCACGGACCGAGCCGGCGGCCCACCTCGAAGCCGACGCTGTCGCCCACGATGGCGGCCACGATGACGACGGTGAGCATCGCCCACAGCGGGACGTGGCCCAGGCTCGCCGAGACGCCACCCAGGATCGCCACCGTCTCGCCGGGGATGACGAAGCCGAAGAAGAGGGCGTCCTCGGCGAACACGAGGGCGCCGACGACCGCGAGCACGACCGGCGCGGGTACGTCGAGGAGTCGCTCCAGCAGGGAGGTCAGCACGTCGTCAGCGGTGGATCGGGTGCGGGGCCATGGCTCCAGTGTGCGCCGTCGGCAGCGGTGCTCGCGAAGAGCGCGGTCAGCGCGCTGCCACCGCGATCTCCACGCGCCAGTCGATCGGGGTGCAGTGACCGTTGTTCGACTTCTCGGCCGAGCACGCGGTGACTCCCACGACCACCGGCATCCGGGCCTCGATGGTGAACCGGTCGCCGGCTCGGGTCGGCGGGGGGTCGATGTGCAGCTCGCCCGCGTCGTCGGTCCACACGTCCATGAAGACGTTGAGGGTGGTGCCGATTCGGTCGGGGTCGACCCCGAAGGGCGCCAGGGCGGCGCAGAGGTTCGCGAAGCACGACGGGTGCGGGGCGCCGGCGAACTCGGGGTACAGGAGGTCGAAGGTCGCCTGGCTGCACGGGGTGAGGGTGAGGTCGTGCACGCCCACGGTGTCGTCGACGACCTCGGCCATCACCCGGCTGCGGTTCGACCACAGCCGGGAGCCGGTGGAGACGTAGATGCTGTTGCCGAAGTCAGTGGTGCGACCGGACGAGAAGACCTCGGCGGGGTCGTCGGCCGCCACGAGATAGAGGTCGCTCACCTGCTCGCCGCACGGGTCGAGCACCGTGAGCCGGTCGCCGGGCGCCAGCTCGACGGCGGCACCGCTCTGGGGGGCGATCCGGGCCCAGCCGTCGGCAGCGGCATGCGCGGAGCCGGGATAGGCGGGAGCATCACCGGTGCGGGGAAAACGTGCACGGGCCGGGTTCACCGCTGCTCCATCGCCGACACGGCATCCGGGTCGGGCTCGAACGGCGGGGTCCAGTCGGGGGGCACGGCGCGGCCGGCGTACTGCCGGGCCTCGGACGACACGCCGTGGTCGCTGACCATCGGGTTGAGGCAGCCCTGCAGCTCGGTGTCGCGACGGCGGATCGTGTCGCGCATGCGCTGGTAGCGACCGTCGGCGCGCATCTGCTCGAACTGCGAGTGGAGGTTGAAGACCAGCGTGGGGAGAGGCGCGCGGCGGGCCACCCGCGAGGCGTTGGGGTGCAGGCCCACCACGAAGAACGCGGTGCCGGCGACGCTGAAGGCGAAGTGGGGGTTCTCCGGGTCGGCCGCCACCCCGTCGGCCCAGGGGGCCTCGTCGTTGTCGTGCAGGTGCTGCAGCGCGTTCCACAGCAGCGCCTCGAAGGCGCGCTCCTGCTCGGGCACCGGCCCGCGGAAGCAGGCGACGAACGACACCAGGTCGCCGTCGGCGTCGACCTCGTGCGCATACTGCGCCAGCGTCGCGCCCAGCGTGTCGAGCGACCCACCCGGGGTGGTGTCAGTGAGGTCGTCGAGCACCACGAGGGTCGCGGCATCGCGGCGGAAGACGGAACGGGCTCCCAGACAAGGGAACTCGGGGTGCGCCACCATCTCCTCGATCGCCTCGGCGATGTCGCTGTGTGGCCGTTCGCCGAGGTCCTCGGCGGCGCGCTCCTCGAGCAGCTCCTCCAGGGGGTCGCTCATCGAGCGCCGCCTCGTGGGGCGGTGGGGTCGGTCACGAGTACTCCTGGGGTCGGGCGTCACATGCTTCCTCATACCCGTGTGCCAGTGGGGCTATGCCGCAGGGCCGTCCGGGCCGTCGAGGGTTGCGTCACACCCGCGCTGGGGGCGCGAACCCCCGGCCCCGTGCGGTCTACACACGGTTCTCGCAGGTCGCTCCCTGCGAGGACCGCGTGCACGACGCGCGAAGCGGGAGGGGGAGCGACCCCTCGCTCGGATCAGCGACCACGCTCCGGCGGGTCAGGAGCCGGTGAAGTCTGCCGGTCGCTTGGCCAGGAAGGCCGCCACGCCCTCGCGGTAGTCGGCGGTGTGCATCAGCGCGATCTGGCCCGCTTCCTCGCGGGCGAGGGCCGCCTCGACATCGAGGGATGCCGCGTTGACGGCCGACTTTGTCTCGCCCAGCGCCAGCGTGGCGCCACCCGCGAACGCCGCGAGCACGGCATCCGAGCGCGCTGCAAACTCCTCTGCAGCAACACATTCGGCGACCATCCCCCACTGCGCAGCCGTGGCGGCATCCAGCTTCTCCCCGGTGAGGGCGAGGCGCATGGCCCGCGCTCGCCCGATCGACGCCGCCACGAGTGCCGTCGAGCCGCCGTCGGGCATCAGCCCGATCCGGGCGAAGGCCAGCACGAACGACGCGGCATCGCTGGCCAGCACGTAGTCGCAGGCGAGCGCCATCGGCACCCCGATGCCGGCGGCGACCCCGTTGACCAGTGCCACCACCGGCGTACGCGAGCCCAGCAGCGCCCGCACCAGGTCGGCGCCGGCGTACAGCGTGCCCTGGGTGGCGCCGTCGGCCGACAACGGCGCTCCGGAGCAGAACCCCCGCCCGGCGCCGGTGAGGGCGACCACGCGCACGGCGGGGTCGGCGTCGAAGCGGCGCACGGCGTCCGCCACGGCCGCGCACATCTGCGGGTCGACGGCGTTGAGCCGCTCCGGCGCGTTGAGCGTGATCCGCCCGACGGCTCCGGTGGTCTCGACGAGGACGGTGGTCACGGCTTCGGTGCTCATGCCGCCATCCAACCGCAGGGCTCAGGCCTGGACGACGGCACCCGACGCGACGAGCTCCTCCACCTCCGCCTCGCTGAACCCGTGGGCGAGCAGGTAGGCCGTCGTGTCGGCGCCGGGCACCGGCTCGGGCCCCGGGTCGCGGGCCGGCGTGGCGGAGAACCGAGGGCCGGCGCGCGGCACGGCGTGGCCGGAACCGTCGGGCGCGAAGGTGCCACGTCCCACCAGGTGCGGGTGGTGGGGAGCCTCGGCGAGCGACAGCACCGGCGCGACACACGCGTCAGTGGCCTCGAAGTGCGCCGCCCACTCGTCGCGCGAGCGGGTGCGGAAGGCGGCGGCGAACGCCGCCCGTTGGACCGGCCACGTCGCGGGGTCGTACTGCTCCCCCGACACCTCCACCCCCAACCCGGCCACGAGCTGGGCCCAGAACGGCGGCTCGAGCGCCCCCACCGCCACGAACCGGCCGTCGGCGCACTCGTAGACCGCGTAGAACGGCGCCCCGCCATCGAGCAGGTTGGCCTCGCGCTCGTCGCGCCACCCACCCACCCCGAGCAGCCCGTGCACCATCGAGAACAGGTGGGCCGCGCCGTCGACCATCGCGGCATCCACCACCTGCCCGCGCCCCGTGGTGCCCCGGGCGATGAGGGCGGACAGCACCCCCACCACCAGGTACATCGACCCCCCGGCGAAGTCCCCGATCACCGGCACCGGCGCCACCGGACGCTCGCGCGGGCCCAGTGCGTGCAACGTGCCCGACACCGCGGCATACGTGATGTCGTGCCCGGCCCGCTGCGCCCACGGGCCGGTCTGCCCCCACCCGGTCATCCGCGCGTGCACCAGCCGGGGGTTGCGTTCGAGGCACTCCTCGGGCCCGAGCCCCAGCCGCTCGGCCACCCCGGGCCGGTAGCCCTCCACGAGCACGTCGGCGCCGTCGACCAGCCGCTGAACCACGGCGCGCCCGGCACCCGTCTTGAGGTCGACGGCGATGCTGGGCCGCGAGCGGCGCAGCCCCCCGGCGAGCGCCAGGGGGTTCGACTCGCCCGGCCGGTCGACCCGCACCACGTCGGCGCTCAGCTCCGCCAGCATCATCCCGGCAAAGGGGGTGGGCCCGATGCCACCCAGCTCGACGACCCGGATGCCGGCCAGCGGCCCGGGCGCCCGGCTCACCTCGCGACCCCGCGCACCGCGAGCAGCGGCGGGCGCTCACCCCGGATCGTCGCCACCATGTCGACCACCCGCCGGGTGGCCCGCACGTCGTGCGCGCGGAAGACCGTCGCCCCCAACCAGGCCGCGACCGCCGTGGCGGCCAGGGTGCCCTCGAGCCGCTCGTCGGCCGGGAGGTCGAGGCTCTCGCCGATGAAGTCCTTGCGTGAGAGCGCCTGCAGCACGGGGTAGCCCAGGCCCACGATCGACGCGGTGTGCCTCAGCAGGGTCAGCGAGTGGGCGGTGGTCTTGCCGAAGTCGAGGGTGGGGTCGACGAGCACCCGCTCGGGCGGGATGCCGGCCGCGGTCGCCCGCTCCGCGCCCTCGCGCAGGGTGCGCAGCGCGTCGTCGAGCACTCCCAGCGGCTCGGGCGGATAGGTGACGTCGACCGGGTCGGTGCGCGGCGGCAGCCCGCCGGTGTGCGAGATGACGTAGCCGGCACCGGCGCGGGCGGCGACGTCGACCAGGTCGCGGTCGTGGCCGGCCCAGGTGTCGTTGACCAGGTCGAGGCCGGCCTCGGCCGCGGCCACCCGGGCCACCTCGGAGCGCCAGGTGTCGAGGCTGAGGACGAGGTCGGGGTGGTCCTCGCGGGCCCGGGCCAGGAACGGCACCACCCGCTCGATCTCCTGCTCGGGCGTCACCACCGCGCCCTCCTGCCCGGCCCGCACGCCGCCCACGTCGACGATGTCGGCGCCGAGCTCGACGGCCAGGTCGAGGGCCCGGCGGGCCGAGGCGAGGTCACCGTGCCGGTTCCCCGCCCAGAAGGAGTCGTTGGTGCGGTTGACGATCGCCATCACCGCGGGATGACTCGCGTCGAAGGTGCGCCCGCGCAGGCGCAGTGCCGTCGGAGCGGCCGGCACGCCCGGCAGGTCGGGGCCCCGTGCCGGGATGCCGTCGCCGCTCACGGCGCGCTCACCGGCGCGCGGGCGTCAGCTCGCGCAGGCCCGGCAGGACCTGCTCGCTGAAGGTGGAGAGGAAACGCTCCTGGTCGTGCCCGGGGCCGTGGACCACGAGGTGGTCGAACCCGAGGTCGGTGTAGACCTTCAGCGCCTCGACGACCTCCTCCGGGCGGGAGGCCACGACCCAGCGCTTGGCGACCTGCTCGATGGGCAGCTCGTCGGCCGCACGCTCCATCTCGGCCGGGCTGTGGATCGAGTGCTTCTGCTCGGCGGTGAGCGACAGCGGCGCCCAGAACCGGGTGTTCTCG
This sequence comes from Ornithinibacter sp., assembly GCA_045807225.1. Taxonomy (GTDB): domain Bacteria; phylum Actinomycetota; class Actinomycetes; order Actinomycetales; family Dermatophilaceae; genus Fodinibacter. The sequence goes on along the minus strand of JBJMHU010000230.1, from coordinate 3,237 downwards.
AGCGCGCGCCCGGGGTCGGGGTCCCACGAGAGCTTGACCTCGATCATCCGGTCGATCTCGTCGTGCGCCCGGCCGGCCTTGTCCAGGCCCTCGTCGACGGCCGGCACCAGCTGCTCGGCATACAGCTCGACGCCCTTGCCGGAGGTGCAGATGAACCCGTCGGCGACGCGCCCGGCATACCGCGCCACCATCGGGCCACCGGCCGCGACGTAGACCGGCACCGGGGCGTCGGGGCGGTCGTAGACGGCGGCGTCCTCGGTGCGGTAGTACTCGCCCTCGAAGGTCACCCGGTCCTGGGTCCACAGCTCGCGCATCAGGCGCACCGCCTCCCGCAGCCGGCCGAAGCGCTCCTTGAACTCGGGCCACTCCCCCTCGCCCACGGACCCCACGGCCACCTCGTTGAGCGCCTCCCCGCTGCCCACGCCGAGCATCACCCGCCCCGGCGCGAGGCAGGCCATCGTGGCGAAGGTCTGGGCCACGACGGCCGGGTTGTAGCGGAAGGTCGGCGTCATGACGGAGGTGCCCACCAGAACCCGCTCCGTGCGGGCCAGCACCCACGACATCCACGCGAGGGAGTTCGGCGCGTGCCCTCCCTCGAGCCGCCAGGGCTGGAAGTGGTCGGAGATCGTCACCGAGTCCAGGCCCAGCTCCTCCGCGCGCACTGCGAAACCCGCCAGGGCGCCCGGCGCGAACTGCTCCGCCGACGCCTTGTACCCGACCCGCAGACCGTGTGGCTCCGTCATGGCCCCATCCTGCCCCACGCACCCCGGGGGCCCTGCGGGGCGGCCGCGTCGTTGGACCGGCCGGTGGATGCCGTCGCGCCTCGCCTCCGGCGTGCAACAGCCGTGCACCCGGCCCCGGTGCGGACCGGACCCCCCGCCGCCCGGTCCGCACCGGTCCCGGGGCCCCGCCTCTGAGCAGCCCCCCGGACGACCGGGCACCCACGCTGGCCGGGACCGCTGCGGCTCCGCTGCGAAATCGCTGTGCGGCCCCGCAACCGCACGGGCACCCCTCGGCGGTCCGTGCCTGGCTGCGGCCGGAGGGATAGCGTGGGAGGCACCGCACCCAGCACCAGGAGCACCACCATGGCCACCGACCTGATCGACCTCGCGGGCCACGAGCAGGTCGCCTTCTGCTCCGACCCAGAGACCGGCCTGCGGGCGATCATCGCCCTGCACGACACCGCCCTGGGGCCGGGTCTGGGCGGCACCCGCTTCCACCCCTACTCCTCGACGGACCAGGCCCTGGCCGACGTGCTGCGCCTGTCGCGGGCGATGACGAGCAAGAACGCCGTGGCCGGACTCGACCACGGCGGCGGCAAGGCGGTCATCATCGGCGACCCGCGCCGGGACAAGAAGCCCGAGCTGCTGCGTGCCTACGGTCGCTTCGTCGAGTCCCTCGGCGGCCGCTACGTCACCGCCTGCGACGTCGGCACCTACGTCCCCGACATGGATGTCGTCGGCGAGGCCACCCGCTGGGCCACCGGCCGTTCCCCCGAGCGCGGCGGCGCAGGTGACTCCTCGGTGCTCACGGCATACGGCGTCTTCCAGGGGATGCGCGCGGCGGCCCAGCACGTGTGGGGCGAGCCGACCCTGGCCGGGCGCCGGGTCGCCATCGCCGGCGTGGGCAAGGTGGGCCGGCGGCTCACCGACCACCTCCTCGAGGACGGCGCCGACGTGCTCGTCTCGGACCTCGACACCGATGCGCTCCAGGCCTTGGTGCGCGTGCACCCGCGGGTGCAGGTGGTCGACGACCTCGAGACGCTGGTGCGCCAGGAGGTCGACGTGTTCAGCCCGAACGCCCTGGGGGGCGCTCTCGACGACATCACCGTCCAGGCCCTGCGGGCCCGGGTGGTGTGCGGCGGCGCCAACAACCAGCTGGTCAGCGAGGGCGAGCGCGGCACGGCCGCCCGCCTGCTGGCCCGCGGCATCACCTACGCCCCCGACTTCCTCGTGAACGCGGGCGGCGTCATCCAGGTCAGCGACGAGCTGCACGGGTTCGACATGCAGCGGGCCCGTGAGCGCACGGCGACCATCTTCGAGCACACCCTCGAGGTGCTGCGCGACGCGGATGCCGCCGGCGTGAGCCCGGCAGTGGCCGCCGACCGCCTCGCCGAACGGCGGATCGCGGCCGGTGGGCGACGGCCCTGGCTGCCCGGTGACGCGGTCGGTGCGGCGGCGGCTGCCGGGGAACACACCAACCCGAGACACCGTTGACGGGACGGCGTCGCCGGAGCTGCTCCACTCATGTACCGTTGGCGTCACGACACACACACGATTCCCGGGACCGCTCCGCGAGTTGGGATGACCCTGAAGACGGGGCCGTCCGGCAAGCGATGCCGCCCCGGCAGACGCACGAGGGGGTCACGCCATGGGGCGCGGCCGAGCCAAGGCCAAGCAGACGAAGGTCGCTCGCGAGCTGAAGTACTACAGCCCGGACACCGACCTTTCAGCGCTTGAGCGAGAACTACACGGAACCGCCCAGAGCGGCAGTCGAGCGAGCAGCGACGACCGCGACCGGGAGGACGAGGACGACTACGGGCAGTGGTCGTCGGGTCGGCGTTGACACCGACCTGATCGAGCCCTTCGTGCGACCCGCGCCGCCGGCGCGGGTTGTACGTGTGCCCCCGAGCGGGTCCTGACCACGTAACCGCGGCACGCGCCGCCGCGGGCCTATGCTCGCCCGTATGACTGAGACGACGGTCGCCGCCACCAAGCGGCTCGGGGTCGAGACGACGGGCATCGAGATCATCGACGAGGCCGAGCGCACCGCGGCGCCGCGCGACCTGTTCTGGCCGTGGTTCGCCGCCAACGTGTCGGTGTTCGGCATCTCCTACGCCGCGTTCGTGCTCGGCTTCGGGGTCTCGTTCTGGCAGGCGGCCCTGGTCACCGTCGTGGGCGTCGTCGTGTCGTTCGCGCTCTGCGGCATCATCGCCATCGCCGGCAAGCGGGGCTCGGCGCCGACCATGATCCTGTCGCGGGCCGCCTTCGGCGTCACCGGGCAGAAGGTGCCGGGCGTCATCTCGTGGCTCACCTCCATCGGCTGGGAGACCTTCCTGGCGATCCTGGCCGTGCTCGCCACCTCGACGATCTTCGAGCAGCTCGGCTGGGGCGGCGGCACGGCGACCAAGATCGTGGCGGCCGCCGTGGTCGCCCTGCTCATCGTCGCGGCCTCGGTGGCCGGCTACCACATCATCATGCGGATGCAGTCGGTGCTCACCTGGGTCACCGGCATCGT
>JBJMHU010000229.1:0-25117 GCA_045807225.1 Ornithinibacter sp. | reverse complement strand
CACCGCCTCCAAGGCATCGTCCACGTCATCGGGCCGGAGCAAGGGCTCACCCAACCGGGCATGACGATCGTCTGCGGCGACAGCCACACCTCGACGCACGGGGCGTTCGGGGCACTCGCGTTCGGCATCGGCACCTCCGAGGTCGAGCACGTGCTCGCCACCCAGACCCTGCCGCTCAAGCCGTTCAGGACGATGGCCATCACCGTCGAGGGCGAGCTGGCCGACGGGGTCACCGCCAAGGACATCGTGCTCGCCGTCATCGCCAGGATCGGCACGGGCGGCGGCCAGGGCTACGTGCTCGAGTACCGCGGCAGCGCCATCCGCGCGCTGTCGATGGAGGCGCGGATGACGGTGTGCAACATGTCGATCGAGGCCGGCGCCCGGGCGGGCATGATCGCCCCCGACGAGACGACCTACGACTACCTGCGTGGTCGTGACCATGCCCCGACCGGTGCCGAGTGGGATGCCGCGGTCGAGGCCTGGAGCCACCTGCGCAGCGACGACGACGCCGAGTTCGACGAGGAGGTCGTGCTCGACGCCGACACCCTCACGCCGTTCGTCACCTGGGGCACCAACCCCGGGCAGGGCGCCCCGCTCGGCACGGCCGTGCCCGACCCCGAGCTGATGCCCGACGAGAACGACAAGGCCAACGCCCGCCGCGCCCTCGAGTACATGGGGCTGCAGGCCGGCACCCCGCTGCGCGACGTGCACGTCGACACGGTGTTCCTCGGCTCGTGCACGAACGGGCGGATCGAGGACCTGCGTGCCGCGGCCGAGGTGATCCAGGGTCGTCGGGTCGCCGAGGGCGTGCGCATGCTGGTGGTGCCGGGCTCGGCGCGGGTGCGCCTGCAGGCCGAGAGCGAGGGGCTCGACGAGGTGTTCACCGCAGCCGGTGCCGAGTGGCGCCTGGCCGGCTGCTCGATGTGCCTGGGCATGAACCCCGACCAGCTCGCGCCGGGGGAGCGCAGCGCGTCGACGTCGAACCGCAACTTCGAGGGTCGCCAGGGCAAGGGCGGCCGCACCCACCTGGTGAGCCCGCTCGTCGCCGCCGCGACGGCGGTGCGCGGCACGCTGTCCAGCCCAGCCGATCTCGAGCCCGTGAGCGAGGGGAGCCACTGATGGACGCCTTCACGACCCACACCGGCATCGGCGTGCCGTTGCGCCGCAGCAACGTCGACACCGACCAGATCATCCCGGCGGTCTACCTGAAGCGGGTCACCCGAACCGGTTTCGAGGACGGTCTGTTCGCCGCCTGGCGTGGCGACGAGACGTTCGTGCTCAACGACCCGAACTTCTCCGCGGGGTCGGTGCTCGTCGCCGGGCCCGACTTCGGCACCGGCTCCTCCCGGGAGCACGCGGTGTGGGCCCTGATGAACTACGGCTTCCGGGTGGTCATCTCGTCGCGCTTCGCGGACATCTTCCGGGGCAACAGCGGCAAGCAGGGACTCCTCACCGCGCAGTGCAGCCAGGACGACGTCGAGCTGCTCTGGAAGCTGCTCGAGAACCACCCGGGCACCTCGGTGACCGTCGACCTGGTGTCGCGCACCATCACCGCGGGTGACATGGTCGCAAGTTTCGAGGTCGACGACTACACGCGCTGGCGGCTGCTCGAGGGGCTCGACGACATCGGCCTCACCCTTCGGCACGAGGCCGACATCACGGCCTACGAGGCGGGGCGCCCGAGCTGGAAGCCGGCCGTCACCGCCTGAGCGGTTCCGTTCTGGCACAACGCAGCTGGGTGTCGAAGCGCACGGTGCACCGTCGGCATCCCTGTTGCTGGTGTGACACATGAGACGTAATCAGCCGCTCTGGGCCCCGGCGAACCCGTTGTGGCACAACGGATAACACGCCGCTTCAATGGTGGACTCTCCGCCTGAGCAGGCATAACGTCGACTCAGGCCGGGCATCCGCCGGCCGCGACATCGCCGTCGGGCGTTTCCCCGGCGCCGTCCCGACTTGGAGTGGTCCACGTGAACAAGGCAGATCTCGTCAGGGAGCTGGAGAAGCGACTGGGCAGCCGAAGGGCCGCCAACGACGCCCTGGATGCGGTGCTCGACACCATCGTCCGCGAGGTGGTGCGGGGCGGGAAGGTGTCGATCACCGGCTTCGGCACCTTCGACCGCGTCGAGCGCGCCGCCCGCACCGGGCGCAACCCGCACACCGGCACCTCCGTCCGCATCCCGAAGTCGAAGGCACCGCGCTTCCGCGCCGGCACCTCGTTCAAGGCCTACGTCAAGAAGCCGAGCACCCTGTCGAAGAACGCGCCCGCCACCGGTCGCGCGGCGGCTGGTGCTGCGGGTGCCGCAGCCGGCGCGGCGGTCGCCGTCGCCACGGCACCGGTGAAGGTCGCCGCCCGCACGGCAGCCGCCGCCAGTGGCACGGCCAAGGCCGCCGCCAAGAAGGTCGCGTCCACCACCACCGCGACGGCCCGCAAGGCCACCGGCACGACGAAGACCGCCGCGAGGAAGGCTCCGGCCAAGGCCGCCCCGGCCAGGACCGCGGCCAAGGCTCCCGCGAAGGCAGCGGCGAAGAAGGCTCCTGCGAAGGCGGCTCCCGCGAAGACGACGGCGAAGAAGGCTCCCGCGAAGGCGGCTCCGACGAAGACGGCGGCCAAGAAGGCTCCGGCCAAGGCGGCGGCGAAGAAGGCCCCGGCCACCAAGGCCACGGCCAAGAAGGCCACGGCCAAGAAGACGACCGGCAAGAAGACGACCGGCAGGAACCCCCGCTAGAAGGGGACGCCGATCGCACCACGACGCCGCGCGGCGGTGACGGCCCACCCGTCGCCGCAGCGCGGCATCTGTGTTTGGCTGGGCGCATGACCTCCACCCTCGTCGTCGATGGCGGCTGCCCGCTCGTCGGCGACATCGAGGTCAGGGGCGCCAAGAACCTGGTGTCCAAGGCGATGGTGGCCGTCGTGCTCGCCGAGGAGCCGTGCCGGCTGCGCGGGGTGCCCGAGATCAGCGACGTGCAGGTGGTCAGCGGGCTGCTCGAGCTGCACGGCGTGGTCATCGACTCCACCGACCGCGACGGCGAGCTGGTCATGGACCCCACCAACGTCGAGCAGGCGCACATCGCCGACATCGACACCCACGCCGGCTCCTCCCGGGTGCCGGTGCTGCTCTGCGGGCCACTGCTGCACCGGCTCGGCGAGGCCTTCATCCCCGACCTCGGTGGGTGCCGCATCGGCGAACGCCCCATCAACTACCACCTCGACGTGCTGCGCGAGTTCGGCGCGGTCATCGAGAAGCGCCAGGACGGCCTGCGGCTCACGGCGCCGCACGGCCTGCACGGCGCCGACGTGCACCTGCCCTACCCGAGCGTGGGGGCCACCGAGCAGGTGCTGCTCACCGCGGTGCGCGCTCACGGCATCACCACCCTGCGCAACGCGGCCATCGAGCCCGAGATCATGGACCTCATCGCGGTCCTGCAGAAGATGGGGGCGATCATCTCGGTGCAGACCGACCGGGTCATCACCATCGAGGGCGTCGCCCGGCTCGGCGGCTTCAACCACCTGGCCATCCCCGATCGCATCGAGGCGGGCTCGTGGGCGTGCGCCGCACTGGCCACGAGCGGCGACATCTACGTGCGCGGGGCCCAGCAGCTGCCGATGATGCCGTTCCTCAACGTGTTCCGTCGCATCGGTGGGGCCTTCGACGTCGACGACGAGGGCATCCGGTTCTGGCACCCCGGGGGGCGGCTGCGCGCCATCGCGCTGGAGACCGACGTGCACCCGGGGTTCATGACCGACTGGCAGCAGCCGCTGGTCGTCGCGCTGACCCAGACCACCGGGCTGTCGATCGTGCACGAGACGGTCTACGAGAACCGGCTCGGGTTCACCGACGCCCTGCTCGACTCGGGGGCGCAGATCCAGACCTACCGCGAGTGCCTGGGCGGGTCGCCGTGCCGCTTCGGCCGGGCCAACTTCCAGCACTCCGCTGTCATCTCGGGCCCGAGCCCGCTGCGGGCCGCCGACATCACCGTGCCCGACCTGCGCGGTGGCTTCAGCTACCTCATCGCCGCCCTGGCCGCGCAGGGCCGCTCGACCGTGCACGGCATCGACATCATCTACCGCGGCTACGAGCGGTTCTCGGAGAAGCTCGACGCCCTCGGCGCCTCCTACAAGCTCAGCTGACGCCTCAACTTTTTCGCCCGATCCCGGAAGCTTCACCTTCGCACCACAACCGTTCCGGTGCGAAGGTGAAGCTTGTCGCACCGGGCGAAAAAGTTGTGACGAGGGTCAGCGGATGTCCTCGCCGGGTCCGATGCCGACCACCCACACCCGGGTGGCCACGCGGCCGTCGGCGTCGAGCTCGACGCTCACCCGCTGACCGACGCGCAGGTGCAGCAGCCCGCTGGCGACCGCCGCGCCGGCCGGCACCTCCACCTCGAAGCCGTCGTCGAGCAGGGCCGTGCCGGAGCCGTCGGGTTCGATGCGGTGGATGGAAGCCTGCACGCCCGGAAGGCTAGCGCGCCCGCGGGCGGCGCGACTGCTCGGCCCGAGGCCGCGCAGGACGGCAGCAGCCAGCGAGGCGGCGTCGTCGACGTCGACGCGCAGCCCGGGCAGGTCGAGGTCCAGCCGCACGAACCCGAGCCGCTCGTGGGCAGCGGCGCTGCCCACGCCGAACGCGGTGCGCACGGCACCGGTCGCCGGCAGGGTCAGCAGCGCGGTCCCCCCCGCGTCGGCATCGGGCACCACGGATGCCGGGTGCGCACCGGCCGCGTCCAGCGCGGCCCGCACCTCCTCGGGGCGAAGCGCCGGGTGGTCACCGAGCACGACGGCCACCGCGCCGGCGCCCAGGGCCCGGGCGGCATCCACCCCGGCGGCGACCGCCGCGTCGAGCCCGGCCCCGGGGTCGGCGATCACCACGTGGCCGCCGGCCGCGACCCACCGGGCCACGTCGGGGTCGGAGGTGACGACGAGAACCGGTGCACCCGGCATCCCGGCAGCCAGCGCGGCAACGGTGTCGCGGGCGAACGCGTCGGCCAGCGCGGCACGGGCCTGCTTGGGCAGGTGGAGACGGCTCTTGGCCAGCGGCCCGCCCTTGACCGGGACGACGACCGCCCAGTCCGGCGCGGGTGCGTGCATTCCCCGATCCTGCCAACACGACCCGCCATGCTCGACATCACCCGGTGCGCAGACCACAATGCGCTTGACCCGACCCCACGGAAGGCAGCGCGTGACGACCCCCTCGGACCACTCCAGGCCCTTCGCCTACCGTCTCGCGATCCTCATCGTCCGGCCCCTGCTGATGCTGTTCACGAAGCGCGACTGGTCGGGTGCCGAGAACCTGCCCACCACGGGTGGCTACGTCGTCTGCCCCAACCACTACTCCTACGCCGAACCCCTGATGTTCGGGCACTTCCTCGTCGACAACGGGCACTCGCCGCGCTACCTCGGCAAGGTCGAGGTGTTCCGGGCGCCGGTCGTCGGCGCCATCGTGCGGCGCGCCGACCAGATCCCCGTCTACCGCGAGACGGGCCGCGCGGCCCACGCCTACCGGGCGGCGGTCGAGGCGGTGCGGGCCGGCAAGGCCGTCGCGATCTACCCCGAGGGAACCCTGACGCGCGACCCCGACCTGTGGCCGATGCGCGGCAAGACCGGCGCCGCCCGGGTGGCGCTCGAGACGCGGTGCCCGGTGGTCCCGGTCGCCACGTGGGGCGCCCAGCAGATGCTGGCCCCCTACTCCAGGCGACTGCGGCTGCTGCCGCGGATGACCATCAAGGTGCGCGCCGGGCGCCCCGTGCCGCTCGACGACCTCTACGGCCGCGAGCTCACCTCCGACGTGCTGCACGAGGCGACCGCGAGGATCATGGCCGCCATCACCGCCGAGCTGGAGGTGCTGCGCGGCGAGAAGGCCCCGGTGGTGCGCTTCGACCCCCGCTCCCACAACATCACGCCCATCGGCAAGCCCCGCCCCCTGGAGGAGGCCTCATGACGACCGCAGCGGTCTACGGCACCGGCAGCTGGGGCACGGCGTTCGCGTCGGTGCTCGCGGATGCCGGCACGGACGTCACGATGTGGGGCCGGCGCCAGGAGGTGGTCGACCAGATCAACGACGGGGTCAACCGCGACTACCTGCCCGAGCTGCTCCTGCCGAGCACGATCCGGGCCACGACCGACCCGGGGCAGGCCGCCGACGGCGCGGACATCGTGGTGCTCGCCGTGCCCTCGCAGACGTTGCGCGCCAACCTCGCCGTGTGGGGCTCGGCGTTGCCGCCGTCGGCTGCGGTGGTGTCGCTGATGAAGGGCGTCGAGCTCGGCACGACCAAGCGGATGAGCGAGGTCATCGCCGAGGTGGGCGGGGTCGACACCGAGCGCATCGTCATCGTGTCAGGGCCCAACCTCGCCCGTGAGATCGCCGTGAAGCAGCCGGCCGCGTCCGTGGTGGCGTGCGCGAACGAGGCGATGGCCGAGCTCGTGGCGGGCGCGTGCGCCGCGCCCTACTTCCGGCCGTACACGGCGTCCGACGTGGTGGGCACCGAGATCTGCGGCGCCGTGAAGAACGTCATCGCCCTGGCCGTCGGCATGGTCGAGGGGCTGGGGATGGGCGACAACTCCAAGGCGTCGATCATCACCCGAGGCCTCGCCGAGACGATGCGGCTCGGCACGGCGCTGGGCGCGGACGCGATGACGTTCGCGGGGCTCGCCGGGGTCGGTGACCTCATCGCCACGTGCATGTCGCCGTTGTCGCGCAACCACTCCTTCGGGGTGCGCCTGGGCCAGGGGATGGCCGTCTCGGAGGTCATCGCGGTCACCAAGCAGACCGCCGAGGGCGTGAAGTCCTGCACGTCGATCCTCGACCTCGCACGCAAGCACGGTGTCGACGTGCCGATCATCGAGCAGGTCGACGCGATGATCCAGCACGACCGCACCGCCCCGGAGGTCGTCTCGGCGCTGCTGTCCCGCCCGCGCAAGGCCGAGACCGCCTGAGGGTCCTTCCTGGCCTCAGACGCGGTCCAGGGCCTGGCTGAGGTCGCGCCAGAGGTCGTCGACGTCCTCGATGCCGACCGAGAGCCGCACGAGGTTCTCGGGAACCCGCAGTGGCTCGCTGGGGATGCGCCGGCGCCGCTCGAGCTGGCTCTCGACCCCGCCCAGGCTGGTGGCGTGCACCCAGACCCGGGTCGCCGCGCACACCCGCTCGGCCGCCTCGGCCCCACCCGCGACCTCGATCGAGACGATGCCGCCGAAGCCGGGATGCCGTACCCGCTCGACGGCCGGATGGGTGCGCAGGCGCTCGGCGAGGTCGAGGGCGTTCGCCCCCGCTCGCTCGACGCGCAGGTGCAGCGTGCGCAGCCCGCGCAGCGCGAGCCACACCTCCATCGGGCCGGCGATCGCTCCGTGCAGGGTGCGGTGCCGCAGCAGCCGCTCGTGGTGGGCCCGACCGGCGTCCGTCGGTGGGGTGACGACGGCGCCGAGGACGACGTCGCTGTGGCCGGACAGGTACTTGGTCACGGAGTGCACGACGATGTCGGCGCCGAGCTCGAGCGGCCGCTGCAGCAGGGGCGTGGCGAAGGTGTTGTCGACGACCGAGAGCACGCCCCGCTCGCGGGCCGCGGCCAGCAGGGTGGGCAGGTCGGCGACCTCGAGCAGGGGGTTGGTGGGGGACTCGAGCCAGAGGAGGTCGGCGCCCCCGAGGGCGGAGAGCACGGCCGCGGTGTCGGCGACGTCGACGCGGCGCACCCGGGCGGCACCCTCGGCCTCCCGGAGGTCGAGGGTGGCCACGACGCCGTTGTAGGCAGCGTCGGGCGCGACCACCCGGCCACCGTGCGGGAGCAGCGACAGGGCCGCGGCGACGGCGCCCATGCCGGAGGACAGCACCAGGGCGTCGCCGCCCTCGAGGTCGCCGAGCGCGGTCTCGAACGCCGACCAGGTCGGGTTGCCCGAGCGGGCATACACCACGTCGCCCTCGGCATGGTAGGTCGAGGTGAGCACCAGCGGGGCGCCGACCTGCCCGCCGGCGACGGCCTCCTCGCGGCCGAGCGCCACGACCCGGGTGGCGGGGGAGAGGCGGTCGGCATCCGGGTCGGGGGGCGTCTGCGTCACGCGCCTCAGGGTATGCCGGGAACCGCCGCGGATGCCGCCCTGTCCGGTCGTGCGCCGGTGCCGAGGGCCACCCGGGCAGCGGCTAGGCTCGCGGGCGATGAGCACCGACGAGCCCCGCCCCGCCCCGTCCGCCCACGGGTCCCACAACGGCCGCACCAGGGTCGCCCTGGTGTTCGGGGGCCGCTCGTCCGAGCACGCGGTGTCGTGCGCCACGGCCGCCAGCGTGCTCGAGGCGCTCGACCGCGACCGCTACGACGTCGTGCCGGTGGGCATCGCCAAGGACGGCCACTGGGTGCTCGTGCCCGACGACCCCGAGGCGCTGCGCCTCGCCCCGGGCCACGTGCCCGAGGTCGCGACCGACGCGGCCAGCGTCATCGTGCCGACCAGCGCCACCGACCGCACCCTCGTCGTGCACGAGGCCGGTTCGCCGCCGCGCACGCTCGGCGAGGTCGACGTCGTCTTCCCGCTGCTGCACGGGCCGTTCGGGGAGGACGGCACGATCCAGGGCCTGCTCGACCTCGCCGACGTGAGGTACGTCGGCTCGGGGGTCACGGCATCCGCCGCCATGATGGACAAGCACGTCATGAAGGTGGTGCTCGCGTCGGCCGGGCTCCCGGTGGGGCCGTACACGGTGATCACCGACAAGGAGTGGCGGCGCGACAAGGCCGCCGCCATGGATGCCGTGCACGCCCTGTCGTGGCCGGTGTTCGTCAAGCCCGCACGGGCCGGGTCGAGCATGGGCATCACCAAGGTGTCCGAGCCGGCGGCGCTGGAGGCGGCCATCGAGGCGGCCCGAGAGCACGACCCCAAGGTGGTCGTCGAGGCCGCGGTGTTCGGGCGCGAGATCGAGTGCGGGGTGCTCGAGGGGCGCGGCACCGACCCCACCCGTACCAGCGAGCTCGGCGAGTGCATCGTCGTGCAGAACCACGAGTTCTACGACTACGAGGCCAAGTACCTCGCCGCGGGCGACGTGCGGCTCGAGACCCCGGCCGACGTGCCGGCCGGGCTGGCCGAGGTGATCCGGGACATGGCTGCGAGGGCGTTCGACGTGGCCGGGTGCGAGGGGCTGGCCCGGGTCGACTTCTTCCTCACCGACACCGGCGACGTGCTCGTCAACGAGGTCAACACGATGCCGGGCTTCACGCCGCACTCGATGTACCCGCGGATGTGGGCGGCGACCGGGCTGAGCTACCCCGAGCTCATCGACGAGCTGGTCGCGCTCGCGCTGGAGCGGCGCACCGGCCTGCGCTGAGCCGCGGTCAGCGGCAGGCCAGGCCGTTGCCGGGCAGGGCCTTGGCGACCGGCGCGAACACCGGCAGCAGCAGCGCCTCGGGGGCGTAGGTCCTCGGCACCAGCACCTCGACCGCGGGGTCGGTGCCGAACGAGGTGAACCGCGTGCCGTCGCTCAGCGCCTGCGGGATCCAGCCCACCCCCTCGACCTCGATGCAGCCGGTGTCGGTGGGCCCCAGCGCGGCGACCCCGCAGCGCGCGATGACGGCCGGGTCGCCCCAGGCCGCGACCCCGGTGGAGTCGGGGTCGGTGTCGCGGCGCGGCATCCCCGACACCGATGAGGGCCACAGCAGCGTCGCCGACAGGCAGGCCGGCCCGGTGGCGTCCGACGGAACGGTGACCTCGACGGCGTCGGAGGAGCAGGCGGACAGCACGACGGCGGCCGCGCCGAGCGCAGCCGCCGTCGTGAGGGTGCTTCGCCGGCTCAGACGTGCACCACCGTGCAGGTGAGGGTGCGGGTGATGCCCTCGACGTCCTGGATCTTGGCGATGACGAGCTTGCCGAGCTCGTCGACGGTCTGGGCCTCGACGCGCGCGATGACGTCGTAGGGGCCGGTGACGTCCTCGGCCATGGCGACCCCTTCGAGCCCCGCGATGGCCGAGGCCACCGACGCGGCGCGGCCGACGTCGGTCTGGATCAGGATGTAGGCCTGTACCACTGCAGTGCCACCTCTTCGTGAGTCGTCGGGGCACGGGTGCCCCTGCGGTCGGGAGCACGCCCGTCGAGACCGGCGCGCGGGTCAGACGCTACCGTGCCGGGAGTCCCCACGTCTTTCGAAGGGTTGGTCCGGTGCGGCTGCGCGACGTCAGCGAGGGCGAGCTGCTCGCCCGGGTCTTCCCGGTGTACGCCGGTGCGAGCCCGCCCGAGTGGGGGTCGGTGCCCGTGGGGCCGGGTGACGACGCGGCCGTCGTGGGCGCGCCCGGCGGCACGGTGGTCGCCACGACCGACTCGATGGTGCGTGGCCGCGACTGGCGGGACGAGTGGTCGAGCGGGCACGACGTGGGCGTCAAGGTGGCGGCCCAGAACCTCGCCGACATCGCCGCGATGGGGGCCGTGCCCACGGCGCTGCTCGTGTCGCTCGTCGCCGACCCCGACCTCGAGGTGCAGTGGGCGGTCGACCTCGCCCGCGGCATCGCGTCGCTCGCGGAGCAGGCGGGGGCGCCGGTCGTGGGCGGTGACCTGTCGTCGGCGGCGCCCGGGGTGGTCGTCGTGTCGGTCACGGCCCTCGGTGACCTCCGCGGCCTGGCCCCGGTGCTGCGCTCGGGCGCCCGGGCCGGCGACGTCGTCGCGGTGTGCGGCTCGCTCGGTTGGTCCGGGGGAGGGCTGGCCCTCTACGAGCGCGGCGAGAGCGACCCCGACCACGGCCCGAAGCCGGATGCCGGGGGGCCGGCGGGCGCGGAACCGCTCGACGGGCGCGCCCGCGCGGTGCGCGCCCTGATGCGGTACCACCGCGCGCCGGTGCCTCCGTGGCGGGCCGGCCCGCGTGCGGCGGCGGCCGGGGCGCACGCCCTCGTCGACGTCTCCGACGGGCTGGTCACCGACCTGGGCCGGGTGGCGGCCGCGAGCGGGGTGCGGGTCGACCTCGACGGCGCGGTGCTGCGCGACCGCTTCGCTGCCGGGCCGCTCACCCAGGCCCTCGGGGCGGTCGAGGCGCTGCACCAGGTGCTCGCCGGTGGAGAGGAGCACTCACTCGTGGGGGTGTTCGCCGACGAGGCGTCGCTGCCGTCCCCGAGCCGCGCCCCGGATGACGCCGACGTCGGCGCCGCGCCCGACGGCATCCCCGAGCCGTGGCACGTGATCGGGCGGGTGCTGCCCGCGACCGCAGACGCTATCCGGGTCACCGTCGACGGGGTGGTGCCCGACGCCCGCGGCTGGGACCACTTCGCCGGCTGACCCGGCCGCAGCCGGTCCAGGACGAGCCGGGGTCGGCCGTGCCGTTCGCCATGGGACAGCGAAGCGGGCGGCTCCCCACTGGGGGAGCCGCCCGCTGCTGGGTGCGTCAGGGGGTCAGCGCTTGACCTTGCCCGCCTTGAGGCAGGAGGTGCAGACGTTGAGCCGCTTCGGGGTGACACCGGCGTCGCCGACGAGCGCCTTGACGCGCTGGATGTTGGGGTTCCAGCGACGCTTGGTGCGGCGGTGCGAGTGCGAGATGCTGTGCCCGAAACCGGGGCCCTTGCCGCAGACGTCGCAGTTGGCAGCCACAGTGAATCTCCTGAAGTGTGGAAAGAGTGGGTCTTCGGCGGCCCGCATGGGCAGGCGCGCAACCGGACAAGCGTAGCCGAGGCGCGCCCGGGGCACCAAAACGGTCCCCGGGTGCGACGGTGGGGGTCGTTAGGGTGAGGCCGTGCCCGCCGTGTTCACCGCCGCCGACGCCCGCCACTGGGCGCTGCTCACGCGTGCGGCCCTCGCGGCCCGCCGCACCGAGATCGACGGCTTGAACGTCTTCCCGGTGCCCGACGGCGACACCGGCACCAACCTCTACCTCACGTTCGACGCCGCCATCGACGAGGTGGTCGCCTCCCACGAGAACGCCGGCATCCTCGGCGAGGCCACCCTGGTGCAGGAGTGCCGCACCCTCAAGCGGGCCATCCTGCTCTCGGCCCGGGGCAACTCAGGGGTCATCGTCAGCCAGCTCGTCGGCGGCCTGTGCGACGCCGTCATCGAGCGCCGGGCCGAGGTGGTCGACGCCCTGCTGCTCGCCGACGCCTTCGCCGCCGGGGCGGCCGCGGCCCGCGCCTGCGTCGCTCACCCGCAGGCGGGCACCATCCTCACCGTGGCGGATGCCGGTGCCGCCGCCGCCGTCGACGCCGCCGAGGCCGGTGGCTCGCTCGCCGACGTGTGCGAGGCCGCCGTCGAGGCCGCCCAGGAGGCCCTGGCCCGCACGCCCGACCAGCTCGAGGCCCTGGCCCGCGCCGGGGTGGTCGACGCGGGGGGTGCGGGCTGCGTGCTCATGCTCGAGTCGTTCCACCGCGTGGTCACCGGGCGCTGGTCGGCCACCGACGACGGGCTGCTGTCGGCCGGGCCGCCGCTGCACCGCCGGGACGAGTGGCGGCCGACGGATGCCGCGGTCGCCCGTCCGCTGCCCACCTCACCCCTGCTGCCGGGGCACGACCCGCTCGACCTGGCGAACGAGGCCCACGGCGAGGGGCCGGCCTACGAGGTGATGTACCTGCTGACCGACACCACCCCCGAGGCGGTCGAGGTCCTGCGGTCGACCCTCGACGGCCTGGGCGACTCGCTGCTCGTCGTCGGAGGGCCCGAGCTGTGGAACGTGCACGTGCACGTCGACGACCCCGGTGCCGCCGTCGAGGCGGGCGTCGCCGCGGGGCGTCCGGAGCGGATCCGGATCACCCACTTCGCCAGCCAGGTCGACACCCGCGACCACCCGGCACCGCTGGCGGTCGTCGCCTGCGCCGCCGGGCCCGGCATCGGCGCGCTGCTGCGCGAGGCCGGCGCCGTCGTGGTGGCCTCCGGTCCGGGCCGGCGGGCCTCGGCCGGGCAGCTGCTCCACGCGGTGGAGTCCACCGGGTCGGGCGCGGTGGTGCTGCTCCCGGGCGACCGCGACACGTTCATGGCCGCCCAGATCGCCGCCCAGGCCGCGGCCGGGTCGGGCATCGACGTGCACGTGGTGCCCGCCCGCACCACCGTGCAGGCCCTGGCGGCGCTCGCCGTGCTCGACCCCGGTCGTTCGGTGCACAGCAACGTGGTCGCCATGACCGGTGCGGCAGTGGCCACCCGGCACGGCGCGGTGTCGGTGGCCACCAAGGAGGCCCTGACCTGGGCCGGGGTGTGCCACCCGGGCGACGTTCTCGGCATCGTCGACGGCGACGTCGCCTTCCTGGGCACCGACGTCGCCGTGGCGGGGCGCGACGTGCTCGACCGGCTGCTCTCCGCCGGTGGTGAGCTGGTCACCCTGGTGCTGGGTGCCGAGGCCGACCCCGGCCTGGGCGTCGGGATCGCGGCCGCCCTCGAGCGTGACCGCCCCGAGCTCGAGGTCGTCGTCATCGACGGCGGCCAGCCGGTCTACCCCCTGCTGGTCGGGGTGGAGTGAGTGGGGGTGACCTGACGTGGCCACCGAGTCGAGCAGGCTCGACCGCATCATCGCCACCGCGGCCAAGCAGTTCGAGCAGGCTCGCGGCATCACCACCGTCGGTGAGCTGCTCGCGTTCTGGCCGCGGCGCTACCGCACCCGCGACGCCGACCTGGGCACGGCGGAGGTCGGCAAGTTCCTCGTCGGCGTCGCCGAGGTCAAGAGCGCCACGACCCGGCCGATGGTCAAGCGCAAGGGCACCATGCTCAACGTCGTCATCACCGACGGCCGGCACGACATCGACCTCACCTTCTTCAAGGCCTACGGCCACCAGAAGGCGCTGGTGCCCAAGGCGCGCGGCATCTTCGCGGGCACGGTCGGCAGGTACAACTCGCGCCTGCAGCTGACCCACCCCGGCTACACGATGCTCGACGACTTCGACGCCGGTGACCGCAAGGCCCTCATCCCGATCTACCGCCAGGTCGGCAAGCTGCACACCTGGACCGTCACCGAGAGCGTGCGCCGGGTGCTCGACGTGCTCGACGACGTGCCCGACGCGCTGCCGGCCGACGTACGGGCCCGGCGACAGCTGGTGTCGCGCACCGAGGCGCTGCGCGGCATCCACACCCCCGACACGATGGCCGAGGTCGAGACGGCCAAGCGGCGGTTGCGCTACGAGGAGGCGTTCGTCCTCCAGGTGACGCTGGCGCAGCGGCGGCGCACGGCATCCGGGCAGTCCACGACGCCGCGCCCGGCCCGGGCGGGCGGGTTGCTCGAGGCGTTCGACGCCCGGCTGCCGTTCACGCTCACGGCCGGGCAGCACGAGATCGGCGCGACCATCGCTGCCGAGATGGGTCGCGACGTGCCGATGCACCGGCTGCTGCAGGGCGAGGTGGGGTCGGGCAAGACCGTGGTCGCCCTTCGCGCGATGCTCGCCGCGGTGGATGCCGGGGGACAGGCGGCGCTGCTGGCCCCCACCGAGGTGCTCGCCGCGCAGCACCACCGCACCATCACCGCGATGCTCGGCGACCTCGCCGAGGGCGGCATGCTCGGGGGCGCCGAGCACGGCACCCGGGTGGCCCTGCTCACCGGCAGCCAGTCCACGGCCGAGCGCCGCCGCACCCTGCTCGACATCGTCAGCGGTGACGCCGGCATCGTCGTGGGCACCCACGCGCTGCTCCAGGAGAACGTCGACTTCCTCGACCTCGCCCTGGTCGTCGTCGACGAGCAGCACCGCTTCGGCGTCGAGCAGCGTGACGCCCTGCGCGGCAAGGGCGCGGTGCCGCCGCACGTGCTCGTGATGACCGCCACCCCCATCCCGCGCACCGTCGCGATGACCGTCTTCGGCGACCTCGAGACCTCGACCCTGCGCGAGCTGCCCGCCGGCCGGGCGCCCGTCACCACGCACGTCGTGCCCGAGGACCGGCCGGGCTGGATGGCGCGCACCTGGGCGCGGGTGGCCGAGGAGGTGCGCGCCGGTCGGCAGGTCTACGTCGTGTGCCCGCGCATCGGCGACGACGACGGCGCCGACGAGGGCACCGACCTGCGGGCCGAGGCGGCGCCCGACGACGCCGACGACGACGCGCCCGCCGCACCCCCGCGCCCGCTCAAGAGCGTGTATGCCGTGCACGCCGACCTCGCCCAGGAGCCGGCCCTCGCCGGGCTGTCGCTCGAGGTGCTGCACGGGCGGCTGCCGGCCGACGAGAAGGATGCCGTGATGGCCCGCTTCCAGCGCGGCGAGCTCGACGTGCTGGTGTCGACCACGGTGGTCGAGGTGGGCGTCGACGTGCCCAACGCCAGCGTCATGGTGGTCATGGATGCCGACCGGTTCGGTGTCTCGCAGCTGCACCAGCTGCGCGGGCGCATCGGCCGTGGTGGGCACCCCGGGCTCTGCCTGCTGGTCACCGGCACCGAGGCCGAGGCCTCGATGACCCGGCTCGACGCCGTCGCCGCGACCACCGACGGGTTCGTCCTGGCCCGGCTCGACCTGTCCCAGCGGCGCGAGGGCGACATCCTCGGCGCAGCCCAGCACGGCCGCCGCACCCAGCTCGAGTTCCTCCACATCCTCGACGACGAGGAGGTCATCGAGCAGGCCCGCGAGGACGCCTTCGCCCTCGTCGCCGACGACCCCGAGCTCGCCGGGCACCCCGACCTGGCCGCGGCGGTGCGCGCCCGGGTCGACGCCGAGCAGGCCGCCTACCTGGAGCGTGGCTGATGACCCGGGTCATCGCCGGCACCGCGGGCGGTCGCACCCTGCGCACCCCGCCCGGCTCCGGCACCCGGCCCACCAGCGACCGGGTGCGCGAGGCGGTGTTCTCGGCGCTCGACGCCCGCGACGCCGTGCGCGGAGCCCGGGTGCTCGACCTGTACGCCGGGTCCGGCGCGCTGGGCCTGGAGGCCGCGTCGCGCGGTGCGGCCCGGGTGGTCCTGGTGGAGTCCGACCGTCGCGCGGCCGACGTCATCGCCGCCAACGGGCGCGAGCTGAGGCTGCCCGGCATCCGCGTGGTGCGCAGCACGGTGACCGCGCACCTGTTCCCCGATCCGGCGCCCGACGAGCCGAGCGACCTGGTCTTCGTCGACCCGCCCTACGACCACGACGAGGCCGCCCTCGGGCAGGTGCTCGACCGGCTGCGCGCCGGCTGGCTCGCCCCGCGCGGTTTGCTCGTCGTGGAGCGCTCGACGCGCAGCCCTGAGCCCGGTTGGCCCGACGGCATCGTGCTCGCCACCAAGCCGAAGAAGTACGGCGAGACCACCGTCTGGTACGCCACCCGCGACTGACAGCGTTGACACAGTGGTAACTGATCCGTTACCAATAGGTCATGGACCCGTTCCCAGCGCTGGCCGACCCGGTGCGCCGTCAGCTGCTGCGCACGCTCGGCTCGGGCCCGGCCCGAGTGGTCGACCTCGCCGCGGCGCACCCGATCAGCCGGCCGGCCGTCAGCAGGCACCTGCGGGTGCTCGTCGAGGGCGGGCTGGTCACTGCCGAGCGCCATGGGCGAGAACGCCACTACGCGCTGGCGCGGGCGGGACTCGAGCCGGTCCGCCGGCTGATCGACGACCTGCACCCCGGCCCCAGGTTCGACGAGGCGGTGCTCGACGGCCTCGACCTCGAGGTGCGCCGCACCACCCGCGACCGTCGCCAAGTCCGCACCCCGGAGGCGGCGACGACCGCACACCCAGCGGAGGAGACCGCATGACCCCCATCACCACCGGGCGCCGGGCCACCCGCAACGGTCACGACAGCGTCGTGTTCGACCGCACGTTCCGGGCGCCGATCGAGTCCGTGTGGGCAGCGGTGACCGAGTCCGACCGGCTGGAACGCTGGATCGGCACCTGGACCGGCGACCCGGCATCCGGCGAGGTGCTGTTCCGGATGAACGCCGAGGGTGACGAGGTGAAGCCCGAGATGTTCACGATCGACGACTGCGACCCGCCACACCGGCTGGCGCTGACCTCGCAGGTCCTGGGGACGGACACCGTGTGGCACTTCGTGCTCGAGCTCGCCGAGGCCGGTGGCACGACCACGCTGACCTTCAGCCAGTCCGTGCCGGACGCCGAGCTGGCGGCGGGCGTCGGCCCCGGCTGGGAGTACTACCTCGACCGGCTCGTCGCCGCGGAGACCGGCGCGGACGTCGCTGCGATCGACTTCGACGACTACCACCCGGCGCAGTCCGAGCACTACCGGGCGATGTTCGGCTGACCCTGCGCCCCCGGCGCGTGGCGGTTCTCGGTGAGGATGGCCCGATGAGCGAGACGACGACCACCACACCCACCTCCACCACCGACATCGACGTCCCCCGGCCGACGGACGGCGACGTGCTCGAGCGCATCCTGCAGGACCACCGACTCTTCGAGGACCTGCTGCGCCTGGCCCGCCGCAACGACACCGACCGGTCGTCGGCGCGCCAGGCCCTGGCCGAGGTGCTCGTCGCCCACGCACGGTCCGAGGAGGAGAAGGTCTACCCGACCCTGCGCAAGGACCGCGCGATCTCGGAGCACGAGGAGGAGCACGGCGAGGAGGAGCACGCCGAGATCATCGAGGCCCTGCTGGCCTTCCTGCAGGTCGAGGACACCGAGGGCCAGGAGTACGACGACGCGCTCGAGGACCTCGCGACGGTGGTGAACCACCACTCCAACGAGGAGGAGCAGACGATCATCAACCCCTCCCGCGAGGACGTGTCCATGGAGGAGCGCGAGCGGCTGGGAGCAGCTTGGCTGGCCCGCCGCAACGACCTGCTCGACCAGGGGTGCGCCACCACCGAGCAGGTCGCCGCCCTGCTCGACGAGGCGGTCGACGAGGGCACCCTCGCTCCGGAGGGCGCGCGCGAGAAGGCCGAGGCGATCAAGGCCGAGGCCAAGGAGAAGGCCAAGGAGGTCGAGGAGGCGGCCAAGCAGGACTGAGCCGGCTCCGCCGCCTCCGTCGGTACGGTGGTGCCCGTGACCCCTCGCCCCCGCCGCGCCGTGTGCCCCGGCTCGTACGACCCGGTGACCTCCGGGCACCTCGACGTGATCGAGCGCGCCGCCGCGCTGCACGACGAGGTGGTGGCCGCCGTGCTCCACAACCCGGCCAAGGCCGGCACGTTCAGCGTGCAGGAGCGGATCGGCTTCGTCGAGCGGGCGCTCGCCGCGCGTGGCCTGACCGAGCGCGTGCGCGTCGAGGCGTTCGCGCAGCGGCTGCTCGTCGACGTGTGCCGCGAGCTGGAGGCCGACGTGGTCGTCAAGGGCGTGCGGGGCCCCTCCGACGTCACCTACGAGTGGCCGATGGCGCTGATGAACCGGCACCTCACCGGCATCGAGACGATCTTCCTGCCCGGCGACCCGGCCTTCGAGCACGTCTCGAGCTCGCTGGTGAAGGAGGTCGCGCGCTGGGGCGGCGACGTGACCGGTCTCGTGCCCGACGAGGTGCGCGACGCCCTGCTCGCCCGGTTGAGTGCCGACCGCTGACCCCGCGCCCGCGCGCGAACGACCCGACCGGATGCCGTCGGCCACGGCCACGACGACCGCGCCCCGCGGCGCGACGGGCGACAAGGGCGCCAGGGCCGGCTTCCGGCCGGACGTCGAGGGCCTGCGGGCGGTCGCGATCCTCACCGTGCTCGCCTACCACGCGGGCCTGCCGGTGCGCGGCGGCTTCGTGGGCGTCGACATCTTCTTCGTCATCTCCGGGTTCCTCATCACCGGGCTGCTCGTCGCCGAGCTCGACCGCAGCGGGTCGATCTCCTGGATCCGGTTCGTGGGGCGCCGCATCCGCCGTCTGCTCCCGGCGGCCGTGCTCGTGCTGGTGTCCACCTCCCTGGTCTCGTGGTTCGTCGTTCCCGGCCTGCGCCGCCGCGACATCGGCGTCGACGTGGCGGCGGCCGCGATGTACGTCGTCAACTGGGTCTTCGCGCGCCGCGAGACCGACTACCTCGCCTCCGACGTGCTGCCCTCGCCGGTGCAGCACTTCTGGAGCCTGGCCGTCGAGGAGCAGTTCTACGTCGTCTGGCCGCTGCTGCTGATCGTGCTGGCCCTGGTGGTCCGCCGCCCCAGCCGCCGCGTCGTGGCGCTCACCCTCGGCATCCTCGTCGGGTCCTCGTTCCTGTGGTCCGTGTGGTTCTCGCACACCTCGCCGCGCCCGGCCTTCTTCACCACCACCACCCGGGTGTGGGAGCTCGGCATCGGGGCGCTGCTCGCCGTCGCCCTGGCCGGGCGGCCACGGCCGACCACCCCCGCCCGGGGTGCGGCGGGGCTGGGCTGGGCCGCCCTCGTCGCGCTGCTCGCCGTGGCGCTCTGGCTGCCCCAGGACGTCGACTGGCCGGGTGCGTGGGCGCTGCTGCCCACCGTGCCGACCGCCGTGCTGCTCTGGGTCGGCTGGCAGGGGCCGGCGGGTGGGCCGGTGCGCCTGCTGGGCACCGCGCCGATGGTCTGGGTGGGTGCCCTGTCGTACTCCGTCTACCTCTGGCACTGGCCGGTCATCATCCTGGGCGGCTGGGTCGCCGACGACCTCGACGTCACGCTTCCGCCGTGGGGGCTGGTCGCGCTCGCCCTCGCGTCGGTGCTGCCGGCGTGGCTGTCGTGGCGGTTCCTGGAGTCCCCGATCCACCACGGGCCCTGGCTGCGCGACCGGCCCCGCGCCCTGCTCGCTGCCGGGCTGGCCCTGTCGTGCGTCGGCGTGCTGGCCGCCCTGCCACTGTTCGTGCTGCGCTCGCCCTTCACCACCGCCCCGCCCGGCGGTGCGCTGCCACCGGTGTCGCAGCTGGGCGCGGCGACGCTGACGCCCGGCCGGCCCTTCACCGTCGTCGACGACCCGGGCTGGGTGACCCCCGACCCGCTGGTGGCCGGCGAGGACCGGCCGAAGGCCGACGTCGACCGGTGCCAGGTGCCGGCCGAGGCCACCACGGCGGTCGCCTGCACCTTCGGGGACCCCCGAGGCCGCACCACCGTCGCCCTGGTCGGCGACTCCAAGGCGATGCAGTGGCTGCCGGCGCTCGAGGAGGCCGCCGCCACCCGCGGCTGGCGGGTCGTCACCTACGGCAAGTCGTCGTGCGCCTTCTCCGACGCCCCGGCTGCCCTGGCCGGCGCCGCCTACCCGCAGTGCGACGCCTGGAACCGGGCGGTCGTGCAGGCCCTGCGCGCCGACCCGCCCGACGCCGTGGTCACCTCGGGCGTGGCCGCCAGCGCCTGGGCCGGCAACGGCACGCAGCGCCGTCCGATGGTCGACGGCTACGCCTCGCGCTGGCGCGCCATGTCGGATGCCGGGGTGCCGGTGGTGGTCGTCGGCGACAGCCCCCGCTCTCCGGACGACCTCGACGTCTGCGCCGCCCGGCACCCGCGCGAGCTCACCCGCTGCTCGTTCGACACGGCATCCGCCGTGGCCGGCAGCGGTCTGGCCGTGCAGCGCGAGGCGGTCGCCGCGGCATCCGCGGGCGGCGCCGACGTGCGGCTGCTCGACCTCACCCCTGTCATCTGCCCGGGGGAGCAGTGCCCCGTCGTCGTCGGGCACGTGGCGGTGCACCGCGCCGGTGACCACGTGACCGCCACGTACGCCGCGACGCTGGCCCCGCAGGTGGCTGCCGCCGTCGAGGACAGCCTCGACCGGTGACGCAGCCGCCCGGTTTGGGTGGATCGCCCACGACCGGTAACCTTGACCCTCGGTCTGCGTCCGTGTGACGTGGCCGAACCACCCCGACCCCACCCAAGGCTCATGACTCGACTCGACCCCCGGTCCCCGATGGTGCTCGACACCAAGCTCGTCGGCCGGCGACCCGGGACGATGACCGAGCTGACGCGTGAGGTCGGGGCGCCGAGCGACTTCGGCACGGAGGTCATGCGCGTCGAGGAGGGCCAGCCCCTCACCCTCGACCTGCGCCTGGAGTCCGTCGTCGAGGGAGTGCTCGTCACCGGTTCGGTCCGTGGCACGGCGACCGGCGCCTGCGTGCGGTGCCTGGACCCTGTCGCCCTCGCGGTCGACGGGACCTTCCAGGAGCTGTTCGTCTACGCCGAGCGGCACGCCCACCACCACGAGGTGGGGGACGAGGACGCGGACGAGGAGCTCCGGATCGAGGACGGTCTCATCGACCTCGAGCCGGTGCTCCGGGACACGGTGGTGCCAGCGCTGCCGTTCCAGCCGGTGTGCCGGCCCGACTGCCCCGGGCTGTGCTCCGAGTGCGGCCTGCCGCTCGCGGAGGACCCGGAGCATCAGCACGACCTGATCGACCCCCGATGGGCCGCCCTCTCGGCACTTGCCGACGAGCAGCCCACGCCGACAGAGAAGAGGACCTGACGTGGCCGTTCCGAAGCGGAAGATGTCGCGCTCCAACACCCGCTCGCGCCGCGCCAACTGGAAGGCGACCGCGGTCGCCACGACGACCTGCCCCCAGTGCAAGTCGCTCACCCAGCCGCACGTCGCGTGCCCGTCGTGTGGCACCTACAAGGGGCGCCACTACGGCGTCGCCGAGCGCACCGAGCACCAGGGCTGACCCCGCCCCGATGGGGAAGGGGTCGGCCTCGGCCGGTGCACTCACGCCGCTGCGACCCGTCAGCGAGCTGCTCGACCACCTCACCGAGGTGACCGGCGGCCCGGTCGACGCAGCGGTGCTCGGGCGTGCCTTGACGCACCGCTCGTACGCGTACGAGGCGGGGGGCCTGCCGCACAACGAGCGGCTGGAGTTCCTCGGCGACTCGGTGCTGGGCCTGGTCGTCACGACCACGCTCTACAACGCGCACCCCGACACCAGCGAGGGCCAGCTCGCCAAGCTGCGGGCGGCCGTGGTCAACATGCGCGCCCTCGCCGAGGTCGGCCGCACGCTGGGCCTGGGCGACTACGTCTACCTCGGCCGCGGTGAGGAGTCGACCGGCGGGCGCGACAAGGACTCGATCCTCGCCGACACCGTCGAGGCGGTCATCGGCGCGGTCTACCAGTCGGCCGGCATCGAGGCCGCCGCCGAGCTCGTGCACCACCTCGTCGACCCGCTGCTGGCCCAGTCGGCCACCCTCGGCGCCGGCCTGGACTGGAAGACCAGCCTGCAGGAGATCACCTCCCGCCACGGCCTGGGCGCCCCCGAGTACAGCGTCACCGAGGACGGTCCCGAGCACGCCAAGTGGTTCGAGGCGAAGGTCGTCGTCGGGGCCACCGTGCTCGGAAGTGGCTCGGGCCGCACCAAGAAGGTCGCCGAGCAGGAGGCCGCCGCCCTGGCGTGGACCGCCATCCGCGACGCGCACGAGGGGCCCGTCGTCGGCCCCGAGGAGGCGCCGGCCCCGCAGGACCGTGCCTGAGCTTCCCGAGGTCGAGGTCGTCCGCCGCGGCCTCGCCGAGCACGTGCTCGACCGCACCGTCGCCGACGTCGAGCTGCGTGGGCACCGGGTGGCCCGCCGCCACACCGCCGGCCCGCGAGACCTCACCGACCGGCTCGCCGGCCGGCGGGTCGAGGCGGTGCGCCGCCGCGGCAAGTACCTCTGGCTCGACCTCGGTGACGGGGTGGGCCTGATCCTGCACCTCGGGATGAGCGGTCAGCTGCTCGTCGAGGATGCCGGCGCGCCCGACGAGAAGCACCTGCACGCCCGGTTCCGCTTCGCCGACGGCGGCCCCGAGCTGCGCTTCGTCGACCAGCGAACCTTCGGCGGGCTCGCGCTCGCCGACCTCGACGCGCACGGCATCCCGACGACCATCGCGCACATCGCACCCGACCTGCTCGAACCGGCGTACGACCGGCCCGCTGTGGTGCGCCGCATCAAGGCCAAGGACAGCGCCATCAAGCGGGTGCTGCTCGACCAGACCGTGGCGTCCGGCATCGGCAACATCTACGCCGACGAGGCACTGTGGCGCGCGCAGGTGCACGGCGAGCGGGTCGCCAGCGCCCTCAGCAAGCCTCGCATCGGCGCCGTGCTCGACGCCGCGGCCGAGGTGATGCGCGAGGCGCTGGGCCAGGGGGGCACCAGCTTCGACGCGCTCTACGTCAACGTCAACGGCGCGTCGGGGTACTTCGACCGCTCGCTGGCGGCCTACGGCCAGGTCGGTCGGCCCTGCCGCCGCTGCGGCACGCCCATCCGGCGCGAGCACTTCATGAACCGCTCGTCGTTCTCCTGCCCGCGCTGCCAGCCGCGCCCGCGGGGGGTCAGGGCATCGGCAGGGGCGTGAGCTTGACTGCTGTGCCGGTGTGCGCCTGCGACAGCTCGGCGAACGCCTGCCGCACGACCTTCGCGTAGAGGTGCGAGCCCTTCAGGCTCGGGTGGATGCCGTCGGGCTGGAGCTGGCCGGTGGTGCCGGCGAGGGCGGCGTCCCACTCGGCCAGCCGAACGTTGGGCATGTCCCGGACGATCTCGCGCAGCTTCGCGTTGTCGGCCTTCACCCGGGCGAAGCGCCCGTGCTCGGTGACGATGACGACCATCCGGTCGGGTCCGATCTGCGTGAGGGTGCGCCGGATCGACGCCTCGTCGGTGCCGGCGTTGGTGCCGAAGGCGAGCACGACGGCGCGGCGCAGCGTGTCGCCCCGGGCGCCGACCAGGGCGGGCGCCTCGTGCCACTTGCGGTTGGACTTGGCGTCGACCCGGATCTTGGGCAGGTAGTAGCGCAGCGCGTGGATCGCCCCGACCATCATCGAGTCACCGAAGGCGTCGATCTCGGTGCCCTTGGGCATCGTCCACACCGCCGGGGCGGCGGTCGGTGCGACGGTCGCGCCGGTGGCGGGGGTGCCGGTGGCGGGGGCGCCGGCCGCGGGGGCCGAGGCAGTGGGGGAGGGCGCCCCCCCGGCCAGCTCGGCCTCGTTGGCAGAGATGAGCTCCTCGGTGGAGGTGCGGTCGGGCGCGGTGAGCAGCACGGCCACGAGCGCCATCACGAGCACGAGCGCCACCGACCAGATGATGCGCGCGCTGCGGGTGCCCCACCGGCGCAGCCGGGCGGTGGCCACCCGCGCGGAGCCCGCGAAGCCGTGCCGCCGCACGGGGGTCTCGACGAAGCGGTAGGACAGGTCGGCGATCACGAAGGTGACCACCACGCACCACAGCCGGGTGAGCAGGTAGGTGCCGCCGCCGGGTGCCACGGGCAGGTCGGAGCCGATGACGAGGAAGACCGGCCAGTGCCACAGGTAGATGCCGTAGCTGCGGGCGCCGACCCAGCGGGCCGGTGGCAGCTCGAGCACCGCCCGCAGCCGGCCCGGCCGCTCGACGACGACGAGCAGCAGGGCGGTGGTCGCCAGGGATGCCAGCAGGATGCCGCCGCGGAAGGTGAGCGCGGAGTCCTCGCCACCCAGCGCCATCAGCGCGAGCAGGGTGAGCAGTGCGACCCCGCCCACGTGGCGGCGGTGCTCGGCCCACCACGTCGAGGTGGTCCACGCGCGGTGCGGGGCGGCGTAGACGAACGCCAGCGCGGCGCCGAGCATCAGGCCCATGACGTGCGTGTCGGTGCCGTAGTAGACGCGGGTGGGGCTCTCGGGGTCCAGGCGCACGGCCATCAGGCCGGCCGAGAGCAGCGCGAGGCCGAGCGCCGTGGCGGCACGCACCTCGGGGCGGCGGGTCACGGCGAGCAGGCCGAGCACGGCCAGCGGCCAGAGCAGGTAGAACTGCTCCTCGACCGCGAGTGACCACAGGTTCATGAGGAGCTGCGGCGAGGTGGCGGCGAAGTAGTCGGTGCCGGCATGGATCTCGAGCCAGTTCGAGGTGAAGGTGGTGGCGCCGAGCACCTGCCGCTCGATGCCGCCGAGCAGGTCGCCCTCACTGAGCCGGGCGAGCAGCACGGCCGATGGCACGCAGACCAGCAGGGCGGGGACCAGACGCCGGGCGCGGCGTGCCCAGAAGCCGGGCAGGTCGGTGCGCCCGCTGGTGACCCGCTCGCGCACCAGCAGCGTGGTGATCAGGAAACCGGAGACGACGAAGAAGACGTCGACGCCGAGGAACCCGCCGGGCAGCCAGGTCGGGTCGAGGTGGAAGACGAGCACCGCGAGGATGGCCAGGGCGCGCAGCCCGTCGAGGCCGGCCAGGCGGCCGGCTCCGGCTTGCGCTCTGGCCGGCGCCTGCGGGGTGGCGACCTGCGGGCGGCCCCCGGGCGCGGGAGGTGCGGCGGGGCCGCCGGCCTGCACCATGCTCATGTGGTAACGGTAGGGGCCGGTGGTGACAGCGTGACGGAGGCGCGCTCGTGGGGCGCAGTGTCGTGCGGCCGTGGTGCCGAGGTCATCCGCGGTCCGGTCGTTAGCATCGGCGCGTGGCTGGCGCGGGTGGGGCCGACGAGGTGCGGCGGATGACGGTGTTCGTGCGCGGGCGGGTGCAAGGAGTGGGCTTCCGCT
>JBJMHU010000228.1:0-4167 GCA_045807225.1 Ornithinibacter sp. | reverse complement strand
GACATCTACGAGGACATCCCGCAGGCCCAGGCCGCCGCCCGGGCCGGCGCCGACGTCATCGCGGTCATCCGGTCCACCGGCCAGTCGCTGCTGGACTACGTGCCCGAGGGCGCCACCCGCACCGGCTACGCCGGCACCTACGCCACCCAGGAGAACTTCCGGCTGATGCGGGCCGCGCTGGACGAGACCAGCGCGGAGCTCGGCCGGTACGTGCGGCTGACGAACTACGCCTCGGGCCTGTGCATGCCGGAGATCGCCGTCCTCGCCGGCCTGGAGCGGCTGGACATGATGCTCAACGACGCGATGTACGGGATCCTCTTCCGCGACATCAACCCGCAGCGGACCTTCGTCGACCAGCGGTTCAGCCGGATGGTGCACGCCCGCGCCGGGATCATCATCAACACCGGCGAGGACAACTACCTCACCACCGCCGACGCCGTCGACGAGGCGCACACCGTCACCGTGAGCCAGCTGCTCAACGAGCGGTTCGCGCACGAGGCCGGGCTCGAGGACTGGCAGCTGGGCCTGGGCCACGCCTTCGAGATCAACCCCGAGATCCCCGACAGCTTCCGGCTCGAGCTGGCCCACGCCCTGCTCGCCCGGCAACTGTTCCCCGAGGCCCCCCTGAAGTGGATGCCGCCCACCAAGCACATGACCGGCGACGTCTTCCGCGGCTACCTGCTCGACGGCTTCTTCAACCTGGTGGGCGCGATGACCGGCCAGGGCATCCTGCTCGTCGGCATGATGACCGAGGCCGTCGTGACGCCATGGCTCAGCGACCGCGACCTCGCCCTGCAGAACGTCCGCTACGTGCTCAACGCCGCCGGCGGGCTCACCGAGGACTTCCACCCACCCCACGACGGGCTGATCCAGACCCGGGCGCGACAGGTGCTCGCCGAGGCCGTCGGCCTGCTCGACACGATCGTCAGCGACACCGCCACCCGCGGCACGGCTCACCCGCAGCCGCTGCTCGCGGCCATCGCCGACGGCACGTTCGGCTCGATGAAGCGGCCGCCCACCAAGGGCAAGGGGCTCGACGGCGTCGCCGCCAAGGCCGACGACTACGACAACCCCGCGACGACCCTGCTCGAGGAAGGGGCGACCCGATGACCCGCCGCCGCGACGCGCACGACGCGCAGCGCCGCATGGAGCACGCCGTCGAGGGTGACCAGAGCCTCGCCGAGCCCGGGCAGGTCGTGCGGCCCTACGGCGACACCACCGGCGACGGCATGGTGCAGGTCTCGTTCACCCTCCCGCTGCCGCACGACAAGCGCGCCGAGGGTGCCGCCCTGCAGCTGGCCGCCAAGATGGGCCTGGAGCCCGCGCTGCTCGTGCACGCCAAGGCGATGGGGCCGCACTTCACCTTCTTCGTCGTCTACGGGTCGGTCACCCACCTCGTCGACGTGCGCGAGGTCGAGGTGCACGAGCGCGAGTTCCCGCTGCTGACCTCCAAGGAGATCAACACCGAGATCAAGAGGCGCCTGCGCCGCAAGCTGGTCGTCGTCGGCGCCTGCATCGGCACCGACGCCCACACCGTCGGCATCGACGCCATCCTCAACATCAAGGGGTTCGCCGGCGAGAAGGGGCTGGAGTACTACCGCGAGCTGACGGTGGTCAACCTCGGGGCCCAGGTGCTCGTGCCCGACCTGGTCAACACGGCCCGCGAGGTGCGCGCGGATGCCGTGCTGGTCTCGCAGGTCGTCACCCAGAAGGACGCCCACATCCACAACACCACAGCCATGTCCGCCGCCTTCCGCGAGGCGTTCCCGGCCGGCTCGGTGCCGCTGCTCGTCGTCGGCGGCCCGCGGTTCGAGGAGGGATCGGCCGGCGCACTGGGCGTCGACCGGGTCTTCGGCCGGGGCACCACGCCCGGCGAGGTCGCGTCGTACCTGGTGCACGAGCTGGTCGCGTCCCGCACCCACCCCGACCCACGAGGAGCTCAGCGATGACCCGTGCCGAGGTCGGCGCCACCGTCGTCCACCGCCGCTATGTGCCCTACAGCCACGCGCACTACGCCGGGAACCTGGTCGACGGCGCCTACTCGCTGGCAGCCTTCGGCGACGTCGCCACCGAGATGTGCATCCGCACCGACGGTGACGAGGGGCTCTTCGCCTCCTACTCCTCGGTGCAGTTCCTCGCCCCCGTCCGCGCCGGTGACGTGATCGAGATCGAGGCCAGGCTCGTGCGGGTCGGAACCCGTTCGCGCGAGATGGAGTTCGAGGTGCGCGTCGTCGGGCGGGGCAACCCCGAACGCGGCGCCTCGGCCGCCGACGTGCTCGACCCTCCCGTGGTGGCGACCACCGCCCGCGGGGTCGTGGTGGTGCCCCCGGCTTCGTGACCTACCGTTGGCGGGTGCCCACCCCGCTCCGGTATGCCGCGCGCCCAGCGGCCGCCGTCGCCGCCGGTGTGTGCCTGTGGGTGGCGTTCCCCGAGGCGAACCTGTGGTGGCTCGCACCCGTGGGGGTGGCCCTGCTCGGCGCGGCGACCCTGACGGCCGGCGCCAGGCAGGGGGCGCTGCTGGGCCTGCTCGCCGGGCTGGCCTTCTTCGTGCCCGTGCTGTCCTGGTCTGGCGTCTACGTCGGCGCCCTGCCGTGGTTCGCCCTGGCGGTGCTCGAGGCCCTCTACATCGCCGCGATGTCGGCCGTGGTCGGATATGCCGGGCGTCGGCTCACCGTCGCCGGACACCCCTGGTTGGCCCAGCTCCTGATCCCGCCTGCCTGGGTGGTGCAGGAGTGGGCCCGGGGCGCCACCCCCTACGGCGGGTTTCCGTGGGCTCGACTGGCATTCAGCCAGGCTGACAGCCCGCTGGCGCACGTGGCCAGGTGGCTGGGGGCGCCCGGGGTGACCTTCGCGGTCGCCGTGGTGGGCACCCTGCTGCTCGCTGCGGTGACCGCTGCGGCACGCCGGTCCTGGCTTGCGGCAGGCGGCCTGGCCCTCGCCGGGCTGGCGCTGGCCGCGCTCGCACCGCTGGCCATCCCGCTGCCGACCGACGGCCGGCCCGTGGCGATCGGGTTCGTGCAGGGCAACGTGCCCCAGGCGGGGCTCGAGTTCAACGCCCAGCGGCGGGCGGTGCTCGACAACCACGTCACCGGCACGGAGCGGCTGGCCGGCCGCGCCCCCGACGACCTCACCCTCGTCGTGTGGCCGGAGAACTCCTCCGACATCGACCCGTTCCGCAACCCTGACGCCGCGGCCCAGATCGACAACGCTCGCGCCGCCGTGGGCGTGCCGCTGCTCATCGGCGCGGTGCTCGCCGAGCCGCCCGGCTACAGCTCGAACGTCTCCCTCTTCTACCTGCCGGGGGTGGCCGAGCCGCAGCGCTACGTGAAGCTGCACCCGGTGCCGTTCGCCGAGTACATCCCCGCCCGTGCGTTCTTCCGGATCTTCACGCCGATGGCCGACCTCGCGGGCAACTTCGTCGCGGGCCGCGAGATCGGCGTCTTCACCGTGCCGGCGGCCGGTGGGGCCTACGTGGCCCTGCCGACGATCTGCTTCGAGGTGGCCTACGACGGCCTCATGCGCGACAGCGTGCGAGCCGCCGGCGACGACCCGAGCCTGCTCGTGGTGCAGACCAACAACGCCACCTTCGGCTACACCGACGAGACGTACCAGCAGCAGGCCATGAGCCGGGTGCGTGCAGTCGAACACGGCCGGGAGGTGCTCATCTCCTCGACCAGCGGCGTCTCGGCGGTGATCCGGCCGGACGGCACGGTGGAATCGTCGATCCCGCTTTTCACCCCCGGTTACCTCACGCCCAGTGTGCCGCTGATCACCGCGACGACACCCGGTACGGTTCTCGGTGGCCCGCTGGAGTGGGTGCTCGCGATCGCCACCCCGGTGGCGCTGGCCGCCGTCATCCTGATGGGTGGCAGGCGGCGCAGGCGGGCGCGTCCGGCACCGGCCGTTCCAGCGGAACAGACCGCACCGGCAACGTCGACGGAGGACCCAGCACCGTGAGCCCAGAGAGTGCATCGACACCCTCCCCCCGCCCGCAGGATTCGCGCCCGCAGCTCGACACCCCGCACGGTGAACGCGTTCTGGTGATCATCCCCACTTACGACGAGCGGGAGAACCTGCCGCTGATCCTCGATCGTCTGTTGACCGCGGTGCCCGCTGTCAACGTCCTGGTCGCCGACGACGGGAGTCCGGATGGCACCGGCAAGATCG
>JBJMHU010000227.1:0-12139 GCA_045807225.1 Ornithinibacter sp. | reverse complement strand
AGCCTGACGCCGAGCGAGTCACTGCCGGACAGCCAGGCCGGGCAGGCGACCTACTGGTTCGTGCGGCCCTGCTTCTCGGCGAACTTCTGTGGCGCCTTCGACGCCTCCGTGTTCGGCCAGGCGTGGGCCTTCCGCAAGCAGTCCCGCCCGATCGGCAACCTCTCAGCGACGACCCCCTCCCCCGCCGTTCCGGGCGCGCCGGTCGACAACTCGGTCATCTTCAGGTGGGACGACTACCTCGCCACTAACCGGCTGGACCAGACGGGGGTCACGGCACCGGCCGGCACCGCTGTCGACCTCGAGGCGGCCACCTACCAGCTGCAGGTGTCGACCACCGCGAACTTCACCGGCATCATCGACGACGTCAAGGGCATCGACCAGACGATCTACACGTCAGCGGCGGGGTCCTACCCGGACGGACCGCTGTATGCGCGCGTGCGGGCCTGGGACAACAGCGGGAACCCGCTGACGTGGAGCGCCGACCTGTCGTTCACGAAGTCGACGCCCGCGCCGGTGGGCATCACCCCTACCGGTGACCAGCGCGTCACGGGCACACCACTGTTCCAGTGGTCGCCGATGGCGAGCGCGCAGCAGTACGACGTCGAGGTCTACAAGAACCCCGACTCGCCGGTGTCCCCGACGAACCTCGTGGGCTCGATCCGCACCCGCCTCACCACCGCCGCCCTCGCGACGGCCCTACCCTCCGGCCAGACCTACGGCTGGCGCGTGCGCCGGATCGACGCCAACGCGCGGCAGGGTGGCTGGTCCGACGCCACCTCGGGCCTGGCGAAGTTCACGGTGACCGGCCCGGCGCCGGCGCTGACGGACCCCCCGAACGGTGCCACGGTCACCAGCAGCTCCCTGCTCTTCACGTGGGGCGCCCAGGCACGAGCGACCCGCTACAAGGTGGACGTCAGCGCGACCTCGACCTTCAGCACCATCCTCGAGACCGCCACGACCGACTCCACCGCCTGGGCACCGGGCCAGCTGTCGCCGGCGTGGCCCAGCGGCGTCCTGTACTGGAGGGTCAGCTCACTGGACGCCAACAACGCGGTGATCGGCAGCTCCACCACGCGGTCGTTCACCCGCGACGTCTCGACGACCGGTGAGTTCACCGCAGTCACCCCCTACCGCGTGCTCGACACCCGCACGCTCGGTGGGATGATCGGCGCGGGCCAGACACGGACCCTGGCCCTCACCGGAGGCGGCACCGGCATCCCCAGCAGTGGCGCGTCGACGGTCGTGCTCAACCTCACCGTCACGGGTGCGACCAAGGCGTCGTACCTCACGCTCTGGGGGTCGGGGCTGAGCAGACCCTCGGTGACGACGATCAACTTCGCTGCGGGCCAGACCATCGCGAACCACGCCACCGTGCAGGTGAGCGCGGCCGGGATGGCGAGCTACTACAACTCGACCGGCTCGACCCACGTGGTGATGGACGTCGTCGGCTACTACTCGGGAGGATCCCTGTCCCGAGCGTCGCGCTACACGGCGGCGCCCGTGCCGGCTCGCATCCTCGACACGCGTGGGGTGGGCGGCGCCTCAGCCAGGCCGTTGTCCTCGGGCGAGAGCCGCCTGGTGGAGGTGGCGGGGCTCGGCGGCGTGCCGCTCACCGCCACGGCGGTGGTCGTGAACCTCACCGCTGTCACGCCGACGAAGGCCGGCCACCTCGACCTCTACCCGGCCGGGGCACAGCGACCCACCGCGAGCAGCGTCAACTTCCCGGCCGGAGCGATCGTGCCGAACCTGGTGACCATGCCGCTCGGGTCGGGTGGCGACATCCGTGCCTACAACTCGGCCGGCACGACGCACGTCCTCGTCGACGTCGTCGGCTGGTACACGCCGGGTGACCCGTCGGCGGGGTCGCGGTTCAACCCCACCACGCCCGCCCGCATCGTCAACACGCAGACGAGCTCGGCACCTGCCCTCGGCAGCAACCAGACCCGGTCGTTCGCGGTCCGCGGCGTGGGCGGGGTTCCGGACACGACCCAGGTCAAGGCCGTCGTGCTCACCGTCACGGTGACCAAGCCGGTCTCGTCCGGTTACCTCACGGTGTTCGCGTCGGGAACGTCGCGACCGGCAACGTCGAACCTCAACTACGCCCTGGGCCAGACGGTGTCCAACCAGGTGATTGCCAGGGTCGGTACCGACGGGAAGGTCGCCGTCTTCGCGTACCGAGGCACCCACGTCATCATCGACCTCGTCGGGTGGATGGGGTGACCGGCTCGGGTCAGTGCCCAGCCGCGGGTGCCGGAGGCTCCGGCCGCTCCGCCGGCACGTAGGCGTCGCCGCGGTCGACGTCCGGCTCGAGGTACATCACCAGCACGAGCTCGGGCACGGCATCCCGGGCCCTGCGCTCGGCGTCGTCGATGGCCGCGGCCACCTCGTCGGCCCGCTCGGTCGGCGCCACGGCCAGCTTGGCTGCCACCAGCAGCTCCTCGGGCCCGAGGTGCAAGGTCTTGGAGTGGATGACGCGCTGCACGGCATCCGGCGCGGCCAGCGCCGCCAGGATGGCCCGCTGGTGCTCGGGGGTGGCGCTCTCCCCCAGGAGCAGCGACTTCATCTCCACGGCCAGGAACGCGGCGATGAGCACCAGCAGCACGCCGATGCTCCCCGAGCCGAGCACGTCGAAGATCGGGTTGCCGGTGATGAGCATCAGCCCGACGCCGAGCAGGGCGAGGCTCAGCCCGATCAGCGCGCCGAAGTCCTCGAGCAGGATGACCGGCAGCTCCGGCGCCTTGGAGCTGCGCACGAAGCGCACCCAGGTGCGTGAGCCGCGCGACCTGTTCGACTCGTGCACGGCGGTGCGGAAGCTGAAGCCCTCCATCCCGATCGCGACGACGAGCACCACCACCGGGACCCACCACCAGCGCGACTCGAACGGGTCGAAGTCGGTCTCGCCGCGGGTCTCCTGCCACTTGTGCCACGACTCGTAGAGCGCGAAGCAGCCACCGAGGCTGAACAGCACGATGGAGACGATGAACGAGTAGACGTAGCGCTCGCGACCGAAGCCGAACGGATGCTGGGGGGTCGCCTCGCGCTGTGAGCGCTTCCCGCCGATGAGCAGCAGGATCTGGTTGCCGGAGTCGGCGACCGAGTGGATCGCCTCGGCGAGCATCGACGAGAACCCGGTGAGGAAGAACGCCAGGAACTTCGTCGCCGCGATCCCGAGGTTCGCGAGGAGCGCCGCGATGACGGCCCGGGTCCCACCTTCGGCTGACATGGTCGCGATCCTAAAGGCGCGACGGGCGGGAGCAGGGCCGCGTGACCACGCAGCGGTCGGATGGCGGCCGCTCCGCTACCGTCGCCCGTATGCCGTCTGCTCGCGGAACCCTCGACTGGTCACCTGCCGCTGCACACCCCGAGCTGCTCGCGGCTCCGGTTGCCGCGGCGGTGGGCTCGGTGCCGGGTGCCCTGGTCGCACCGATCGACCCGACCCACGCCGACACGGCGGCGTTCTGCGCGGCATACGACGTGGCCCTGGGGGCGAGCGCGAACTGCGTGGTGGTCGCCGGCCGGCGCGGGGAGGTGACGACCTATGCGGCGGTCATGGTGCTCGCCACGCACCGGGCCGACGTCAACGGCACCGTGCGCCGGCACCTCGGTGCACGGAAGATCTCGTTCGCGCCGATGGACGACGCCGTGGGCCTGACCGGCATGGAGTTCGGGGGCATCACCCCCGTGGGTCTGCCGCCGGGCTGGCCGGTGCTGGTCGACGACGCGGTGGTCGACGCCGGGGAGGTGGTGGTCGGTAGCGGGCTGCGGCGCAGCAAGCTGCTGCTGACCGGCCGCGACCTGCTCACCCTGCCCGGTGCTGAGCTCGTGAGCCTCGCCCAGCAGGTGGCCTGAGGGCTCGGATCGGAGCCCGAGCGGGGCCGGAGTGGCGTGGCGGGCCGTCGTGGTGGTGCCTGGGGCGGACTGCTAGTGGCAGCGCCTGCCCTGGCTCGGACCGGAGCTGTTCTCCCCGGACTGCGCGTGCTCTAGGGTGCGACCAACAGGGCCCACATTTCGCAGGAGAGCACATGCGCCATCCCATCCTCACCCGCTGGTCCACGAGCCTGGCCGTCCTGGCGGTCACGGTGCTGGCCGTCTCGCTGGGCGCCGCCCCCGCGAGCGCCATCACGCACGGCGACCTCGACGGTGACGCTCACCCGTACGTCGGGCTGATGGTGGCCAAGGACGCCGACGGCAACCCGCTGTGGCGCTGCTCGGGCACGCTGCTCTCGTCGACGGTCTACCTGACGGCAGGGCACTGCACCCAGGCGCCGGCTGCGTCGGCGGACATCTGGTTCGGCTCGGACCTCACGGACGCCGCGGCGATCGACTTCCCGAAGCACGGCGACGCGAGCGGCGTGACCCGCACGCACCCCGACTACGACCCCGCGAACTTCGTGGTGCGGGACGTCGGCGTGGTCCTGCTCGACGTGCCGTACGAGCTGGACCAGTACGGTGCGCTGCCGGCACTCGACACGTTCGACGCGGCCTCGACGCAACGTCAGATCAAGAACAGCGGCTTCACGACAGTGGGTTACGGCGTGCAGAAGATGTTCCCAGAGGCCTCCGCCTGGAAGACCGAGAGCCTCCGGTTACGGATGGTCGCGACCCCGCGCCTGGTGCAGGTGAACACGAACTCCACCGGCAACTACTCCCTGCTGCTCTCGGCCAACGCGGACACCGGCGGGGCCTGCTCCGGCGACTCCGGCGGGCCGAACTTCCTGGGCGACAGCAACGTCGTCGGCGCGGTGACGTCGTCGGCCAAGAGCGACCTGTGCAGGGGCAGCGCCGGGGTCTTCCGGATGGACCGGTCCTGGGCGCTGAACTGGGTGGGCGGCTACCTCGCCGGCCGCTGAGGCCGTGGTTGCCGGCGCTCGTCGCGATGGCACCCGGATGCCGGGGATCTCAGGAGGGCTGCTCCTCAGGAGGTGCGGTCGCGCAGCTCGGTGACGTGCCGCGACACCGACGGGTCGAGCCCCAGGCCGAGCGCCAGGTAGGTGGCCGCGTAGTCGGTGAGAGCCACCAGCGACGCGAGCCGCTCGATCGGCTCGCCGGAGTGCGCCACCTGCTCCCACACCGTGACGCCCGACTCGCGGGCCGACTCGACCACGGCATCCGTGAGCGCGACCTGCTGCGGGTCGAGGTCGGGGTCGCGCAGCGTGAGCAGGCCCAGCCGTGGAGCGGGCGGCGCGTCGAGGAAGGGGTCGGCGAAGATGTCGCCGCCCGGCGCGGTGGACGTCAGTCCGGAGCCGAAGGGCCCGTCGAGACAGGCGACGACCTGCGACGCGGCATCCGGCAGGGCGCCGTAGGTGGCGGGCACCCGGGCGGTGCGGGCGAGCATCGAGGCGGCGCGGGTGGCCGCCACGCCGGTGAGGGGGCCGTCACCGAGCACGATCGGCACCGTCTCGCCCAGGCCGAGCGCGAGGACCTTGGCCGGGTTGACGAACGCCTCCGAGCTGGGGCGGCACTCCTCGGCCACCTCGTCGAGCACGTCGGCCACCCGCTCGAGCACCGAGGCGGGACACTGCACCAGCCCCATCGCGTCGGCGGCCAGCAGCACCGGGCTGAGCAGCGACCACAGCGCGGTGCGTGACGACGGGGTCGGCAGCGCCACCTCGACGTGAACGCCGCGCGCCTGGGCACTGACCTCGGCCAGCGGCGACCCCGCGGCACCGACGGTGAGCAGCGAGGCGCCCCGCCGGGCGGCCTCGGCGGCCAGGGCGAGCGGGCCGGTGGCACGGCCGGACTGGGAGACGGCGATGACCAGGTCGAGGGGGCCGACCCAGCCGGGCAGCGGCGGCCCGCCCCGGGTGGTCACCGGCACCGGTGAGCCCGGCTCGGCGAGCAGGTCGAGCACGTCACACACGAGCGCGGAGCCCCCCAGCGCCGCGACGAGCACCGAGCGCGGGCGCTCTCCCCCAGCCGCCCGGGAGATGCCGGCCTCGTCGGCCGAGACCAGCGACCGGCGCACCTGGGCACCGGCCGAGGCCAGCGAGCGCAGTGAGTCGCGGGTGTCGAGGAGGCGCAGGGCGTCCGGGTCGTCCAGGCGGCTCTCGTCGACCCACGGCATCCGGTGGTGTCCTCCCGCGCCCCCGCTCAGGCGGGTCGGCGCGCCTCGTCGACGAGGAGGACCGGCACGCCGTCGTCGATGCGGTAGGCGAGGCCGCAGGCGGCGGAGGTGCACACCAGCTCGGGCCCGCTCTCACCGGTCACGTCGAGCAGCTCGCTGCGGCACGCCGGGCAGCGCAGGATCTCGCGCAGCCACGGCTCGATCGGCGAGGCGGGGACGGCCTGCTCGCTCATGCGGGTGCCTTCCTGAGGGCGGGGTCGAGGTCGTCGTCGATCCTCCCACACGCCCGAGGGGCCGCTCATCGCAGTGTCGCGTGCCCGCCTGGCGGACGGCCGGTGTCCACCGCAGGCGCACCTGTTGCCGGTCCTGTGGGCACGACCTAGGGTCCAAGAGGTGTCGTCACGGATCGGGGGGAGCGTGCCTGCACGCTTGTTCGTGCTCGGCCGGATCCGGCTCGAGGTCGAGGGGGAACCCGTGCGGCTCACCGAGCTCGAGAGCGGCCTGCTGGGCCTCGCCGCGCTGCGCGACCGGGTCGGGGTCGACTCCCTCGGCGAGTGGTTGTGGGCCGGCGACCCGCCCGCCACGGCGCGCAACCGGGTGCAGTCGCTGGTGAGCGGCATCCGGCGCAAGGCCCGCGACGGTGGGCCGGTGCTCGTCACCGACGGCCGCGACTACCGGCTCGGTGACTCGGTGGTGGTCGACGTGCGCGAGTGGGATGCCGGCGTGGGCCTGGCGAGGGCGGCCAGGGCCACGGACCCGGCCGTGGCCCTGGGGCACTACGACCGCGCCCTGGCCCGCTTCCCCGACACCGCGCTGCAGGGCGCGCCCGACACCACCGCGGTCGACGTCGAGCGCAACCGGCTGGGCCAGGCCCGCCTGTCGGTGCTCGAGGAGCGGCACGAGGCGGCGCTGCATGCCGGGCGCACGGAGGGCCTGGTGGCCGAGCTCGACGCCCTCACCGCCCAGCACCCTTTCCACGAGGGGTTCGTCGCGCAGCTCATGCTCGCGCTGGCCGCCGCCGGCCAGCAGTCACGGGCCCTGGACGTCTACCGCACCACGCGCGAGCGGCTGGACGAGGAGCTCGGGGTGCAGCCCTCGGAGCCGCTGCGCCGGGCCCAGCAGCTCGTGCTCACCGGCGCGTGCCCCACCCGAGTGCCGGAGGAGGACTCGCCGGGGCGTGCGCGGGACCCGGCCGGTGCGGGCGGCGGGCCGACCGCGGGTGGTGGCTCCCCGGCATCCGGGCTGCCGGTGCCGCGCACCCTGCCGCGCCGGCCCACCGCGCTCGTCGGCCGAGGGACCGAGCTCACCGCCGTGGAGGCGGCAGCCGACGAGTGCGCCGATCGCCCGGTGGTGGTGGCGGTCACGGGTCTGGCCGGCGTGGGCAAGTCGGCCCTGGCGCTCGAGGCGGGGCACGCACTGCGGGGGAGGTTCCCCGACGGCGCGCTCTACCACGACGCCGCCAACGACCCCCGGCGCGCCGGGGTGGACACGGCCCTGGCCTCCTTCCTGAGGCTGCTCGGTGTGCACCCGGAGTCCGTTCCGGCAGAGCGTGAGTCGCGCGTGGGCCTGTTCCGCTCGTTGCTCGACGGCCGGCGGGTGCTCGTGGTCGTCGACAACCTGGGCACCGACGGCGACGAGACCGAGGACGTCGTCGACCTGCTCCCGGTCACCGCCGGGTCGATGGCGATCACGACGTCACGCTCGTCGCTCCCGGGGCTCGGAGCCACCCACCGGGTGCCGCTGCGCTCGCTGGCACCGCCCGACACGATGACCCTGCTGACGCGCATCGTCGGCGCCGAACGGGTCGCCGCCGAGCCGGAGGGCGCGCGCGAGGTGGCCCGGCTGGCCGCGGGGATGCCGCTGGCGGTGCGGATCGTCGGGGGCCGCGCCGTGCAGCGCCCGGACCTCTCGCTCGACGAGCTCGCCGACCGGCTCGACCGGCTCGGGTTCGCGGGTGAGGTGCCCGACGACCTCGGGGTGCTGCGAGCCGGGCTCAACCGGGTGCTCGACGGGCTGCCGGCGCCGGCCAGGCAGGTGGTCGAGGCGGTGGCGCACCTGCCGGTCGACACGTTCAGCGGGTGGGTGGCCGGTGCCGTGCTCGATGACCGCCGTGCCGGGGAGACCGCACTCGACGTGCTGCTCGAGGCAAGCCTGGTCGACGCGGTGGTGCGCACGCACCACGAGGCGCAGTTCCGGCTCCACGACCTGGTGCGGGCCTTCGTGCGCGGCCGGGCCGGCCGGTCCGAGGACGCGAACGGGCCCGGGGCGGCGCACGGCACCACCGAGCTGGTGGCGGTGGCCACCTGGGGGCTCGCCCGAAACGGGGCGGCCCTGACCGACCTGGCGAACCGCTTCATCCCCGTGCTACCGCGACCTGTGGGCGTGGGTGCACGCCCGGATGCCGGGCGGCCGCGGCGACGCGCGTGGGGAGCCAGGGTGCTGCGCACCGACACCCCGCTGCTCCTCGCCACCGCGTCTCGCCTGGCCCCGATGCGCCCCGACCTGGCGTGGCGGCTGGTCGTCGACTGCGCTTTGGGGCACGACGCGTGGTCCGACCTCGAGCGGTGGCTGCGCGCCGACGAGGTGGTGTCCGGCGCCCTCACCGGGGCCGACGACGACAGCAGGCTCGGTGCGGCCTACCTCATGCTGTGCCGGGCGTGGCTGCTGCAGGACCAGCGCTCGGCGTCACGGGTGGCCCGCGAGCTGGCCGACCAGGCGCGCCGCCACCTGGTGCTGCTCGGTGAGCACCGGGCCGCGGCCGCCGCGGCCCTCGTGGTGGCCCAGGCGACCACCTCGCTCGGGTTGCGCGGGGAGGCGGAGGCCGCGGTCGCCATCGCCGAGGAGTCGCTGGCGCACGCGTCGGACGTCGTCCTGGCCGCCTGGGCCGCGATCGCCCGGGGCACGCTGCACAACGACTACGACGAGCTGCCCGACGCCGCACGCGAGTTCACCCGGGCGCGCGAGCTGCTCGCCGACGCGCCGGTCACCGTCGCGAACGCCCTCGCGACCCTGGAGCTGTCCCGGGCCCGGCGGCGCCAGGGCGAGCTGGGGCCCGCGAGCCTGCTGATCGACGAGGCGCTGCACCTGCTCGGGCAGATCGGCGACGTGCACCTCTACTCCTACGCCCTGGACGCCCGCGCCGAGGTCAGCCTCGCCTCGGGGCGTGCGGCGCAGGCAGTGGGCGAGGCCACCACGGCCCACGAGCGGGCGCTCGCCTCGCGCGACGCGTTCCTCACCGCCCGGGCCAGGCGCACCCGCAGCCGGGCACTGCTGGCGCTGGGGCGGCTCGACGAGGCCGAGCGCGAGGTGCGGGTCTGCATCGAGGAGCTCACCGCCATCGACCGGCCGTTGTCGGTGGCGTTCAGCTACCAGGTGCTGGCCGCGGTGCTCGACGCCAAGGGCGAGAACGCCGCGGCCAGCGAGGCGCTCCGGCTCGAGAACGCCGCCCTGCGCCGGGCCCAGGCCACCGCGCCCGACCCGGGGGCACACACGACCGGCCCGGCCTGACGGTGGGCTCCCGCGAAGTCAGGGGCACTTCGCCGAGTCAGGGCCCTATGCGGCCCTGAGTCGGCGAGAACCTCCTGAGCCCGCGAAGTGACCCTGACTTCGCTGTGGGTCAGGCGCGGACGATGCCGAGCACCTCGTCGCGCACCCGCGCCATCGTCTCGGCGTCGGCGGCCTCGACGTTGAGCCGCAGCAGCGGCTCGGTGTTGGACGCGCGCAGGTTGAGCCACCACATCGGGTCGCCGTCACCGCCGGCGTGCACCAGGGTGAGGCCGTCGAGCTCGTCGGTGTCGACGCCCTGCGGCTGCGCCCAGGCCCGCACCAGCTCGGTCGCGGCCGGGGCGTCGGTGACCGTCGAGTTGATCTCGCCGGATGCGACGTAGCGGGCCAGGTCGGCCATGACCTCGCTCAGCGGGGCGTCCTGCTCGCCCAGCGCCGCGAGGGTGTGCATGGCTGCGAGCATCCCCGTGTCGGCGAACCAGAAGTCGCGGAAGTAGTAGTGGGCGCTGTGCTCGCCCCCGAACACCGCGTCGTGACGAGCCATCTCGCCCTTGATGAACGAGTGCCCGACGCGGGTGCGCACCCCGCGGGCACCGGCGGCGGCGATGACCTCGGGCACCTGGGCGGAGCAGATCACGTTGTAGACGACCGCGACGTCGGCGGCATCCGCGCCCGCAGCCACCGCCCGCGCGACCTCACGGCGGGCGATCAGCGCGGTGATCGCGCTGGGGCTGACCGGGTCACCCTGCTCGTCGATGACGAAGCAGCGGTCGGCGTCGCCGTCGAAGGCCAGCCCGATGTCGGCCCCGTGCTCGCGCACGGCGGCCTGCAGGTCGACCAGGTTGGCCGGGTCGAGCGGGTTGGCCTCGTGGTTGGGGAAGGTGCCGTCGAGCTCGAAGTACAGCGGCACGACGTCCAGCGGCAGGGCCGGCAGCCCGGCCGCTTCGCCGAGCACCGCCGGAACGGTCAGCCCGGCCATCCCGTTGCCGGCGTCGACGACGACCCGCAACGGTCGCGACCCGCTGAGGTCCACCAGCGAGCGAAGGTGCCGGGCGTAGTCCCCGAGCAGGTCCGCCTCGGCGACCGTTCCCGCGCGGGCCCCGGTCGGGACCCCGTCGGCGAGGTAGCGCTCGGCCAGCATCCGCAGCTCGGCCAGCCCCGTGTCCTGGCCGATCGGGCGAGCGCCGGCGCGACAGAGTTTGATCCCGTTGTACTGCGCGGGGTTGTGGCTCGCGGTGAACATCGCACCGGGGGCGTCCAGTGCACCGGAGGCGTAGTAGAGGCCGTCGGTCGAGGCCAGGCCGGCGAGCACGACGTCCGCACCCTGCGCGGCGGCGCCCTCGGCGAACGCCCGGGCCAGGCCCGGAGACGACGGGCGCATGTCGTGCGCCACGACCGCCCGGCGCAGCGTCGGCGCGGCGTCCGCGTCGTCGATGCCGACGACGTGCGCGAAGGCCGCGCCCAGGGCCCTGGCCACGTCCTCGTCGATCTCCTCCGGGACGACGCCACGCACGTCGTAGGCCTTGACGACGCCGGACAGGCTGCGCACGGACTCTCCCTCGGACGTCGGCACCCTCGTGGTGCCCCCGCCGCGCAGCCTAGCGACCCCTTCGACCGGGCCGGATCAGCGCACCTTGCGGCTGCGCTCCAGGACGTCCGAGACGTCGAGGGCGACGCCCTCGTGGGTCCACGACCGGTGGCCGCAGAGATGGCAGGAGACGAAGTCCACCGGCGTGCCGTCGGTCAGCTTCATCGACAGCTGGGTCACCCGG
The DNA here is from genome assembly GCA_045807225.1 of Ornithinibacter sp. GTDB lineage: Bacteria > Actinomycetota > Actinomycetes > Actinomycetales > Dermatophilaceae > Fodinibacter. The sequence continues at coordinate 799 of JBJMHU010000227.1, read as the reverse complement.
GAGGAGGAGCAGGCCGCGCACGCGGCGGCGTCGAGGGAGTCCCGCTGGGTCAGCGAGCCGAGCGGGACCGATGGGCGGGAGGTGGAGCGGGCCATGAGGGGACCTTTCCGGTAACGACGACGTCGGGCGGCCCGGCGAGGAAGCAGGGCAAAAGGGGCGACCCGAGGTCTGTCGGCAGGGGCGAGGTGCACCTTGAGAGTACGGCGATCCCCGGACAGAACGGGGCGGAACGGACAGGTCGTTTTCGGTGGCCGACTGGTGGCCGTTTCCGCGGTCGCGACCAGCCGGTCCTCAGCCCTGGTCGTGGTCGCGCAGCACCCGCAGGTGACCGCGGCGGCCGACCTCCACGGTGCGGCCGGTTCCGGTCCGTCCCGCTCCGGTGCGCGCCGAACCGCCGGCCGCTCCACCGGCCGGGTCGTCCTGGTGCCGCACCGGGCGGGCCGCCTCGCGCACCGCGTCGGCGAGGGCCAGCAGGTCGTCGTCGCTCGGCCCGGACGCGTGCGCCTCAGGGGCCAGCCGCATGACCTCCCAGCCCCTCGGCGCGGTGAGCCGCTCGGCGTGCTCGGCGCACAGGTCGTAGCAGTGCGGCTCGGCATACGTCGCCAGCGGCCCGAGCACGGCCGTGGAGTCGGAGTAGACGTAGGTGAGGGTCGCGACGGCGACGCGCTGGCACGCGGTTCGAGAACACCGGCGCACACCTGTCACGGTGACGCAACATACCCCTCAATCGGGGCGTCGCGTGCACGGCGCGCCGGGTGGTGGGATCACCGGGGCGGCACCGTTCCGTCCCGGTTCGCCC
>JBJMHU010000226.1:0-7092 GCA_045807225.1 Ornithinibacter sp. | reverse complement strand
CTGGTGAGGATGAGCGCAGCGCCGACGAGGGTGCCCACGATCGCCACGAGGCGGGTCCGCAGCGGAACCGCCTCGAGCCGGCGCACGACGCGGGCAGCCGGCCCGCGCTCGGTGCGCGGTGTGGGGACCGAGCCCATCAGCCCTGGGGAGGCAGGCGCAGGACGTAGCCGACGCCGCGCTTGGTGTGGATCAGCGGGGGGAGGCCCTCGGTGTCGATCTTGCGGCGCAGGTAGGAGATGTAGGACTCGACGATGCCGGACTCGCCGCGGAAGTCGTAGTCCCAGACGTGGTCGAGGATCTGGGCCTTGGACAGCACGCGGTTGGGGTTGAGCATGAGGTAGCGCAGCAGCTTGAACTCGGTGGGGCTGGTCTCGATGACCCGGCCGGCCCGGCGCACCTCGTGCGAGTCCTCGTCGAGCTCGAGGTCCTCGAAGGCGATGACCTGGCGGTCCTCGTCGGCCTCGCCGCGGGTGCGGCGCAGCACGGCGCGGATGCGGGCCACGACCTCCTCCAGGCTGAACGGCTTGGTGACGTAGTCGTCGCCGCCGACGGTGAGCCCCTTGATCTTGTCGTCGACCGAGTCGCGTGCGGTGACGAAGACGATGGGCAGCTGGCGGCCCTGCTCGCGCAGCCGTCGGGTGACGGTGAAGCCGTCCATGTCGGGCAGCATCACGTCGAGCACGCACAGGTCGGGCATGTGGTCGCCGGCGACCCGCAGGGCCTCGGTGCCGCTGGAGGCGGTCGCGACGTCGAAACCGGCGTAGCGCAGTGAGGTCGCGAGCAGCTCGCGGATGTTGGGTTCGTCCTCGACGACGAGGAGTCGTGCCTCGGGGGTCTGGGTGGTCACGGGACCAGTCTGGCGGGCGAACCTGTGAGTTGGCTGGACATCGGCTGGGACGTGGGACGAGTCAGAGCCCGTCGAAGTCGTTGCTCGTGGAAGGGTCCGCGGAGCCGACGACGCCGAGCACGACGACGACGACCAGCGCGAGGGCCATGAGCACCCCGAAGGTGATCCAGCCGTACTTCGACATCCGGGCCGAGCCCTGCGGGTCGCTGGTCTGCCGGTTCAGCGCCACGATGCCCAGGATGAGCGAGGGCAGGCCGAACAGGCAGCACAGGGCGGTGGCGACGCCCGAGAGCACGGTGAGCACCACGGCGCTGGTGTTCCTGGCCGGCGGCGCCCCGTACGGCCCGTAGGGACCGGGCGGCGGCCCGTACGGTTCGGGCGGCAGGCCGTAGGGAGGCCGGCCGTAGGCGGGCGAACCGTACGGCTGCTGCACGTAGCCCGGCGGGCCGTAGGGGATGGATCCGTACGGGCTGTCCTGTGGCTGCTGCGGATAGGGCGGCTGGTCCACCGGCGCCCGGGGGTCCGACGCGCGCCCGGCATCCGGCGCTGCGTACGGCGAGGGCGGGGCGATGGGTGGGCCGGAAGGGAGGGGCTGGGTGGGAGGGGCCGGGGGCGGGCTGGCCCAGGCCGGTGCCGTCGGGTCGTCGAAACCCTCGCCGGAGCGGGCCGGGTCCGTGCTGTCGTCCATGCTCGCGCGTCCTCGCCCTGTGCCCACGGTGCCGGTCGGCGCCCGCGGACGAGGCTAGCGGCTGGCACCCGGGCGCCGGGGCTGGTTGGCCGCCTTCGAGGTCGTCGACGCCCCGCGCTCGTGTCAGGATCGGGGCGTGAGACTTCCGCTGCCGCAGGTCGAGCCCGATGCCACGCTTCCCGGGTCGGTCACCGTCTACGAGGTCGGCCCACGCGACGGCCTGCAGAACGAGTCGGCGGTCGTGCCGGCCGCCGTCAAGGCCGAGTTCGTGCGGCGGCTTGCCGGCGCCGGCCTGGGCACGGTCGAGACGACGTCGTTCGTCGACCCGCGCTGGGTGCCGCAGCTCGCCGACGCCGACGAGGTGCTCCGCCTGCTCGGTGACGAGGGGCTGGGGCCGCGGCGGCCGGTGCTCGTGCCCAACGAGCGTGGCCTGGACCGGGCACTGGCCGCCGGGGTGGGGGCCGTGGCGGTGTTCGGCAGTGCGACCGAGACCTTCGCCCGCAGGAACCTCAACCGCACGGTGGCCGAGTCGGTGGAGATGTTCCGGCCGGTCGTCGAGCGCTCGCGCGCCGAGGGCCTGTGGGTGCGGGCCTACGTCTCGATGTGCTTCGGCGACCCCTGGGAGGGGCCGGTGCCGGTCGCCCAGGTCGTCGACGTCTGTCGTCGCCTGATGGACCTCGGGTGCGACGAGCTCTCGATCGGCGACACCATCGGCGTCGGCACCGTCGGCCACGTGCACCGCCTGCTGGCGGCTCTCGACGCCGCCGGCATCGGGCCCGACCGGGTGGGCGTGCACTTCCACGACACCTACGGCCAGGCCCTGGCCAACACGATGGCGGCCCTGCACGACGGGGTGCGCGTGGTCGACGCCTCGACGGGTGGGCTGGGTGGCTGCCCCTACGCCAAGTCGGCGACCGGCAACCTCGCCACCGAGGACCTGGTCTGGGCGCTGCAGGGTGCCGGGGTGCAGACCGGCATCGACCTGGACGCCCTGGTCGAGACCAGCGTCTGGATGGCCGCGCACCTCGGCCGCCCGTCGCCGTCGAGCGTCGTCCGGGCCCTGTCCGGGGGCTGAGCCGGCGAGCGAGCCCGGCGCGACGGTGCCTGCGTGGCACCTGTGCCTCCATGTGAGTTCGATGTGAGTTCGCCGGGGGACGGCGTCATCGCGCCGTGGACGACGGATCATGACCCCATGAGTGACCAGAGCACCCCCGGGCCCAGCCCCTCCCAGCCCGAGCAGCCCGCGGCCGACACCGCCGCGCTCCCGCCCCAGCCGGTCCCGCAGTCGCCCCAGCCGGCCCAGCCGGCCGGGCACGGCTGGAGCGCGGCGCCGACCGCTGCCGCGCCCGCGCCCCCGGGCTGGGTTCCCCCCGGAGGCCCGGCCGGCCCGCCCTCGGGGCCGCGACGCTGGTGGAGCGAGGCGACCTCGACCGGCGGTGGCCGGGCGGCCCTGGGACTGGCCGCCGCGCTGGCCGCGCTCGTGGTCGTGGTCGGCCTCGGCCTGACCGCCGCCCTCGTGGTCTCGCACCACGGTGACGGCGGGCGTGGCTTCATGACGAGCGGCCGCGACGACCGGGGTCCGTTCGACGAGCAGGGGCCCCGCATGGGCCGCGGGAACGGCCAGGGCAACCGCAACGCGGTCCCGCAGCTGCCCGGCCAGGGCGCGCCCGTCGCCCCGAGGGGACCGCGGCAGGGGTTGGGGATGGGCGCCGGTGCCGCCCTCGGCGCCGTGCTGCACGGTGAGTTCACCACCTCCGTGACCGGGACGCCGACGGTCATGGTCGTGCAGACCGGCCAGGTGACGGCCTACACGGCCGGCAAGTCCCTCGCCGTCAAGAGCACCGACGGGTTCACGGCGACCTACACCCTCGACGGCACCGCGCCCGTCATCGGCAACGCAGCCACCCCGGTGGCCGTCGGCGCCACGGTGCGCGTCGTGGCGGCCAAGGAGGGGATGAAGGTCACGGCCATCATGGTCGGCTGAGCACAGCGCCCTGCGACGTCAGCGGGTCCCGGCGCCACTCGCCTGGGACCCGCTGCGTGCCCGGACCCTCAGCCGGGGTGGGTCACCGGTCGGTGACGCGCCGGTGGTCGACGAGGCCCTCGTCGTGCACGACCCGCTGCTCGCCGACGACGGCCGGCTCTCCCGCGACGGCCGGGTCGTCGAGGATGCCGTTGACCTGGGGCGTGATCTGGCGCTCGAGCGCCAGCGCGAGCACCGCGACGCCGGCCAGGCCCGCGACGATGACACCGATGAACACCCCGCCGAGCTGGCGGTTGAGCAGCCACCCCGCCACGATCGGCGCGGTGATGGCGCCCACCTGGAACGCCCCGGCGGACACGGCGTTGAACCGGCCCCGGTCGCGGTCGCTGGCCAGGTCGTTGACGATGGCCGGCACCGTGGGCTGCAGCATGGTCTCGCCCAGCCCGAACAGCACGTGGAAGACGATGACGCCGGCCGCCGCCGCCATGGTGCCGGCCGCCAGGCCGGTGGCGCCGAGCAGCAGCCAGGCCGCGGCCCACAGCCCGACCAGCACGAGGAAGACCCGGGTCCGGCGTCGGCCGTCGATGAACCGCAGCACCAGGAACTGCATCCCGACGATGACCGCGGTGTTGGCGGCGAAGGCGAAGCCGATGGTGCGCGTGGACACCTCGCTGACCTGCCGGGCGAAGGCGGGGAACCCGGCCTCCATCTGCCCGTAGCCGACGAAGCTGGACAGGAAGGTGAGCGCCGTGATCCAGACGACGGCCGGCTTGCGCAGGATGGCCAGGTAGCCCACCCCGGCCTCGTCGGGCGCCCCCGAAGGCGGCTGCTCGGGGCGGCCGGCCACGTGGCGCAACGGCCCGAGCAGCAGGCCGATGGGCACCAGCACGCACGCCGCGTCGACGAGGAAGATCGTCGTGAACGTGCCCGGTCGGTCGACGTCGGTGAGGAACCCGCTGACGATGCCGCCCACCCCGATGCCGAGGTTGACCAGGGCGAAGTTGATGCCGAAGAACTGGGTGCGCAGGGGGCCCGTGACGATGCTTGCGGTGAGGGCGTTGAAGCCGGGCCAGCCGACGCCGAAGCTGATGCCGAGCAGCGTGAACGCCAGCACGAACGCGGGCACCGACGTGGCGAACGCCAGCACCACGGCCCCGACCAGCTGGGCGATGTTGCCCCCCACCAGCACCACCCTGGAGCCGAGCCGGTCGATCAGCGCCCCCATCGGCCCGGTGACGACCAGGGCCACGACGGCGATCAGGCCCATCAGCAGACCTGCCACGTCGAGGGGCACCCCGCGCACCTCGTGCACGTAGATGACGGTGAACGGCAGGGTCATCCCCCGGCCGAGCGTGGAGACCGCGGTCGTGGACAGCAGCCAGCGGCCCGGGGTGGGCAGTGCCCTCCAGAAGCCGCGCAGGGTGAACCGGTCGTGCTGGGGCGCCTGCGTGGTGTCTTGGGTTGCCTGCCCCCGCCCGCCCCCGGAGTCGGTGCTGTCGGACATCGTCCAACCGTGCCACGGGGCACCGACACCGATCGAACGGGTTTCGCGGGGCCGGCCCGGAGGTGACCGCGGCGCCGGGGCGGGTCCGGCATCCACAACGCGGAAGCGCAGCGGGTCCGGGAGCGGTTAGCCTTGGCGCTGGTGCCCGTCCGGGTGCCGTACCGCAGACGCGACAAAGAGGTGGACCGTGCCGACTGGCAAGGTGAAGTTCTTCGACTCGGAGAAGGGCTTCGGATTCGTGTCCGGCGACGCCGGCGAGGGGGACGTGTTCGTCCCGTCCAGTGCGCTGCCGGAGGGGGTGGCCGGCCTCAAGGGCGGCCAGCGGATCGAGTTCAGCATCGCCGAGGGCCGCCGCGGCGCCCAGGCGCTGTCGGTGCGCCTGCTCGACCCCGCGCCCTCGGTGGCCGCGAACCGCCGGGTGGCCAGCCGCAAGCCCGCCGAGGAGATGGTCGTCATCGTGGAGGACGTCATCAAGCTGCTCGACTCGGTGTCGGAGGGGCTGCGGCGGGGCCACTACCCCGACAAGGCGCACGGCAACAAGGTCGCCCAGGTGCTGCACGCGGTGGCGGGCGACCTCGAGCTGTGACCGCCGCCCTGAAGACCGACCCCGCCCTGCGCGGGGCGGTCGAGGTGGCCCACGAGGCCGCCGTCTCGATCGCCGAGGCGGGCGCGGTCGGCGAGCACCTCGGGATGGAGATGGTCGAGGACCGCCTGGCCACGCACTACTTCACCTGCACGGCCCGGGCCTACCTCGGCTGGCGGTGGGCGGTGTCGGTGGCCCGCGTGCCGCGCTCGAAGACGGTCACCGTCTGCGAGGCCAACCTGGTGCCCGGCGAGGGCGCCCTGCTCTCCCCCGACTGGGTGCCCTACGCGGAGCGGCTGGCGCCGGGCGACGTCGGCCCCGGCGACGTCACCCCCCTGGTTCCCGACGACCCGAACCTCGAGCCCGGCTTCGAGGCCACCGGCGACGACGACGTCGACCAGGTCGCCCTGTGGGAGCTCGGCCTCGGTCGCCCGCGGGTGCTGTCGGCAGAGGGCCGCGAGGCCGCCGCCCAGCGCTGGTACGACGGCGACTCCGGCCCCGGCGCGCCCGTGGCGGTCAAGGCCCCTGCGCCGTGCTCCACCTGCGGGTTCTTCGTGCCGATGGCCGGCGCGCTGCGGGCCGTGTTCGGCGTGTGCGCCAACGAGTGGTCACCCTCCGACGCCCGCGTCGTCAGCCTCGACCACGGGTGCGGCGCGCACTCGGAGGTCGACGTCGACCTGCACACCGCCGAGCGCGTGTCGCCCCCGATCCTCGACGACTTCGAGCTCGACCCGGCCTGACGGCATCCGCTGCCGGTGCGGACCAGGTCGCCGTGGCGACTGGCACGGGCGACCGCTGACACACTTCGGGTCGAAGCGACCCCTCAGGCTCGGGCGGCGTCGGCGTGCCCGCGGCCCACGTACCACCAGGCGAACGCCCCCAGGGCGATGCCGGTGACGCAGGTCCAGGGCCACCACGACCGGTCGGCGGTGTGCAGCGCCGGGACGACCAGGGTCACGACGAGAGCCACCGCCCACAGCGCGGTGCCGACGGCAACGATGCGCCGGGTGGGCACGGCGACCGGCTCGACCGGTGCCGCGGTGCCCAGGGCGCGGTGGTGCTGCTCGGGCTGGGGGTCCGGCGTCGTCACGGGGCCCAGCGTACGGGGCGGTCGAACTGCCCGGCGCACACGTCATGCAGCCGTAACGTCCTGCCGCTAGGGTCCGGGCCATGCCCGATGCCAACCCTGACACCACCCGCGACACGGCGGCCACCTCCGCCCCCACGACGAGCCCCCCGTCGGCCGGGTTCCTCGAGCGCCTCTTCCAGATCTCGCACCGCGGCTCGAGCGTCGGCCGGGAGGTGCGCGGTGGCTTCGCCACGTTCTTCACGATGGCCTACATCGTGGTCCTCAACCCGCTCATCCTCGGCTTCGTCAAGGATGCGGACGGCAACTACCTCGGCGGCGGCGCCACTCCCAACCTCGCTGCGATCGCGGCGGGCACGGCCCTGGTGGCGGGCGTCCTGACGATCCTGATGGGGGTCT
>JBJMHU010000225.1:0-5845 GCA_045807225.1 Ornithinibacter sp. | reverse complement strand
CCCTGGACGGCGCCGACCGACACCTGACCGAGACCGAGCACGACGATCACACCGAACAGCAGGCCGACCACGGTCGCCATCACCCGCTGGCCCTTGATCGTCTCGACGACCGAGTCGGACGCGTCGACGCCGACCAGCATCAGCACGAACAGGAACAGCATCAAGATCGCGCCGGTGTAGACGATGATCTGCACCGAGAACAGGAACGGCGCGTCCTGGACGAGGTAGAGCACCGCCAGACCGATCATCACGACGGCGAGCAGCAGGGCGGCGTGCACCGCCTTGCGCACGAACAGGATGCCGAGCGCGGCGAGGACCATGATCGGGGCGAGGACCCAGAAGATGACCACGTCAGGCCTCGCTCTCGTCGGCTCGCCGGGTGCGCGGCGTGAACGACCCCGTGTAGTAGTCGCTCTCGTCGTCGCCGAGCTGCATCGCGTGCGGCGGCTGCTCCATGCCGGGCAGCAGCGGCGCGAGCAGGTCGGACTTCTCGTAGATGAGGTCCGCGCGGTTGTTGTCCGCCAGCTCGTACTCGTTGGTCATCGTGAGCGCCCGGGTCGGGCACGCCTCGATGCACAGGCCGCACAGGATGCAGCGCAGGTAGTTGATCTGGTAGACGCGGCCGTAGCGTTCACCGGGGCTGAACCGGCCGGCACCGCCCTCGGTGTCGTCGTTGTTGGCGCCCTCGACGAGGATCGCGTCGGCCGGGCAGGCCCACGCGCACAGCTCGCAGCCGACGCACTTCTCGAGGCCGTCGGGGTGCCGGTTGAGCTGGTGGCGACCGTGGAAGCGCGGCTGGGTGGGGCGCTTCTCCTCGGGGTACTCCTCGGTGGCCACCTTGCGGAACATCGTGGCGAAGGTGACCCCGAAACCACCGACGGGGGCGAACAGGTCGGAGAAGAAGCCGGACTTCTTCTGCTCGTCAGCCACGAACGGCCTCCTTGGTCTCGCTGCCCGAGGCCAGCGCCGGTGCGTCGAGCGAGGGCTCGCGCAGGCGCTGACCGGGCAGTGGCGGCACGGGGTAGCCCCCGGCGAACGGGTCGATCTCCTCGGGCACCCCGGGGTGCGACGAGGCGTCCTTGGCCTCGGCGCGCCGGTCCCACATCCAGCCGAAGACCAGGGCCAGCACTGCGATCACGCCGACGAGGAACAGCGAGATCACCGGGAACGAGCGGCCGGCGAAGTCGACGGTGCCGCCGAGCCAGCCGTTCTGGCCGGCCCGGAAGAACGCCACGAGCACGACCCAGGTCAAGGTGGCCGGGATGAGGAACTTCCAGCCGAAGCGCATGAACTGGTCGTAGCGCACCCGCGGCAGCGAGCCGCGCAGCCAGACGAACACGAACATGAACATCCACAGCTTGGCGGTGAACCAGAGCAGGCCCCAGTAGCCGTCGTTGAACATGCCGCCGTTGATGGCCGCGATGCCCGGAGGCGCCTGCCAGCCGCCGAGGAACATCGTGGTGGCCAGCGCGGCGACCGTGAACATGTTGATGTACTCGCCGAGGAAGAACATCGCGAAGCGCATCGAGCCGTACTCGGTGTGGAAGCCGCCGGTGAGCTCGCCCTCGCCCTCGGCGAGGTCGAAGGGCAGCCGGTTGGTCTCGCCGACCATGGTGATGACGTAGACGAAGAAGCTGAAGAACGCCGGGATGACGAACCACAGGCTCGACTGCGCCGCGACGATCTGCGAGGTCGACATCGAGCCGGCGTAGAGGAACACGGCGACCAGTGACAGGCCCATCGCGATCTCGTAGCTGATCATCTGGGCCGAGCTGCGCAGGCCACCCATCAGCGGGTAGGTGGAGCCGGAGGACCAGCCGGCGAGCACGACGCCGTAGATGCCGATGCCGGCCACGGCGAGCACGAGCAGCACCGCCACCGAGGTGTCGGTGAGCTGGAACGGCGTGGTGTGCCCGAACATCGAGACCTCACCGGCCAGCGGGATGATCGAGAACGAGACGAAGCACATGGTGGCCGTGATGAGCGGGGCCAGGGTGAAGACGAACACGTCGGCGGCCTTGGGCCGCACGTCCTCCTTGAGCATCGACTTCATGCCGTCGGCCAGGGTCTGCAGCAGGCCGAAGGGGCCGTTGCGGTTGGGGCCGGGGCGCTGCTGCATGCGGCCGATGATGCGGCGCTCGAACCAGATGACGAGCAGCGTCGAGATCAGCAGGTAGACGAAGATGATCAGCGCCTTGACCAGGCTCAGCCACAACGGGGTGTCGCTGAAGTCGGCGACCGGGTTGTCGGTGTTGCCGGTGGCGGTCGAGACGGCCAGCGGCAGGGCCAGCAGAGCGCTCATGCCTGATCCTCCTTCGTGACGGAGACGAGGGCTCCCGGCGTCCCGGCGAGGGCCGCCCGCAGGTCGCTGCCCACGGAGTTGGTCGGCAGCCACACGACGTGGTCGGCCATCTCGGACACCAGCACCGGGGCGGTGACGGTGGTGCCGCCGACCCGCACGGTCAGCGAGTCGCCGTCGACCACCCCCAGGCCGGATGCCGTGGCGGCCGACACCCGCGCGACCGGCGCGGGGGCGGTGCCGGCGAGGAAGGGCTCGCCGTCCTGCAGCGACCCGCGGTCGAGCAGGTGGCGCCAGGTGGCGAGCACGAGGGTGCCCTCCTCGACGCTCGGCACGTCACCGGCCTCGACGGCCGGGGCCGCCGCGCGAGCACCCTGCCACGGGCCCAGGGCCGCCATCTCGGCGCGCACCTCGCGCACCGTGCGGGTGCTCAGGAACTCGCCCATCTCGTCGGCGAGCATGTCCAGGGCCCGGTAGTCGCTGACCTGCGAGGAGTCGATGGCCGCCTCGAAGCTGCGGACCCGGCCCTCCCAGTCGACGAAGGTGCCGGCCTTCTCGGCGTGCGCCGCGACCGGCAGCACGACGTCGGCCACGGCGGTGACCGCCGACGGGCGGATCTCGAGCGACACCACGAACGGGCGGGACAAGGCGTCGACGGCGCCGGCGACCCCCAGGTCGAGCGGGTCGACGCCACCGACGACGAGCGCGTCGATGTCGCCGGATGCCGCTGCCGCGACGATGCCGGCCGTGTCGCGACCCGCGGTGTCGGCCAGCGCCTCCACGCCCCAGGCCGAGGCGACCTCGGCGCGCGCCGCGGCATCCGCCAGCGGACGCCCACCGGGCAGCAGCGTCGGGAGCGCACCGGCCTCGAGCGCGCCGCGCTCACCGGCGCGACGGGGAACCCAGGCGAGCCGGGCTCCGGTGGCCTCGGCCAGGGCGACCACGGCGGTCAGCGCACCCGGGACGGTTGCGAGCCGCTCGCCGACGAGCACCACGGCGTTGTCGCGCAGGCCCTGCCCGGCGGCCGCGACGACGTCGGTGCCGGAGCCCTCGGCGAGGGCACCCAGCACCTCGGGCTCGGTGCCCGGCGCGGTGGGGATGAGCGTGCCGCCCACCGTCGCCAGTCCGCGGGTCGCGACCGGGGCCACGGCATACACGGCGGTGCGGTGCTTGCGGAACGCCTTGCGCAGGCGCAGGAACACGATCGGGCTCTCGTCCTCGGGCTCGAGCCCTACGAGGAGTACGGTGCCGGCGGTCTCGAGGTCGGCGTAGGTGACCGCGCCACCCTCGGGGCCGGTGGCCACGACGGTGGAGGCGAGGAAGTCGGCCTCCTCGGCGGAGTGCGGCCGGGCCCGGAAGTCGACGTCGTTGGTGCCCAGCACCGTGCGGGCGAACTTGGCGTAGGCGTAGGCGTCCTCGGTGCTGACCCGGCCACCCACGAGCACACCGGTGGCACTGGCGGCGCGCAGGCCGGCCGCGGCGGCCTCGAGGGCCTGCCGCCACGACGCCACCTGGAGCTGACCGTCGGCGCCGCGCACCATCGGCAGCTCGAGGCGGTCGCCGACCGAGGTGTAGGCGAAGGCCCAGCGGCCCTTGTCGCAGTTCCACTCCTCGTTCACCGCCGGGTCGTTCTGCGCCATCCGGCGCAGCACGGTGCCGCGGCGGTGGTCGGTGCGCATGGCGCAGCCGCTGGCGCAGTGCTCGCACACGCTCGGGGTCGACACCAGGTCGAACGGGCGGGAGCGGAAGCGGTAGGCCGAGCCGGTGAGGGCCCCCACCGGGCAGATCTGCACGGTGTTGCCCGAGAAGTAGCTCTCGAACGGCTGGTCCTCGTAGATGCCGACCTGCTGCAGCGCCCCGCGCTCGACGAGCGCGATGAACGGGTCGCCGGCGATCTGCTCCGAGAAGCGCGTGCACCGGGCGCACAGCACGCAGCGCTCGCGGTCGAGCAGCACCTGCGCGGAGATGTTGATCGGCTTGGGGTAGGTGCGCTTGACGTCCTCGAAGCGCGACGTGGAGCGGCCGTGGCTCATCGCCTGGTTCTGCAGCGGGCACTCGCCGCCCTTGTCGCACACCGGGCAGTCGAGCGGGTGGTTGATGAGCAGCAGCTCCATGACGCCCTGCTGCGCCTTGTCGGCACCCTCGGACGAGTACTGGGTCTTGACCACCATGCCCGGAGCCACCGTCATGGTGCACGAGGCCTGCGGCTTCATCCGGCCGGGAGGGCCCTGCATCTGGGTGGGCTCGCCGGGCGTGCCGTCGGGACCGGGGCGACCCGGCATCCACACCTCGACGAGGCACTGGCGGCAGGCGCCGACCGGGTCGAGGAGCGGGTGGTCGCAGAACCGGGGGATCTCGATGCCGGCCTCTTCGGCGGCCCGGATGATCAGGGTTCCCTTGGCGACCGACACCTCCCGGTCGTCGATCGTCAGGGTGACCAGGTCGGCCGCAGCAGGGGCGGCGGGCTTGGTCGTCTCGGGCGCGGTCGTCATGCGGGCACGCTGTCCTTGTCGTCCTTGGCGAACAGCGTCGACGCCTTCGGGTCGAACGGGCAGCCGCCGTGCGTGAGGTGTGCGACGTACTCGTCGCGGAAGTACTGGATCGAGCTGGTGATGGGGCTGGTGGCGCCGTCGCCCAGGGCGCAGAAGCTGCGGCCGAGGATGTTGTCGCAGATGTCGAGCAGCTTGTCGAGGTCGGCCTCGCTGCCCTCGCCCTGCTCGAGCCGGCCGAGGATCTGCTTGAGCCACCAGGTGCCCTCCCGGCACGGGGTGCACTTGCCGCAGGACTCGTGCCTGTAGAAGTCGGTCCAGCGGTCGACGGCGCGCACGACGCAGACCGTCTCGTCGAACACCTGCAGCGCGCGGGTGCCGAGCATCGAGCCGGCGGCACCGACCGACTCGAAGTCGAGCGGCACGTCGAGGTGCTGGTCGGTGAACAGCGGGGTCGAGCTGCCGCCGGGGGTCCAGAACTTCAGGGCCTTGTCGGGGTCGCGCATGCCGCCGGCCATGTCGAGCAGCTCGCGCATCGTGATGCCGAGCGGGGCCTCGAACTGGCCGGGGTTGGTGACGTGGCCGGAGAGGCTGAAGATCCCGAAGCCCGTGGACTTCTCGGTGCCCATGCCCTTGAACCAGTCGGAGCCCTCGAGGATGATCCCGGGCACCGAGGCGATGGACTCGACGTTGTTGACCGACGTCGGTCGGGCGTAGAGACCCGCGGCGCCGGGGAACGGTGGCTTGAGGCGCGGCTGGCCGCGACGGCCCTCGAGCGAGTCGAGCAGCGCCGTCTCCTCACCACAGATGTAGGCGCCCGCGCCGGCGTGCACGGTGATCTCGAGCTTGACGCCCTTGCCGCCCACGTCGTCGCCGAGGTAGCCCGCCGCGCGAGCCTCCTCGACGGCGCGCATCAGCCTGCGGTAGACGTGGACGACCTCGCCGCGCAGGTAGATGAAGGCGTGCTCGCAGCCGATGGCGAACGAGCTGATCGCCACACCCTCGATGAGCACGTGCGGGTTGGCCATCATCAGCGGGACGTCCTTGCAGGTGCCCG
>JBJMHU010000224.1:0-18196 GCA_045807225.1 Ornithinibacter sp. | reverse complement strand
GGCCTGCGGCCAGGAGCTGCCCTACGAGATCGTCGACCGCCGACCCGGCGACATCGCCGCGTCCTACGCCGACCCCGCCCTGGCCGAGAGCGAGCTGGGCTGGCGCGCCACCCGCACCGTCGACGACATGTGTGCCGACACCTGGCGCTGGCAGAGCAACAACCCGCACGGCTACCCCGAGGGGTGAGCCCGGGGCACCGGCCCGACCTCAGGACCGGGCCAGCACCTGGTTGAACCGCAGCATGTTCCCCGCCGGGTCGCGGAAGGCGCAGTCGCGCACGCCGTAGAACTGGTCGGTCGGCTCCTGGAGCACCTCCGCCAGGCCGGACGCCCGCACGTGCTCGAACAGCGCGTCGACGTCGTCGCAGCGGAAGACCAGCGGGGTCAGCAGACCCTTGGCGAGCAGCGTGTCGATGGCCGCACGGTCCTCCTCGCTGACGCCGGGGCCGCCGCCGACCGACTGGATCGTGATGTCGAGGTCGGGCTGGGTGGGGGTGGCCACGCTGAGCCAGCGGAACTCGCCCATGGTGACGTCCTTGGTGACCGTGAGGCCGAGCACGTCGCGGTAGAAGGTGAGCGCCTTCTCGTGGTCGTCGACGACGAGGAAGCAGTTGGCGACGGCGAGCGTCGCGGTGGCCGGCGAACCGGCGGCGGCCGGCATCCCGGCGGATCCTGTACTGGTGGTCGTGTCCATGCCCCCGAGGTTAGGCACCGGTCACCCGCTCGCGCTTCTTCGATCCTGACCGACCGGCGCGCGTCCCAGTGGGCCGGTCGGCCTGCTTGGCGACGCACGAGGGGATGCCGGCCCGCTCGTCGTGCGACCGCGCGCGGTAGTCGCTCGGCGTCTCACCCATCAGCTCGGTGAACCGGGAGCTGAACGAGCCGAGCGAGGTGCAGCCGACCTGCATGCACACCTCGGTGACGGACACGTCGCCCGAGCGCAGCAGCCACGCCGCGCGCTCGACCCGGCGGGTCATCAGGTGCGCGTAGGGGGTCTCTCCGTAGGCCTCCTTGTAGCTGCGCTGGAAGTGGCCGACCGACATCAGCGCCTCGGCCGCGAGCGCCGGCACGTCGAGCGGCTCGGCGTAGTCGCGGTCCATCCGGTCGCGCGCCCGCCGCAGCCGCACCAGGTCGTCTCGCTGCACCCGCCCAACGGTGCCACAGGTACGGCCGGTGGAAGTGGGTGCTCTCACACCCCCGAGGGCTCGGAGCCATCTACGACAGGCTGTAGTTTATAGACCGTCACGTCGCTGAACGACTGCCCAGGAGTACTGCATGGATGCCGTTGATGTCGCCAGGTGGCAGTTCGCCATCACGACCGTCTACCACTTCCTGTTCGTCCCGATCACGATCGGGATGTCCCTGATCGTCGCGGTCTTCCACACCCAGTGGCTGCGCACCAGGAACCCCGAGTACTACCGGCTCACCAAGTTCTTCGGGAAGCTCTTCCTGATCAACTTCGCCCTCGGCCTCGTCACGGGCATCGTGCAGGAGTTCCAGTTCGGCATGAACTGGAGCGACTACTCGCGCTTCGTCGGCGACATCTTCGGCGCCCCGCTCGCCTTCGAGGCCCTCCTGGCGTTCTTCCTGGAGTCGACCTTCCTGGGCATCTGGATCTTCGGCTGGGGCCGCATCCCCGAGAAGCTGCACGCGGGCACCATCTGGCTGGTGCACATCGGCACCGTGCTCTCGGCCTACTTCATCCTCGCCGCGAACTCGTTCATGCAGAACCCGGTCGGCTACAGGTTCAACCCGGTCACGGGCCGCGCCGAGATGGACGACTTCCTCGCGGTGCTCACCAACAAGGTGCAGCTCGTCACCTTCCCGCACGTCGTCATGTCGGCGTACATGGTCGGCGGCGGGGTCGTCATGGGCGTCGCCCTCTGGCTGATGCGCCGGCACGCCGGCAGCAGCGACGAGAGCATGTACCGCAAGGCGACCAGGTTCGGCGCCATCTTCGCCCTCGTGGCCTCGCTCGGCGTCATCGTCACCGGTGACCTGCAGGGCAAGATCATGACGCAGGTGCAGCCGATGAAGATGGCAGCAGCCGAGGGCCTGTACGACGCCACGAGCAGCGCCCCGTTCTCCGTCCTGTCGATCGGCTCGCTCGACGGCAGCGAGGCCACCCGGATCATCGAGATCCCCGGCCTGCTCTCGTTCATGGCGACCGGCAGCTTCGACGGCACCGTCGAGGGCATCAACGACCTGCAGGTCACCGAGCGGGCCAAGGCCGAGCAGGTCGCCGCCCGGTACGGGCCGCAGGTCGCCGCCCTGGTCACCGCCAAGAGCTACTCCCCCATCATCCCGCTCACCTACTGGTCGTTCCGGTTCATGATGGGCCTGGGCTTCCTCACCGTGTTCTTCGCCGCGATCACCCTGTGGGGCACCCGCAAGGGGCGTGTCCCGGCATCCAGGTGGTGGGTCTGGGTGGCGGTCCTGGCGCCGCTGGCACCGGTCTTCGCCAACAGCTGGGGCTGGATCTTCACCGAGGTCGGCCGTCAGCCGTGGATCGTCTACGGCCTGATGACGACGTCGACCGGCGTCTCCCCGTCGGTCAGCACCGGTGAGGTCTGGTTCTCGATGATCGCCTACACGCTGGTCTACGCGATCCTCGCCGTCATCGAGGTCAAGCTGTTCCTCACCTACGTCCGCCGCGGCGCCGACCCGTTCCAGGAGCCGGTCGACCCAGCGAGCAAGGGCGAGGACGCCCCGCTCGAGTTCGCCTACTGAGATCGGATCGAGGACACCCACTCATGGACTTCCAACTCATCTGGTTCGGCCTCATCGGCCTGCTCTGGGCCGGCTACCTCGTGCTCGAGGGCTTCGACTTCGGCGTGGGCGCGCTGCTGCCGGTGCTCGGCAAGGGCAGGGACGCCGCCGACACCGAGAAGCGTCGTCGGGTCATGCTCACCACCATCGGCCCCCACTGGGACGGCAACGAGGTGTGGCTGCTCACCGCCGGTGGCGCCACCTTCGCGGCCTTCCCCGAGTGGTACGCCACGATGTTCTCCGGCTTCTACCTGGCCCTGCTCGTGCTCCTCGTCGCGCTCATCGTGCGCAACATGGGCTTCGAGTACCGCGGCAAGCGTGACAACGACGCCTGGCGGCAGCGCTGGGACTGGGCGATCATCGCCGGCTCGATCCTCTCGCCCCTCCTCGTCGGCGTGGCGCTGACCAACGTGGTGCGGGGCCTGCCGATCAACAAGGACATGGAGTACGTCGGCAACTTCTTCACCCTCCTCAACCCCATGAGCCTGCTCGGCGGCCTGGTCATCCTGGGCCTCAGCCTCACCCACGGCGCGTTCTTCCTGGCGCTGAAGACCCGCGGCGACATCCAGCGCGACGCCCGCGCCCTGGGCACCAGCGTGGGCCTCGGCACCGCGGTGCTGGCCGTCATCCTGCTGCTCTGGCTCGGCCTCACCCAGGGCACCGCGTGGTCGTGGATCACCACCGCCATCGCGGCGGCCTCGCTCCTCGCGGCCATCTACGCCAACACGCAGGCCAAGGAGGGCTGGGCCTTCATCGGCACCGCCGTCACCTTCGCCTCGGCGGTGGCGACGTACTTCCTGACCCTCTACCCGAACGTCATGCCCACCACCCTTCCCGGCGGCACGTCGCTCACCATCGAGAACGCCTCGAGCAGCGAGCTGACCCTGAAGATCATGACCGTCGCGGCGCTGGTCTTCACGCCGATCGTGCTCGTCTACACGGGCTACACCTACTGGGTCTTCCGCAAGCGGCTCGGGACGCAGCACATCCCCGCCCCGGTCTCCGTACCGTGACGAGCTGACGGCCACCCCGATGAGACCCTTCGACCCCCGGCTGCTCAGGACGGCACCGGCTGCCCGCCGGCCGGTCGCCGTCCTGGCGGTCGTGGGCGTGCTCCAGGGGGTGGCCACCATCGGCCTGGCGATCGCCGTCGCCGCGCTCATCGTGGCGGTCGTCGACAGCACCTCGCTGCGCACGCCGGCCCTCTGGCTGGCGGCCCTGTTCGGGGTGCGGGCCGTGCTGGCCTGGGTCTCCGAGCGGGTCGCGGCCTGGGTGGGCGTCGAGGTCACCGTGGCACTGCGCGGCCGGCTGGTCGAGCGGTGGCTCGCCGCCCCCGCGGAGCGCCGCCCCGCTCCGGACCGGGCGGTGACCCTCGCCGCGCAGGGCGCCGCCTCGGTCGAGCCGTATGCCGCCCGCTTCCTCCCCGCGCTCGTCGCCGGCGCCTTCGTGCCGGTGCTGGCGCTCGCCACGCTGTTCCGGGTCGACTGGGTCAGTGGCCTCATCGTGCTGCTCACCCTTCCCCTGCTGCCCTTCTTCGCGGCGCTGATCGGGCGCGCCACCCAGGCACAGACCGAGCGGCAGTGGTCCTCGCTGGCCGCGCTGGCCGGCCACTTCCTCGACGTCATGCGCGGCCTGCCCACGCTCGTCGGCTACCAGCGCGCCGAGCGCCAGGTGCAGGTGATCGGCGAGGTCAGCCAGCGCCACCGCGCCGCGACCATGAGCACGCTGCGGATCGCCTTCATGTCGTCGGCCGCGCTCGAGCTGCTCGCCTCGATCTCCGTCGCGATCGTCGCGGTCACCGTCGGGGTGCGGCTCACCCACGGGTCGATGACCCTGCAGGCGGGCCTGCTCGCCATCCTGATCGCCCCCGAGGCCTACTGGCCGATCCGCCGGATCGGCGCCGAGTTCCACGCCGCGGCCGACGGCGCCGAGGCGATCGACGGCATCCTCGCCGAGCTCGACGCCGAGCCGGTGCCGGCGGGCGAGGGCGGCGGCGAGGTCGGGCTGCTGCTGCGCCACGTCGCCTACACCTATCCGCAGGCCTCGGCCCCCGTGCTCGTCGGCGTGCACCTGGATGCCGGGCCGGGCCTCACCGCCATCACCGGCCCGTCCGGCGTCGGCAAGTCCACCCTCCTCGAGCTCGCGGCCGGCCTGCGCACGCCCACCGCCGGTACCGTGCGCGCCGGCCGCGCCCACCTCGTCACCCAGCGTCCGTTCCTCCCCGCCGGCACCCTGCGCGACGCGCTCGTGCTCGGCAACGGTGCGGACGACCAGGCCGTCTGGGACGCGCTGCGCCTGGTCGGCCTCGAGGGCTTCGTGGCGAGCCTGCCGCTGGCACTCGCGACGCCGCTCGGCGACGACGGCTTCGGCCTGTCGGCCGGGCAGCGCGCCCGCATCGCCCTGGCCCGGGCCACCCTGTCGACCGCCCCGGTGCTGCTCGTCGACGAGCCGACCGCACACCTCGACGCGGCCTCCGCCGACCTCGTGCACGGCGTGCTCGCCGACCTTGCGGAGCGGCGCACCGTCGTCGTGGTGACCCACCGGCCCGAGCTCGTCACCATGGCCGACCAGCACGTCGTGCTGACCCGCGAAGGGGCGGAGGTCGTCGCATGACCACCCAGACCGGCATGCTGCGGCCCACCCGCCAGACGATCATCGGCGCCCTGCTCGGGGGCGCGGCGACGGCATCCGGCATCGCGCTCACCGCCACCTCCGGCTGGCTGATCGTGCGCGCGAGCGAGGAGCCGATCATCCTCACCCTGATGGTCGCGATCGTCGCCGTGCGCACCTTCGGCATCGCCCGCCCGTTCTTCCGCTACCTCGAGCGGCTGGTGTCGCACGACGCCGCGCTCGACGACCTCGCCGTGCGGCGCACCTCCGTGTATGCCGCGCTCATCCCCCTCACCCCGGCCCGCCTCGGGCGCCGCTCGCGCTCGCGCGTGCTCACCGGAGTGGTCGACGACCTCACCGACGTGGTGGAGGCGCAGGTGCGTGTCACCGTGCCGCTGCTCTCGAGCACGCTCGCGGCGCTGGTCGCCGTGGTGCTCACCGCGTGGTTCTCCCCGGCGATCGGCCTCGTGCTCGCCGGCCTGATGGTCGCGGTGGCGGGCACGTGCTGGCTGGCCTGGGTGCTCGAGTCGCACTCCCGCGACGAGCTGCTGGAGTCACGCGCGGAGGTGCTGCGGATCAGCGACCTGGTGGCCCGCCAGGCCGCCGAGCTGCAGGCCATCGGCGCCACGCACACGGCCGCCGGGTGGCTCGACGACGCGCACGACATCCTGCGGCGCGCGGTGCGGCGCCAGAGCCGCGGCCGGGCCCTCGTGGCGGCAGCGCTGCTCGTGGCCACCGCCGTGGCCACCCTGCTCGCGGCCCTGCTCGTCGACCCCGCCGTCACCGGCCGCCCGGTGGCGGCCCTGCTGGTCGTCGTGCCCGTCGCGGTGGGCGACGCCCTGGCGCCGCTGGTCGACACCATGCGCTACCTCGCCCGCGCCCAGGGCAGTTCGGTGCGCCTCGAGGCCCTGCTCGACCAGGAGCCGGCCGTGACCGACAGCCCGGCGGCCGTGGCCGAGCACATCCACTCCTCGGGCCGGCGGGTGGACCTCGACGGGGTCGCGGCCTCGTGGACCGGCCACGGCGAGCAGCTGGCCCCCACCGACCTGCACCTCAGGCCCGGTCAGCGGGTCGCCGTCGTCGGGCCCAACGGCACGGGCAAGAGCACGATGCTCGCGGTGCTCGCCCGCCACCTCGACCCGAGCCGGGGACGGCACGCGGTCGACAACGTCGACGTGCACCACCTGACGATCGACGACGTGCGGCGCCACGTGGCCGTCGTCGACGACGAGCCGCACGTGTTCGCCGCCTCGCTGGCGACCAACCTGCGCCTGGCCGGCCCGGACGCCGACGACGCGGCGCTCGAGCGGGCGCTGCAGCGCGCGGGGCTCGATCGCTGGCTGGCCGGCCTTCCCGACGGGCTCGACACCGCGCTGGGCAGCGGCGGTCGCGGCCTGTCCGGCGGTGAGCGGGCCCGGCTCGGCGTCGCCCGCGCCGTGCTGGCAGACCGCCCCGTGGTGCTCCTCGACGAACCGACCGCACACCTCGACCACGCCACCGCCACAGCGGTGCTCGACGACGTACTCTCGGCCACGGACGGCCGCAGCGTCGTCATGGTCAGCCACCGACCCGAGGCCCTCGACCGGTTCGACACGGTCCTCGACCTCGGCGCGCGCCGCCCGGCCGCGCCACCACCGAAGGAGTAAGCCATGCCCCACTCGACCTCCGCGCCCCGTCTCGGCGACCTCGAGCGCGTGGTCATGGAGCACCTGTGGGAGGCCTCCAGCGTCGGTGGTGCGTCGTTCGTGGGCGCCACCGTGCGCGAGGTGCACGACCGCTTCGAGGGCGAGCGCGAGATCGCCTACACCACCGTGATGACCGTGCTCGACCGCCTGGCCAAGAAGGGCCTGGTCACCCGCGAGCGCGACGGACGGGCCTGGCGCTACTTCCCCGCCGACACCCGTGAGGCGCTCACCGCCCAGACGATGCTGCGCACGCTCGACGACATGGACGTCACCGACCGGCGCACGGCCCTGCTGCACTTCCTGGACGGCGCCACCACCGACGAGCTGGCCGACATCAAGGCGGCGCTCGCGGAGATCGAGGCTCGCGCCGGGGACGACCAGGCCGCGGGCAGCAAGCGGGGCATGATCCGCCGCCGCTGAGCCCCGCGGGCCACCGCGGCCCGCACGCCTGTCACCATTGAGCCCGTGATCCCGTTCGTCCTCGCCGGGCTCGCGGTGCTCCTCGCGTGGGTGGCCCCGGGCCTGATGGCCCGCCAGAAGGGCTTCCGGCGTGCACCCCGGTCGGCCCTGGTGGCGTGGCAGGCGGTGTCGCTCGGCGGCATCCTGGCCGCGCTCGCCGCTGCCCCCGCCGCCGTGCCGCTGCTGCTCGACGGCGACTCCCCCGTGCGGCACCCCGGGCTGGTCGTGACCGCCGTGCTGGTCAGCGCCCTGGTGCTGGGCCGGCTGCTGTATGCCGGGCACGACGTCGGCCGGCGGCTGCGGCGGGTGCGCTCGGACCACCGGCAGCTCGTCGACATCGTCGCGCAGCACGACGAGAGGATGCGGATCCTGCAGCACCCGACCCCGACCGCCTACTGCATCCCGGGCCGGGGCTCCCGGGTGGTGCTGTCGCAGGGCGTGCTCGACGCCCTGCCCGCCGACCAGCTCGACGCCGTGGTGGCCCACGAGGAGGCCCACCTGCGCGGCCGGCACGACCTCCTGCTGGAGTTCTTCGCGGTCGTCACCCGCGCCGTGCCGGGGCCCTTGCGGTCGGCGCAGGCCCTCGGTGAGGTGCGCCTGCTCGTCGAGGCCCTGGCCGACCGGGCCGCCGTGCGTCGCAGCGGCGAGGTCGCGACGGCACGCGCCCTGATCACCCTGGCCGGCAGCCGCACCCCCGAGGCTGCCCTGGGTGTGGGCACCACGGCGCCGGTGCGCCTGCGCCTGCTCGCCGACGGGCCGCCGAACCCGGTGCTGCCGGTCGCCGCCTACTCGTTCGCCGCGGTGGCCGCGATGCTGCCGCTGGTGCTGCTCGGGCTGGCCTGGGCGTGACCGGCGCCGGCACCTCCGGCGTGGGGCTGCGCGAACGGATGGGCGTCGCCCTCACCGCCGCCATCAAGGCCCGCGACCGGGTGTCCGTGGCGGCGCTGCGCTCGGCCCTGTCGCGGGTCGCGAACGCCGAGGCCGTACCCGTCGACTCGATGCCGGCCGCCGGGGCGGTCGAGCAGGCTCGGCTCGGGGCCGGCGCCGCCGACGCACCGCGCCGCGAGCTCACCGAGGCCGACGTCCGGCTGGTCGTCGGCGCCGAGGTCGCCGAGCACGACCTGGCGGCGCAGCACCTCCTGGCCGTCGGGCGGCCGGATGACGCGGCACGGGTCACCGCCGAGGCGGACGTCCTGCGGGCCCTGCTCGCCTGATCCGAGGTGATCCCCTCACGCCGGGGAACCGAACATCACCTCGAATGCCGATGCCCCTCACCGGTTCGAGGTGATCGGCTCGCTCGTGGGGGCGGCACATCACCTCGAACCGCGGGTGATCACGCCCAGCTCGGGGGCGGCGGCGGCGGGGTCGAGCCCGGCGGCGCGGTCTCCGGGGACGCCGGGGAGGGGGGCGGCGGCGGAGCGGCCGGTGCGCCACCGGCGTACGAGGGTGGAGGCGGGGGTGTCGCTCCGGGAGGCGGTGGAGGTGGTGGCGGTGGCTGAGCCGCTGCTGCGGCGGCGGCTCCCGGCGGCGGCGGAGGCGTGCCCGGGGCGCCGTAGCCGGGGCTCACGCTGAGCTGGCCGAGCCGGCCGGTCGACTCGAGCTCGCGCAGCGTCGCCAGCACCCGTGCCCTGTCCTCGCCGGGGGCCGGCCGGCCGGTCGCCTCGAGGTAGCTGAGCACCCCGAGGTCACGCAGCGCCCGGTCGGCGCCGCTGCCCGCACCGCCCATGACGCCGGTGCCGCCCGGCGTGCTGATGCCGGCCTTCTTCATCTCGGCGTCCGCCTTCGCGGCGAGGTCGTTGGCCGCCGCCTTGGCCCGTTCGAAGAAGCTCATGTCGACTCCTGGGTGTGCGTGCTCTCTCCCCACGAAACCCTAGAACGGTTGTGCGCGTTGCGCCTAGCGTGTGTGCCAGAGCAGACACCGCCCAGCGCGCCGGCCGACGAGGAAGTAGGGACGACCGATGACCATCCACGGGTCGCTGTTCCAGGAGTTCCGGGAGAAGGAGACGCAGGACCCCTTCGCGCTGCAGAACAAGAAGATGCTGCGCATCGACATGCGCTACGGGGAGGTGTGGGCCCGCACCGGCTCGATGGTGGCCTACCAGGGCGACGTGCGCTTCGCGAACAAGGGCTCGGGCGGCTTCGGCAAGATGCTCAAGGCGGCCACCACCGGCGAGGGCGTCAAGATGATGCAGTGCTCGGGAAGCGGCGAGCTCTTCGTCGCGGACTTCGCCAGCGAGATCCAGGTGATGTACCTCGAGAACGACGCCGTCTCGGTCAACGGCGCCAACGTTCTCGCCTTCTCCCACTCCATCGAGTGGGACATCCACCGCATCCAGGCCCGCGGGGCCACGATGACCGGTGGGCTCTACAACGTGGCGCTGCGCGGCACCGGCTACGTCGCGGTCACGACCAAGGGCGACCCCATCGCCCTCGACGTCGCGTCGGCGCCCACCTTCGCCGACGCCCAGGCCGTGGTGCTGTGGACGGCGGGGGTGTCGATGGACATCCGGGTCGACACCGGCGGCCTGTCGTCGATGGTGCGCGGTGGCACCGGTGAGCTGCTGCAGATGGCCTTCGGCGGGCAGGGCTACGTGCTCGTGCAGCCCAGCGAGTCGGTGCCCCAGGGCGCTCCTGGGCAGTCGAGTGCCGGCAGCATGCTCGGCGGCTTCCTCCAGTAGCGGCGCCCCCCGGTCGCCGGGGCCACGGGCGACCGCCTGCCGAGCCGGCGACGGGTCGGCGGACCGCATGCGACACAATCAGGGCATGACGGCACAGGTGACCGGGACCGACATCCTCGACGTGGTGCGTGAGCAGGTGCTCGAGCGCGGGGTGCCGCTGACGCACCCGCAGATCGTCGAGGTCATGCGCACCGGTGACGACCGGCTGCAGGACCTGCTGGCGCTGGCGCACGAGGTGCGGATGAAGTACCAGGGCCCGAGCGTGGAGGTCGAGGGCATCGTCTCGCTGAAGACCGGCGGCTGCCCCGAGGACTGCCACTTCTGCTCGCAGTCGGGGCAGTTCACCAGCCCGGTTCGCTCGGTGTGGCTCAACGTGCCCGAGCTGGTGCGCGCCGCGAAGCAGACCGCCGCCACCGGGGCCAGCGAGTTCTGCATCGTCGCCGCCGTGCGCGGGCCCGACGACCGGCTCATGGAGCAGATGCGCGACGGCGTGGCCGCCATCCGGGCGGCCGTCGACATCAACGTCGCCGCGTCGCTCGGCATGCTGAGCCGCGAGCAGGTCGACGACCTCGTCGACATGGGCGTGCACCGCTACAACCACAACCTCGAGGCCGGACGCTCCTACTTCCCGAACGTCGTCACCACGCACTCCTTCGAGGAGCGCTGGGACACCTGCCTGATGGTCAAGGAGTCGGGCATGGAGCTGTGCTGTGGCGGCCTCGTCGGCATGGGCGAGACCATCGAGCAGCGGGCGGAGCTCGCCGCCCAGCTGGGTGAGCTGGAGCCGCACGAGGTGCCGCTCAACTTCCTCAACCCCCGCCCCGGCACACCCTTCGGCAACCTCGAGCCGATGGCGACCGGCGACGCGCTGCGCACCATCGCGGCGTTCCGGCTGGCCCTGCCGCGCACCATCCTGCGCTACGCCGGCGGCCGCGAGCTCACCCTCGGCGACCTCGGCACCCGCGACGGCCTGCTCGGCGGGATCAACGCCGTCATCGTGGGCAACTACCTCACGACGCTCGGGCGCGACCCGCGCGAGGACCTCGCGCTGCTCGACGAGCTCGAGATGCCGATCAAGGCGCTCAACGAGACGTTCTGACCTGGTGGTGTTCGTGATCGGGAAGGATGCCGTGGGCCCGGTCGCTCGCGCCGGTGACACGGGGCAGTGGTGCGGGCAGTGCGGCGAGGCGCGGGCCGAGGGCGACCACACCCGCTGCGCCCGTCGCGCCGAGCTTGAACCGCCACGCTTCTGCGTGCACTGCCGGCGCCGGATGAAGGTGCAGGTGACCCCCGGCGCGTGGACGGCGACCTGCGTGCAGCACGGCACGGTCGAGCAGCCCACCTGGGGCTGACGGCGACCTCAGGGCGCCGGGCGCTCGCCGGGGCAGATCCACCCCCCGACGCGCTCGGAGAGGGGCAGCGCGCACTGGTCCTGCGAGACGGTGCCGGGCTGAGCGCGGAGCATCCCGACAAGTCCCACCGTGGTCACGGCCGCCAGGGCGAGCGCGACGAGCGTGGCCACGAGGGCTCGTCCGGTCACCGGACCACCCTGTCACGTCCAGGCGCTGGTGTCCCACCCCTCGCGCCGGGCCATCAGCTCGTACATGGTGGCGCCGTCGATCGCCTCGCGCAGCAGGTCGGCGTGCCCGGCGTGGCGAGCCAGCTCCTCGATGAGGTGCAGCACCACCCAGCGCACCGACCAGTGGCTCACGTCCTTGGGGAACCAGGGCACGTCCTGCGGCACCGGCACCGGGGTGTCGAGGTCGGCCGCGCGGATGGCTGCGAGCACCCGATCCGCCTCGGCGTCGAAGGCGCCCAGCACGGCATCCACCGTGTCGCCCTCGAGCCAGGTGTTGTCGCGCTCGTAGCGCTCCTGCTGCTCCTCGAAGGTGCCCGGCCAGGTCGGCGGCTCGGGCGCGGCCTCGATCATCAGCCGCCAGCCCACCTGCACCTGCGCGGCGTGCTTCACCAGCCCGCCGACGCTCAGCGCGCTCGACGCGATGCGCCGGCCGGCCTGCTCGTCCGTGAGGTCGAGGATCGCCCCCCGGAAGCCGTCGTGCTGCTGCTGCACGTAGTTGGCGAGCAGCTCGCGCTCGTCGGTGGTCATCGCCGCGTTGCCGGACATCTGGGGCTCCTTCTCGTGGGGTCCTTCCTACACCGCCCACGGTCCGACACAATGAGGACAGTTCTGGTCCGCTATCGCTCGGAGGATGCCGGACATGACCCAGACCTCGCGCGTGCTGCGCCTGCTCGGCCTGCTCCAGTCGCGCCCCACGTGGACCGGCCCGGAGCTGGCCGACCGGCTCGGGGTCACCACCCGCACCGTGCGCCGCGACGTCGACCGGCTGCGGGCCCTCGGTTACCCGGTGCGGGCCGGCCAGGGAGTGGGCGGTGGCTACCAGCTCGGCTCGGGCGTGGCGCTCCCGCCGCTGCTGCTCGACGACGAGGAGGCCGTGGCGGTGGCCGTCTCGCTGCGCCTGGCGGCCGGCGGCACCGTGGCCGGGCTCGGCGAGCCGGCGATGCGCACGCTGGGCAAGCTCGACCAGGTGCTGCCCGCCCGGCTGCGCGCGAGCGTCGAGGCGGTCTCGCAGTCCACCGTCACCCTCGGCCGGCGCGACCAGCTCGTCGAGGGTGCGGTGGTCGCGTTGCTCGCTCGCGCCGCGCGGGAGTGCCACGAGGTGCGGTTCGGGTACGCCGCGGCATCCGGTGCGCAGTCGACCCGCCGGGCCGAGCCCTACCGGCTGGTGGCCACGACCTCCCGCTGGTACCTGCTCGCCTGGGACCTCGACCGGGAGGACTGGCGCAGCTTCCGCCTCGACCGGATGAGCGAGGTGCGGGAGTCCACGTTCACCTTCCGCCCTCGGGAGGCGCCGGATGCTGCCGAGCACGTGCGCGAGGCGCTGACCCGCGGCCCGCAGGGCGTCGACGTCGTGGTCGACATCGACGCCCCGCTCGACGTCGTCGCCGATGCCGTGCCGTCCGGCCTGGGGTCGCTCTCGGCCGCGGGCGACCGCTGCGAGCTGCGCTTCGCGACGTGGGACCTGCACTCGGCGGCGGCGCGGCTGGCCTGGCTGCCGTGGGGCTTCCGGGTCGTCTCCCCCGACGCGCTCAACGACGAGGTGGCGGCGCTGGCCGACCGGCTGGGTCAGGCCATCGTGCGGCGGTAGGCGAGCATCGCGAGCCCGTAGGCCGCCGCCAGCAGCGCGAGGCACCAGCCCAGGGCGACCCAGATGTCGCTGCCCACCGGCTGTCCGGCCAGCAGGTTGCGGATGGCGTCGACGATCGCGGTGACCGGCTGGTTCTCGGCGAAGACCCGCACCGGGCCGGGCATCGTGGCGGTGGGCACGAACGCCGAGCTGACGAACGGCAGCAGGATCAACGGGTAGGAGAACGCGCTCGCGCCGTCGACCGACTTCGCCGTCAGGCCGGGGATGACGGCCAGCCAGGTGAGCGCCAGCGTGAACAGGGCGAGGATGCCCGCCACGGCGAGCCACGCCAGAACGCCTGCGTCGGAGCGGAACCCCATCGCCACGGCGGTGATGACGACCACCAGCACCGACAGGGCGATCGCGGCCAGCGAGGTGAGCACGTGCGCCCACAGCACCGACGACCGGGCGATCGGCATCGAGTGGAACCGCTCGAAGATGCCGCTGCTGTGGTCGAGGAAGAGCCGGTAGGCGGTGTAGGAGACGCCCGACGCCACGGTGATGACCAGGATGCCGGGCAGCAGGTAGTCGACGTAGGCGCCGGTCCCCGTCTCGATCGCGCCGCCGAAGACGAACACGAACAGCAGCAGGAAGGCGATCGGCATGATCGTCGTGGTGATGATGGTGTCGAGGCTGCGGGTGACGTGCCGCAGCGAGCGCCCGGTGAGCAGGGCGGTGTCGCCGACGACGTGCGTGCTGCTCATCGGTTCTCCTCGGTCGGGGTGGTCTGGGTGGTCTGGGTGGTCGGGTGGCCCACGAGGGCCAGGAAGACGTCCTCGAGGGTCGGCTGCTTCTCGACGTACTCGACGGTGGCGGGCGGCAGCAGCGCCTTGAGCTCGGCGAGGGTGCCGTTCTCGAGGATGCGGCCCTCGTGCAGGATGGCGATCCGGTCGGCGAGCTGCTCGGCCTCGTCGAGGTACTGCGTGGTGAGCAGCACGGTCGTGCCGCCGGCGGCCAGGTCGCGCACCGCCTGCCACACCTCCAGGCGCGCCTCCGGGTCGAGCCCGGTGGTGGGCTCGTCGAGGAAGACCACCGGCGGGTCACCGATCAGGCTCATGGCGATGTCGAGCCGGCGACGCATGCCGCCGGAATAGGTTCCCACCCGGCGCTCGGCCGCGTCGGTGAGCTGGAACCGCGCCAGCAGGCGCTCGGCGATGCGACCGGCATCCGGCAGGTGTCGTAGCCGGGCCACGAGCACCAGGTTCTCGCGCCCGGTGAGCACGTCGTCGACCGCCGCGAACTGACCGGTGAGGCTGATCGACTCGCGCACCTCGGGCGCCGACGACACCACGTCGAATCCGTTGACGCCCGCCCGGCCGGCATCGGCCCGCAGCAGCGTGGCCAGGATGCGGATGACGGTGGTCTTGCCGGCGCCGTTGGAGCCCAGCAGGGCGAAGATGCTTCCGCGCTCGACGTCGAAGTCGACGCCGCGCAGCACGTGCAGGTCCTTGAACGACTTCTCAAGCCCCTCGACCCGGATGGCCGGCGCCGTCGCCGTGCTCATCTCCGGCTCCCGCCGGCGTCCGTGGCCTCGATGGCAGCGGTGAGGCGCGCCCGCTCCTTGTCGATCCAGCGCGTGCCGGCGTAGGCCTCGGCGAAGTTCTCGGCGAACTCCACCGGGTCGTCGCCCACGATCTCGCGCACCGGCGTGCCGTCGAGGGCGGCCCGCTCCCACAGGTCGGTGAAGTCACCGAGCATGGTGACCATGGTGTCGCCGTCGGTGAGACCGCCGTAGTACATGAAGTAGCGGGCGAACGCCTTGGCGGCACTGCGGTAGGGCTCGGGCAGCGACTCCATCCGCGCCTTGTCACGCTTGTACTGCTTCTTCTGCTCGAGCGACCCGGTGAGGGCCTCGATCCACTTCGCGGCCATCTCAGCTGCCTCCTTCGCGGAGCTGTTCGATACGGTCCCGGAGGAAGCTCCACGTCCCCCAGAAGTCGTCGAGCTGGGCCCGACCCTTGTCGTTGAGCGAGTAGACCTTGCGCGGCGGGCCCTTCTCGGACGGGACCTTCTCCACGTCGACCAGACCACGCTGCTCCACCCGGATCAGCAGGGCGTAGACGGTGCCCTCGGCGATGTCCGTGAAGCCGCGCCCCCGCAGCTCGGCGGTGATCTCGTAGCCGTACGCGGACCGACCCGCGAGCAGCGCGAGGACGATGCCCTCGAGCGTGCCCTTGAGCATCTCGGTCTCCTGCCTACCCATGGCGGCACCTCCTTCGGTCGCTACTCAGCGTCACTGCTATTCAGCAACATTGACTACCAGTACATAGTGACGCTGAATAGCAGATCGCGCAAGTCCCCTGGGTCTCGCACCCTCGGGAATGTCCGGAGGTAGTTGATCGTTCAAGCAACTGATCAGCGTCGATCGCCCGGTACTCGATCCGCCTCACCACTCCATCGAAGGAGCACCCCTTGAACGTCCTCGTCCTCGTCGGCAGCCTGCGTGCCGGCTCGACCAACGCCCAGCTCGCCGATGCCGCCATCGGGCACCTCCCCTCCGGGGTGGAGGGCACCGTGTTCGCGCGCCTCGCGGAACTGCCCCACTACTCCGAGGACCTCGACACCCCGGAGGAGCTGCCCGAGATCGCCCGCGACCTGCGCGAGGCCGTCGCCGACACCGATGCCGTGCTGCTCGTCACGCCCGAGTACAACGGCTCGCTGTCCAGCGCCGTCAAGAACGCCGTCGACTGGGTCTCGCGCCCGCGTGGCGCCGCCGCCATCTCCGGCAAGCCCGCCGCGGTGATCGCCGCGAGTGGCGCTCCGCGCGGTGCCCAGTGGGCCCGCGAGGACGGCGTGAGGGTGCTCAAGGTCGCCGGCGCCGACGTCATCGACGACACCGTGGGGGTCGGCTCCTCCTTCCAGGCGTTCGTCGACGGCCGGCTCTCCGACGAGGCACTCGACGCCGAGCTGCGCTCCCTGGTGCACCGCCTCGCCGGTCTCGCCGAGAACTCGCGCGCCGCGGCCTGACCCCTGCGTCCGACCGCCACCAGTGCGGGCGTGGTTGCCCTGGGCGACCACGTCCGCACTCGTCGTGTGGGGACCGACACAATGGGCCTCGATGGACACCGATCCCGGCTCCCTGCTCGCGTTCGACCGCGACCACGTGTGGCACCCGTACTCCTCCGCGCTGGTGCCGCAGGAGCCGTACCTCGTGGAGTTCGCATCCGGCATCCGGCTGCGGTTGCGTGACCGCGACGGGACGCCGCGCGAGGTGGTCGACGCGATGGCGTCGTGGTGGTGCGCGATCCACGGGTACGCCGTGCCCGAGCTCGACGCCGCGGCCCGCGGCCAGCTCGACTCGATGTCGCACGTGATGTTCGGGGGGCTCACCCACGAGCCGGCCATCGGGCTGGCCCGCCGCCTGGTCGACCTCGCGCCCCCGGGGCTCGAGCACGTCTTCCTCGCCGACTCGGGCTCGGTGTCGGTCGAGGTGGCGATGAAGATGGCCCTGCAGTGGCACCTCGCCGCGGGGCGCCCACGCACCCGCTTCTTCACGATCCGGGGTGGCTACCACGGCGACACCTTCTCGCCGATGTCGGTGACCGACCCGGTGGGCGGGATGCACTCGCTCTTCCGCGGGGTGCTGCCCGAGCACGTCTTCGCGCCGCGCCCGCCCGGTGGGCTCGACCGCGCGGCCGACGACCCCGAGCTGCTCGCCTGGGAGCGTGCGACGCGGGCGCTGTATGCCGCTCACGCCGGCTCGGTGGCAGCCGTCATCGTGGAGCCCGTGCTGCAGGGTGCCGGCGGGATGCACGTCTACAGCCCACACGTCCTGGCCGTGCTGCACGCGCTGGCCCACGAGCACGGGGCGCTGGTGATCCACGACGAGATCGCCACCGGGTTCCACCGCACCGGGCCGCTCTGGGCCGGTGACCGGGTCCCGACGACCCCCGACATCCTGTGCGTCGGCAAGGCCCTCACCGGTGGCTACCTGACGCTCGCGGCGGTGCTCTGCACCCGGGCAGTGGCCGAGGGGGTCAGCGCCGGCGAGGCCGGTGGGCTGATGCACGGGCCGACCTTCATGGGCAACCCGCTGGCCTGTGCCATCGCGTCGGCGAACCTCGACCTGCTCGCCTCGCGCGACACCGGGGCCGAGGTGGCCCGCATCGAACGCGGGCTGGCCGCCGGCCTGGAGCGGGCGGCATCCCTGCAGTCGGTGCTCGAGGTGCGGACGCTCGGAGCCGTCGGCGTCGTGCAGCTGCGCGAGCCGGTGCGGGTGGCCGAGGTGACGGCGGCCGCCATCGAGCGCGGGGTGTGGGTGCGGCCGTTCCGCGACCTCGTCTACACGATGCCGCCCTACGTCACCTCCGACGACGACCTCGCGCGCATCTGCACCGCGATCGAGCGAGCGGCGGCGGTGGCGTGACGCGGTGGCAGGAGTGGCTGGCCGCGGAGTCGGCCGCCCGCGAGGCCGCCGGGCTGCAGCGTAGCCTGCGGCCGCGGCCCGCCGAGGGTGCCACCACCGACCTGGCCGGCAACGACTACCTCGGCCTGACCCACGACCCGGCCGTGGTCGAGGCAGCCGCGACGGCCGCCCGCCGCTGGGGCGCGGGCGCGGGTGCCTCCCGGCTGGTCACCGGGTCGCTGGAGCTGCACGCGCAGCTGGAGCGTGAGCTCGCGGCGTACGTGGGGCAGCCGGCGGCGCTGGTGTTCTCGACCGGCTACCACGCCAACCTCGCCGCCGTGGACGGGCTGGGCGGCCGCGACGCGCTGATGGTCTCCGACGCCCACGTGCATGCGTCGCTCGTCGACGCGGTCCGGCTCTCGAGGGGCGCGGTCGAGATCGTCC
>JBJMHU010000223.1:0-15010 GCA_045807225.1 Ornithinibacter sp. | reverse complement strand
CCATCGCACACAGGTCGGTGATGGTGTCCTCGAAGACCCCGTGGGTCGACGGGTAGGTGACCATGATCGCCGCGAGGGTGTCGCGGTGCTGCTCCACCTTGGCCTTGAGGTCGTCCATGTCGACGTTGCCGGTGACCGCGTCGGTCTTGACGACGACCACCTTGAGCCCGGCCATCACCGCGCTGGCGGCGTTGGTGCCGTGGGCGCTGCTCGGGATGAGGCACACGGTGCGCTGGTCGTCGCCGCGCGAGCGGTGGTACGCGGCGATGGCGAGCAGGCCGGAGAGCTCGCCCTGCGACCCGGCATTCGGCTGCAGCGACACGGCGTCGTAGCCCGTGATCTCGCACAGCCAGCCGCTCAGCTCGTCGACCAGCCCCCGGTAGCCGCGGGTCTGCTCGTGCGGTGCGAAGGGGTGCACGTTCGCGAACTCGGGCCAGGTGACGGCGACCATCTCGGTGGTCGCGTTGAGCTTCATCGTGCACGAGCCCAGCGGGATCATGCCGCGGTCGAGGGCGAAGTCGCGATCGGCCAGGCGGCGCAGGTAGCGCAGCATGGCCGTCTCGGAGTGGTGGGTCGAGAACACCGGGTGGGTGAGGTAGTCGGAGGTGCGCACCAGGGCGGCATCCCACTGCGGCCGCGCCACGCGCACCTGCTCCGGCGCCACCACCCCGAAGGCCTTCGCGACCCGGCCGAGGTCGACCAGGCTGGTGGTCTCGTCGACGCTGAGCTGCACGGTGTCGTCGTCGACCAGCCACAGGTTGGCTCCCGCCGCCAAGGCGGTGTCGACCACCTCGTGGGCGCGGCCGGGCACCCGCAGGCGCAGGGTGTCGAAGACCGGCCCGTCAGCCACGTCGACGCCACCTTCACGCAGGGCGTCGCGCAGCGCCTCGGCATGCGCGTGCACCTGCAGGGCGATGGCGCGCAGCCCGGCCGGACCGTGGTAGACGGCATACATGCTGGCCATCACGGCGAGGAGCACCTGGGCGGTGCAGATGTTGGAGGTCGCCTTCTCGCGCCGGATGTGCTGCTCCCGGGTCTGCAGGGCCAACCGGTAGGCCGGCGCCCCCACGGCATCGACCGAGACGCCGACCAGCCGTCCCGGCATGGTTCGCTCGAGCCCCTGGCGCACGCTCAGGTAGCCGGCGTGCGGGCCGCCGAAGCCCATGGGCACGCCGAGGCGCTGGGTGGTGCCGACGGCGACGTCGGCACCCCACTCCCCCGGCGGGGTCGCCAGGGTGAGCGCGAGCAGGTCGGCGGATGCCGTGACGAGCGCACCCGCGTCGTGCGCGGCGGCGGCAAGTGCCGTGAGGTCGTGCAGGGCGCCGTCCATCGCGGGGTACTGCACGAGCACGCCGAACACCTCGGCGCCGCCGGCTGCCGCGCGAAGCTCCTCGGCCGTCGTGACGCCGCGGAGGTCGGTCACGACGACAGGAAGGCGCAACGGCATGGCGCGGGTGCGCACCACCCCGAGCGTCTGGGGGAACACCTCCCCGTCGACGAGCAGCACGGCGTCGTCGGGTGCCTTGCTGGAGCGACGCATCAGGGTCATCGCCTCGGCGGCGGCCGTCGACTCGTCGAGCAGCGAGGCACCGGCGATCGGCAGCCCGGTGAGGTCGCTGACCACGGTCTGGAAGTTGAGCAGTGCCTCGAGCCGGCCCTGCGAGATCTCCGGCTGGTAGGGCGTGTAGGCGGTGTACCACGCAGGGTTCTCGAGCACGTTGCGCTGCACCACGGCCGGGGTGAGGGTGCCGTAGTAGCCGAGCCCGATCATCGAGGTGACCCGGCGGTTGCGGGCCGCCACCTCGCGCAGCTCCTCGAGCACGGCCGCCTCCGACGCGGCCGGCTCGATGTCGAGGGCCTCGGCGCCACGGATGCCGCCCGGGACGGCGGTGTCGACGAGGTCGGCCAGCGAGCTGCGGCCGACGACCTCCAGCATCGCGGCCACGTCGTCCTCGCGCGGGCCGATGTGGCGGGCGGCGAAGGCGGGCAGGTCGGTGGACGAGGTGCTCACGGTGGCTCCTGGAGGGCAGACGGCGTCGACGTCTCCCCCTCTGTCACGCCCCGGCGCGGGGGCCGGGTGCTCCAGAGGTGCCTGTCCCGCGTGGTCCTTTGCGCCTGAGAGGTTCCGGGGAGGTTTGCCCCTTCGGCGCCCCGACGAGTGCTGCGTCGAGGTCTCTCCCACACGGTGTGAGCGGCGGGCGCCAATCTATCAGGCGAGCCGGGCAGCCCTTCGGGCTCCGAGCTCGTCGCCGGGCTGCGGCGCGGTGTCGGTCTCGTGCTCGGCCCGCTCGCTGGGCAGGTGTGCGAGCTCGCCCTCGACCTCGCGCCACACCTTTCCGAGGGCGATGCCGAAGACGCCCTGACCGCCCTGGAGCAGGTCGATGACCTCCTCCGAGGAGGTGCACTCGTAGACGGAGGTGCCGTCGCTCATCAGGGTGATCTGGGCCAGGTCGTCGACGCCCCGGGCACGCAGCACCGAGATGGCGCCGCGGATCTGCTGCAGGGAGACGCCGGTGTCGAGCAGTCGCTTGACCACCTTGAGCACGAGGATGTCGCGGAAACCGTAGAGGCGCTGGGTGCCGGAGCCGCCGGCCGGGCGCACCGATGGCTCGACCAGGCCGGTGCGGGCCCAGTAGTCGAGCTGGCGGTAGGTGATGCCGGCCGCCTTGCAGGCGGTGGGGCCCCGGTAGCCGGCCTCCTCGTCGAGCTCGGGCAGGTCGCCCTGGAACAACACGCCCTGCGCGGGCACGGGAGAACTCCCCGACCTCCGCGCCTCTCCGGTGGAGACCACGTGTACCTCCTGAGCTCGACCTGGGGTTCGACTGTACGCCCACGAATGACACGGACGTCACTTACTCCGCCACTGGTGTGACAGGAGTGACGGTAGGGGCCGGTGTGACTGCGGTCAACGACCGGGTCACGGCACGCTGCCCGGCGTGTCGTGAGGAGGCGGGCTGCGACACGCCGACGCGATCAGCTGTCGGTGTCGGCCTCGGTGTCGAAGTCGTCGGCCGAGACGTGGTCGAGGAACTCCTTGAACTTCTCCACCTCGTCGTCCTCGGTCTCGGCCATCTCGACCCCCGCCTCGTCGAGGAGCTCCTCCTCGGCGACGATCTCGGCGCCGGCCCTCAGGGCCAGCGCGATCGCGTCGGACGAGCGCGACTCGATGTCGGTGCCCCCCGCGGCCGCTCCCCCGTCGAGGTCGAGCATCGCGTGGAAGACGCCGTCCTTCAGGGCCACGATGCGCACCCGGGTCAGCTCGTGGCCGAGCTCGTCGATGACGTTGCGCAGCAGGTCGTGGGTCAGCGGCCGCGGGGGCACCACGCCCTGCTGCGCGTAGGCGATGGCAGTGGCCTCGGCCGCCCCGATCCAGATCGGCAGGTAGCGGTCGCCGTCCCGCTCGCGAAGCAGCACGATCGGCTGGTTGGTCGGCATCTCGACCCGCACCCCGAGGACGTCCAGGACCTTCATTGCGTCACCGTACCCCGCGCACCTGAAGGTCGGTCAGCCCTTACGGCCGGACAGTCCGCCCCGGACCAGCGCGGCGTGCAGGGACAGGCACAGGTGGGCCACCTCGGCGGCGTGCCGCGAGGCGTCGGCACCCCGCCTCGCGCCGACCACCTGCTCCACCAGCCCCACCTCACGGTCGGCAGCGGCCCGGAAGCCCCGCAGGTGCCTCGGCTCGACCCCGTAGGCCCCCAGACCCGCGGCCGCGTGGGCCACCTGCAGGTCGGCGTCGTCATGGAGGCCTGCGGCGTCGGGCCGCAGCAGGCCGTGCGACACGAGGTCGGCGACCTCGGCCGGCGCCAGCCCGGTGGCCCGGCCCAGCTCTGCGGCGGTGAGCCGCAGGGCGGGGCGGGAGGCGAGCCCGGCGGCATCCGGCACGTCGGGGTCAGGGGTGGGGGCCGGCGCCTGCGCACGGCCGTCGACGGCATCCCCTGGCGTGAGGCCGCGGTCGATGGCCTCGAGGTTGTCCTTGATGACCTTCAGCGGCCAGAACCGGTCGCGCTGGGCCCTCAGCACGTAGCGCAGCCGCTCGACGTCCTCGGGCGTGAACTGGCGGTAGCCCGACGACGTGCGCTCGGGGGTCACCAGGCCCTCGGCCTCGAGGAAGCGCACCTTGGAGATGGTGACGTCCGGGAACTCCTCGGCCAGGGCCTTGACCACCGCACCCACGGTGAGGGGACGCCCTGCCGGCGCGGTCACGGGACGGGTCAGGCCTGGCTGGCGTAGAAGACGAGACGGAACTTGCCGATCTGCACCTCGTCGCCGGTGGTGAGCACGGCCTCGTCGACCAGCTCGCGGTTGACGTAGGTGCCGTTGAGCGAGCCCACGTCGCGCACGATGAAGCGGCCCTCGGTTCGACGGAAGACGGCGTGCTTGCGCGACACGGTGACGTCGTCGAGGAAGATGTCGCTGTCGGGGTGACGGCCCGAGAGCACCTCGTCGTCGTCGAGCAGGAAGCGTGCACCGGTGTTGGGACCGCGCAGCACGACGAGCAGGGCGGTGCCCGGACGCAGCGCCTCGACGGTCGCGAGGTCGGCCCTGGTGAGAACGTGGTCGCTCTCGGAGACCGGCTCCGGGGTCTCGGCGCCCTCGACCGCCCGGAGCCGCATGGTCGTCGGCTCGTGGGCCGCGCCGCGGGGTTCCTCGCGCTCGTCAGTCATTCTCTGTCAGCCTTCCGTCGTGGTGCTGCGAGTGTCACACCCTAGATCACGCCGCCGTGCTTGGCCCACCGTTTGGGCCCCTCGGGACTCCGACGTCGTCAGGACAGCTGCGCGGTGTAGGCGTCGACGTCCATCAGCGCGTCGAGGGCCCCGGCGTCGGTGGCGGTGAGCTCGTACATCCAGCCCTCGCCGTAGGGGTCGGTGTTGACCAGCTCGGGGGTCGCGTCGAGCGCCCCGTTGACGGCGGTCACCTCGCCCGAGACGGGGGCGTAGAGGTCACTGACCGACTTGGTGGACTCGACCTCGCCGCAGGTGTCGCCGGCGACCACGGCGTCGCCGACCGCCGGGAGGCTGACGTAGACGACGTCGCCGAGCGCCTCCTGGGCGAACGACGTGATCCCCACCCGCAGCGTGTCCCCGTCGGCACGCACCCACTCGTGCTCGGCGGTGTAGCGCAGGCCGGCGGGGTACTCGAGGTCGCTCATGTCGCTCCTTGGTCGGGTCGCGCGGGACCCATCAGGGGGTGGGGGTGGGTACGGGCCGAGCGTACTGAGGCGATGCCGGGCTCAGCAACGCGTCGATCACGACCTCGTCCTCGATCTGCACGTCGGTGTCGCCGCCGACCCGGCGCACGGTGGCGGTGACCCCGCCGGGGATCTCCATCGCGCCGGCGAGCGTGTTGGCGTCGCCGATGGCCTTGATCACGTAGGGCGGCGTCACCGTCGTACCCGAGACCGACAGGCCTCCGTCGGCGCCGGCGAACCAGGTGTCGGCCACGACCCGAACGTCGTTGACCTGGATCGCCTCGGCCCCGGCGTCGCGCAGCTCCTGGACGGTGTCGAGGACGATCGGGGCGTCGACCTTGTCCTCCGGGTCGCTGATGGTGAGCTCGATGCCCGGCCCGGTGGCCGGGACCGTGCCGGCGAGGATGCCGAGCGCGGCCAGCCGCTCGCGCGCGGCGCGTTGCGCCTCGGCGTCGTTGCTCGACTGGCTCTTGAGCAGGTCGAGCGAGGACTGCAGCCCCCGGATCTCGTCGGCCAGCCGCTCGCCCTCGCGGTCGACCCCGGCGAAGATGCGCACCAGCTCGTCCTCGCGCAGGCTGTCCAGGCCCTCGTCGGAGGTCTGGCGCACCTGGACGATGATCGCGAAGCCCAGGGCGCCGGCCAGCAGCATGGCGAGCACGTTGGCGCGGGTGGCCCGGGGGGCGCCGGCGCGCAGCAGGCGGTGCCACGCCCGTGCCGGGGTGTCGGCCGGGTCGGGACCACCGGGCGCCCCCGGGGCGGAGGGGTCGGGTGCCTGCGGGCCCTCGAACAGGTAGGGACCCGGCACGGGGGCACCGGTCGTCGGCCGCTCCGAGGGCTCCTTCTCGGTCATGCGTCGAACAGGTGCCGGCGGATCGCGGCGACGTTGGAGAAGATCCGCACGCCGAGCACGACGACCACACCGGTGGAGAGCTGGCTGCCGACGCCGAGCTTGTCGCCCAGGAACACGATGAACGCGGCGACGACCACGTTGGACAGGAACGAGACGACGAAGACCTTGTCGTCGAAGATGCCGTCGAGGATGGCGCGCACCGCTCCGAACACCGCGTCGAGCGCGGCGATGACGGCGATGGGCAGGTACGGCTGGAGCCACACGGGCACCGCCGGCTGCAGCAGCAGGCCGATGATGATGCCCAGGGACAGGCCGATGGCCGGGATCACGACGGGGCTCCTTGTCCTTCTCGGGCGGTCGGTGACGGGCTGCTGCTCGGCGACGCGGTGGCGCCCCCAGTA
The DNA here is from genome assembly GCA_045807225.1 of Ornithinibacter sp. Lineage (GTDB taxonomy): Bacteria > Actinomycetota > Actinomycetes > Actinomycetales > Dermatophilaceae > Fodinibacter. The sequence continues at coordinate 8,568 of JBJMHU010000223.1, read as the reverse complement.
TCCCCGGCGCGGGCGAACCGCGTGGTCAGGCCCACCGCGGCGGGCACCGTCAGGTCGTCGGACACCTTGGTGTCGACCCGGATGCCGAACGTGCTGCGCAGCGTGGACAGGTAGGTGCCGCCGGCCCCGTCGGCGAAGGCCGCGGGGAACTCCTGGGGGTCGCCCAGCGCCGTGATGACGTAGGGCCGGGTGAGCGGCCGGTAGTCGACGACGAGGGCCGACCCGGCGAACCGGATCGCCGAGGTGGCGGTCAGCCGCTTGCCGTTGATGCTCACCGCCTCGGCGCCGGACTCCCACAGGGCGTTCGTGACGTACTGCAGGTCCTTGGCCTGCACCTGGCCCTGCTGGGCCTGGGAGTCGCCCTCGGTGGCCTCGTCCGCCCCGGAGCCCGGGGCGTCGTCGAGCGTGAGGGTGAAGCCGGGGCCGTGCAGCGGCACCGCCCCGACCGCGGTCGAGAGCCGTCGGGTGCGGTCGGTGAGCGAGGTGTCGCCGAGCTGCGCGTTCTCCTGGGCGGTGAGCTGGCCCTGCAGGGACCCGGCCTTCGCGGTGAGGGCGTCGACCTGGTCGCGTCGGTCCTGGATCTGGCCGATGAGCTCGGCGCGCGCCTGCGAGCGGGGCTTGTTGGCGGTCGTGAGGTTGTACGACGCGACCCCGACGAGCAGCCCGATGAGCACGGCGGCGATGACGAGCAGGGGCGAGCGCAGCGAGGAGGAGCGCGGCTTCCCCCGCGCCTCGCGGCGATCGGCGGCCGCCGCGTACCCGGGGTCGAGCGGGCGCTGCAGCATCGTCGTGAGCAGGGTCATCGACGCGTCGGGCGGCCGGTCGGTCGGTACCGGGCGGCTCATGCGGGCACCGCCCGCTCCTGCGCCGCGATCAGCTGGCGCAGCTGCACGGCATACAGGATGCCGGCCACCCAGTACAGCCCGGTGCCCCACCAGGCGAAGGCCCACCCGACCGGCTGGGCGATGGTCGCCAGGGTGCCGCTGCCCTCGCCGAGCAGGATCAGAGGGAACGCGTACAGCAGGTTGAAGGTGGCCGCCTTGCCGGCGAAGTGCACCGGCAGCCCCACCCAGCCGTGCCGCTTGGCGACGAGCACGACCACGCCCATGAACAGCTCGCGGGCGAGGAGCACGCCGACGAGCCACCACGGGATGATCTCTCGCCAGGCCAGCCCGAGCAGGGTCGAGACGATGTAGAGCCGGTCGGCCACGGGGTCGAGCAGCTGGCCCACCCGCGAGACGAGGTTGTACCTGCGGGCGATCTTGCCGTCGAGGTAGTCGGTGAGGCCGGCCAGGAAGAGGAGCACCAGCGCCAGGCCGTCGTGCTCGGTCAGGATGGCCCACAAGAACACGGGTACGCCGAGCAGCCGGGCGGCGGACAGTGCGTTCGGCACCGTGAGCACCCGGTCGCTCACCTGCTGTTCGGGCGCCCCCGTGGACATGCCGCCACTGTAGGCGGTCGGGTCGATCGGGTGCGCACAGGTGCAGCCCTGGCGCCGCCTAGGGTGTCGCCATGTCGACTCCCATTCTCGGCGCCACCGAGGCGGTGCTGCGCCGCGACCGCACCAGCGTGAAGTGGGTGGCCTACCCGCCCGACGTGCTGCCCCTGTGGGTGGCCGAGATGGATGCCGCCCCCTGCCCCGCAGTCGCCGAGGCCGTGTCCGCCGCCATGCACCGCGGTGACACCGGCTACGGCTGGAGCCCGCGGTACGCCGCGGCGGTCGCGCGGTACGCGCACGACGCCTGGGGCTGGGAGGTCGACACCTCGGCGGCCATGATCGTGCCCGACGTGATGATCGGCGCCACCGAGCTGCTGCGCCTGCTCACCGACGAGGGCGGGCCGGTGGTGGTGTCCCCTCCGGTGTACGACTCGTTCTTCGGGTTCGTCGACGCCATCGGGCGGCGCCGGGTCGACGCCCCGCTCGGCCCCGACGGGCGGCTGGACCCCGAGGCGCTGCGCACCGCCTTCCGGGCGGCGACCGCGGGAGGTGAGCGGGCGGCATACCTGCTGTGCAACCCGCACAACCCCACCGGGGTCGTTCACACCCCGGCGGAGCTGGCGGCGCTCGCGGCGCTGGCGGAGGAGCACGGGGTACGCGTGGTCGCCGACGAGATCCACGCGCCAGTCGTGTACGCCGGCAGTCCCGCGTTCACGCCCTACCTCACCGTGCCCGGCGGCGAGCGCGGCTTCTCCGTCTTCTCCCCCTCGAAGGGGTGGAACATCGCCGGGCTGAAGTCGGCGCTCGCGATGGCCGGCAGCGACGCGGTCGACGACTTCGCCCGGTTGGCCGAGGTGCACACCCACGGCTCCTCGCACCTCGGGGCCATCGCCCACGTCGCAGCGATGGCCGACGGGCGAGAGTGGCAGGAACAGCTCGTCGGCGAGCTCGACGCCAGCCGCGCGCTGTTGGGGGGCCTGCTCTCCGAGCACCTTCCGGGGGTGCGGTGGCGTGCGCCGGAGGCGACCTACCTGGCGTGGCTCGACTGCCGCGACCTCGGGCTCGGCGACGACCCCGCCGCCGCCTTCGTCGAGCGTGGGCGGGTGGCCCTGGGGTCGGGCCCGCGGTACGGCGCGGAGGGCGGGCGCGGGTTCGTCCGGCTCAACTTCGCGACGTCGCCGGCGATCCTCGAGGATGCCGTGCGGCGGATGGCCTCGGCGCTCTGAGCGCCATCGCTCCTGACCGGTGACGGCGCCGGGTCAGCGGGAGAGCTCGATCGCGTCCGCGCCGCGGGGCACCACCGCGGCGAGCGTGGCGGCATACAGCTCGTCGGCGTGCTCAGGCGTGCGGCCGATGGCCGTGACACCGAACCGGCCGTCGACCGCGAGGCAGCCGAGCATGTGCAGCACGACTCCGGTGCCGTGCGCGAGGTCGAACTGCAGGCCCGCGTCGCGCACGGCGTCGATGACCCACTGAGGGGGGCGCTCGGCCAGCGACGGCTCGACGAGGTTGTCGGTGGAGCGGTACGCCCGGGTGCCGCCGTCGGCGTCGGCCCGCCAGGTGCCGGTCCCGGTGTCGTAGTGGCCGGGAACGAGGCTGCGCAGGGCCGAGAAGGGGTGCGTGGTGCCGCCCTTGCGCAGGTTGACCTCCAGGGCGGACAGCGACCAGGGGTGGTCGCCGGTGCCCGCGGCCATGAAGTCGACGCCGACCCGGCCGACGCAGCCGCGCGCCGCCAGCTCACGGCCGACCGCGTCGCCGTGGCGCGCGAGGTCCGGGGCGTACGCGGGGTCGGCGGGGAACCGGCATCCGAGGTAGACCTGGCCGTTGTCACCGCCGAGCACCTGGTCGTGCGTGGCGAGCACCCGCACCTCGCCCCCGGGCAGCAGGTCGACCTGCACGCTGGGGCTGCGCAGCCGGTCGCCGACGACCATCTCCTCGACGACTCCGCCGCCGGACCCCAGATCGTCGAGGAACCATCGCGGCAGGGCGGCCACGTCGGCCAGCACCTCGTGGGGGTCGCGGGCGGTGCCGTCGTCGTCGCGCAGCGCCACGACGATGTTGCCGTCACCGGCGCTGCTGTCGTCGAGCTTGACCACGACCGCGCCAACGTCCGGGCGAGACGCGCGGATCCACTCGGCGGCGGCGGCCACGTCGTCGACGCGGTGCAGGTCCTCTCGGCCGAGCGGCACCGGGACGCCGGTGCGGTGGAACAGCCGCCGGCCCGCGCTCTTGAACGCCTCGGACCGCAGGGCCGGTGCCGTGCCGTTGACCGGGAAGCCGAGGGCGAGGGCCACGGCCACCTCGTGCTCGGTGACGTTCCACGGCTCGATCACGGCCGTGCGCCCGTCGACGAGGCGGCGCACCTCCTCGAGCAGCTCGGGACGGTCGAGGAGCTTGCGGGCCAAGGGCCGCGGCGAGTCGTCGTCGACCGCCACGACGTGCACCCGCCGCAGCATCCGGTCGGCGACGTCGGGCGGCACGAGCGAGCGGTAGTAGGCCAGCACCTCGGGGTCGGGCGCCAGTGAGCACACGAACACCAGGTCGGCGTCGATCCGGTTGAGCATCAACGAGGCGTTGAGGTAGCGGTGCTCCATCGCGGGCAGGCGCGGGCCGTAGTGCGCGAGCAGCGAGTCGCTCAGGCTGAACGACGCCATGGCGACGACGACGTGGTCCCGCCCCGAGCCCGGCACGTTCGCGGCGAGGGCGTCGGGCAGCGCCGCCTGCAGCCGGTCGAAGTCGTCCATCGGCACCCTCCTCGCGCCCATCATGGGGCACGCGGGCGGCGGCGGCCACCGAGCACGAACCCGACGCCCGCCGCCAGTGCCGCCAGCCCCAGGACCCCGGCGGCGAGGCCCCACAGCTCGCGGGTCGTGACCACCACGAAGGTGGGCGCTGAGCCGCCGCCGGCATCGGCGTAGGCCAACCAGCCGAACTCGGCCGGGGCCAGCGGGATGAAGCGCTCGACGGCCACGAGGCCCACGCCCAGGAGGAGCAGGGCTGCTCCGCCGACGAGCAGGGCGAGCACGCCCGCGTGGGTGCGCGCGGGACGAGGCCATCCGGCGTCGGGCATCCTCACCCCGGCGACACCGCAGGGTCGGGCTCGGGCCGCCCCTGCTCGACCGGCGCCGTGCCGCCCCCAGCCACCGCCTGGTCCAGCCGTTCCCGTGCCGCCCGCTCCACGAGCAGCGGCACGTAGTCGCGCACCGGGCCGGTGATGCCGGCCGCGGCGACCCGGATGGCGGCCGCCACGACGGCGGGGTCGAGCTCAGGGAACCTGGCCTCGAGGCGCCGCTGGACTTCGGCCATCTGGCGCGCTTCGTGTGCTGGGTCCACCAGCACAGGATCGAGCCCACCCCGGGGCGACGCAAGCAACGCGGCGGGCGGCCGCCCCCGGGGGGGGCCGGCCGCCGCACGGGTCAGGAGGCCGGTACCACTGCGGTCCGGGGCACCAACCGGCTTCCGGCCGGCACCGGGAACGGGTGCCCGAGCACGGCCAACCGGCCGCGCACCTGGTTCTGCGCCTGGCAGTTGCTCGTGCAGTCGGTGGGCGAGTTCGCGACCTCCGTCGCGTCCTCACCCGTGACGAAGCCCAGCCGTCCACCACTGGCGACGTCCCATACCGACATCCCCCCGCAGTGCCGCACGCTGGGGGTCACCGGCGCGGCTGTGTTGCAGGCCGGCTGCGGCACCCTGGTCGCCACCTGCGCGCTGTCGCGGGCCACGAAGCGGGGGGAGACGTCGTTGGCGATGTTGACGCGGGTGCCGACCTGCACGCAGAACTGGCCGGGCGGGCCGGTGACGACGCTGGTGCAGCCCGAGCCGAGGAACTGGCCCACCCGCGCCCGGAAGTTCGGGTTGTCGAAGAAGAACGGCGTCAGGCCCGCGGTCGTCGACGTCGCGAGCGTGTGCGTGACGCGTGTCGCCGTGCCGTCGGACCGCTGCGGCTCCATCTGGAAGATGCCGCCCTGCGCGCAGTCCTTGGCCTGCACCTTCATCGACAGGCCGGTGCCCGTGCGCGAGACCACCAGGTCCTCGGCGTCGAGCTCGACGGAGACGGCACTGCTGAGGACGAGCCCGCGGTGCTCGGGGACCTTGCTGGCGAACACCGGGGTGAACCGGCCACCGGTCATGTCCATCGCGTTGGCGGCCCCGGTGAACGCCTGGTTCAGCACCGCGAAGTCGGCGGACCGGACGTCGAACTGGGCGTAGCGGCCGCGGACGGCGAACGTGCTCCCGAGCTGCGCTGCCGGGATGGTGGTTCGCACCCGGTCGTCGCCGGCCTGCGCGACGGTGGCTCCGGTGACGAGGTTGACCAGCCGGAAGCCACCGCCCTCGCACCCCTTCGACGACGCGGCCTGCGCGGGTGCTGCGGTGGCGGCCAGGGCGAGCAGGGCCGCGGCGACCACCCCCGTCGTGACGAACTGCGCTCTGCGTGGCATCTGCTGACTCCTTCGTCGGTGCCCGGGAGGACCCGGCCAGGTGCCACCGTGTCGGCGGCGCAGCAGCGGCGACAAGTGCACGTTCGTCGTAGCACGAACGTCCGCGCAGCGCAGGTCCCCGCGGGTCCCGAAGGACGCCTACGGTGAACGCGCGCGCGGGGCGTTCGGGAGCGCGCTCGCCGCCCGGCCAACCCCGCAGTTCGCCCAGTGTTCACCGGGTCCGGGTGGACCGAGCGGTGCCCGCCGCGCCACCATGTCACCGGCACCACCGCGGCCGACCGCCGACGGACCGGCCGACCCGCTCCCGACCCGGATGAGGACCCCGATGACCCAGTCCGACGCCGACAGGCCGTCGGTGCTCTACGTCTGCATCCACAACGCCGGCCGCTCCCAGATGGCGGCCGCGTACACCCGCCACCTCTCGGGTGGTGCGGTCGAGGTGCTCTCCGCCGGCTCCGAGCCCGCCGACCGGGTGAACCCCTCCGCCGTCGCCGCGATGGCCGAGGACGGCATCGACATCACCGCCGAGGCGCCCAAGGTCCTCACCACGGATGCCGTGCGCGCCTCCGACGTCGTCATCACCATGGGTTGCGGCGACACCTGCCCGATCTTCCCGGGCAAGCGCTACGAGGACTGGGTGCTCGAGGACCCCGCCGGCAAGGGCGTGGAGTCGGTGCGCCCCATCCGCGACGAGATCAAGGGCCGCGTCCTGGCCCTGTTGGCCGAGCTCGGGGTCACTCCGGTCCGCGCCTGAACCGGCATCCCGCACCGGCACGCGTCGGTGACGCCGGCAGGGCGCTCAGGCGAAGGCGACGTACCTCAGCGCGAAGTAGCCCCAGGCGATGGTCACGGTGACCGCGGTGACGATGACCCCGTACTTCGTGAAGTGCCAGAACGAGATGGGGTGCCCGTTGCGGGCCGCGATGCCGATGATGACGACGTTGGCGCTCGCGCCGACGGCGGTGGCGTTGCCGCCCAGGTCCGACCCGAGGGCCAGGGCCCACCACAGCGAGGTCGCCTGCGGCGAGCCGCCGCCGGCATCCACCAGGTCCTTGACGATCGGGGCGAGGGTCGCGACGTACGGGATGTTGTCGATGATCCCCGAGAGCGCGGCCGAGCCGAAGATCAGGCCGGTGCCGGCGAGCAGGTAGTTGTCGCCGACGGCGTCGGCCAGCCGGGTCCCGATGCTGCTCACCACGCCGACCTCCACCAGGGCGCCCACCATCACGAACAGTCCCATGAAGAACACCAGGGTCAGCCACTCGACCTCGTCGAGGTACTCGCGGGGCTGGGTGCGCGAGACGGCCACCAGCGCACCGGCTCCGAGCAGCGCCACGAGGGAGGGGTCGATGTCCAGGGCCCCGTGCGCGATGAAGCCGACCATCACCAGGGACAGCACGATGCCGCACTGGACGAGCAGCCGCTTGTCCTTGATGACCTCGCGCTCGTCGAGCTGCATCACCCTCGCTGCGCGCTTCTCGTCGTAGACGAAGACCGACCGGAACATCCACCGGCACAGCAGCACCAGCACCCCAACGAGGACCACGATCAGCGGCGCCAGGTTGACCAGGAAGTCGTTGAAGCCGAGGCCGGACCGGCTGGCGATGATGATGTTGGGCGGGTCCCCGATCAGGGTGGCCGTGCCACCGATGTTCGAGGCCATCGCCTCGGCGATCAGGAACGGGACCGGCGTGACGCCGAGGCGGGCGCAGACCAGCAGCGTCACCGGCGCCACCAGCAGCACCGTCGTGACGTTGTCGAGCAGCGCCGAGGCCACCGCGGTGATCACGATGAGCATCACCATCACCGCGAAGGGCCGGCCCCGCGCCCGTTTGGCCGACCAGATCGCCAGGTACTCGAAGACCCCCGTCTGCTTGACGATGCTGACGATGACCATCATCCCGAGCAGCAGGAAGATGACGTTCCAGTCGACCCCGGTGTCCTCGCTGAAGAACGCGGTGTTCGCGTCGACCACGCCGAGCAGCACCATCGCCGCAGCGCCGCCGAGGGCGGCGGCCACCCGGTGGATCCGTTCGGTGGCGATCAGCACGTAGGCCGCGACGAACGCCGCCAGCACGAACCAGGTGGTCAACGGGCAGGCCCGGCCCCGAGCAGGTGCTCGAGCAGCACCGAGACCACCACCGCACCCACGAACCGGGGCCCGTCCATGACCGCCACGATCGGGCTGCGCTGACCAGCCATCACCGCGGCGATCTCGATACTGGTCGCGTCGGCAGCAACGACCGGCAGGTCGAACAGGTCGACCCGCCTGGGAAGCACGTCGCGCACCGTGCGCGCCGCGAGCTCGTCGCACATGGCGTCGGCGGAGGCCTCGTCGTACGCCCGGGCCAGGGCGGGGTCGTCCTGCACGTAGCTCGGCACGATGAAGCGCAGCACCTGCGAGCCCGGGAGCACGGTGTACGGCTGCCCGGCGTCGTCGAGGACGATCAGCCCGGGCAGCCTGGCGTCGGCCAGGATGCGGGCCGCCTCGAGGGCGTCGGTGTCCATCGTGACCGTCGGGTAGTGACGGGCCAGCCTCGCTGCCAACATCGACTCACCACCTCACGCCTCGGGTCGGCGAGTCTAGCCAACTGCCCCGCTGCCCCTCACCGGTCCTGGCTGCTGGCCGCGCGCCACCCACCTCGACGCGAGCGGCCGGCGGGAGGTCGGCTTGGCGTGCGCCGGTCGCCA
>JBJMHU010000222.1:0-3639 GCA_045807225.1 Ornithinibacter sp. | reverse complement strand
GGGAGCACGGGGGGTCACCGCACCACTGTAAGTGAGTGAGCACTCACTCACAAGTGGTTTACGTCCAGGCTCCCACGCGGCGATGTCCTGGGCGGCGATGTCCTGGGCGGCGCGGGGCCCGGCCAGCACGGCGCGACGGGGCAGGGCCCGGCCAGCGCGGCGCGACGGGGCAGGGCCCGGCCAGCGCGGCGCGACGACGACCTTCTCGGCATCCCCCGCCTTTGCGAAGTCAGGAGCACTTCGCGGGGTCAGGAGGTTCTCGTCGAGTCAGGGCCGTACGCGGCCATGACCCCGCGAAGTGCTCCTGACTTCGCGGGGGAGGGGCGGCGGAGGTCAGCGCAGGAGGCCGTCCTTGACGGCGTCGCGGAGGAAGGCGACCACCTCGGCCCGCACCTCGCCGTCGTCGAGGTCGAGCAGGCCGGCGATCGCGGCGGCCGCAGCCCGGGCGGTGAGCTCACCATCGGCCACCGACGCGAACGCCGCCGTCACGGTCGTAAGGGCCAGGTGCCGGCGCAGGCCGCCGCCCTGGCGCAGCACGATGGCCGTGGGGTCGAGCGCTCCGGGCATGGTGTGCCGCTCCTCGTGCACGTCGGGCGCACACCGCCACGCGACGTCGAGCACCGCGTCGTCGTCGTGCTCGGCGAGCCAGGTGCGGGCATCCAGCCCCGCCAGCACGGTGGGGCCCATCGGCGCCTCCACCGGCCACGGCACGTCCATCAGGTCGACGAAGGGCGCCCGCTCGCCGCGCGGTCGGTGCAGGGTCACCACGCCGAACCCGATCGCCTCCACCTCACGTGCCTCGAAGTCGTCGAGCCACGCGGCGTACATGGCGTTGAAGTCGACGGTGCCGGGGTGGTGGCCGCCGTCGCGTGCCCATGTCTCGGCGTACTCCGCAGGGTCCTGCACCTCGCGCTGCACGACCCAGGCGTCCAGGCCGGTGCCGTCGAGCCATGCGCCGACCCGCTCGGTCCACGTCGACCCGCGCGGCACCTCCCAGTTGCCGAGGAACTGTGCGATGCCGCCCAGCTCGAGGTGCTCGCCAACGCCGCGCACGAGGTCGCGCACGACGGCGTCCCCAGCGGCGCCGCCGTCGCGGTACTCGAACAACGGCACCGCCCCCGACCGCGGTGTGATGACGAACGGCGGGTTGCTCACGACGAGGCCGAACCGCTCCCCCGCCACCGGGTCGAGCATGGAGCCGGCGCGCACGTCCCAGTCGGCCTCGTCGAGAGCGGCGTTGAACCGGGCGAAGGCCAGCGCCCGCTCGGAGAGGTCGGTGACCACGACCTGGTCGGCGTGACCCTCGAGGTGCAGGGCCTGCACTCCCGACCCGGTGCCCAGGTCGAGGGCGCGCTCGACGTGCGGTCGCGGGGTCCACGACGCCAGGGTCGTGGACGCGCCCCCGATGCCGAGCACGTGGTTCTCGCGCAGTGGACGGCGGGTGGCGACCTCACCGAGGTCCGAGGCCACCCACCAGTCGACCCCGTCGGCGGAGTGCGGTCGCAGGTCGCAGAGAGCGACGACGGCATCGCCCTCGGGCTCGACCAGGCCGAGCGCGACGGCACCCTCGACCCCGAGCGTCGGCAGCGCCACCCCCGCCTCGGCGACGTCGACCGGGTCGCCGAGCGCGAACAGCCGCACCAGGGTTGCGCCGGGCGCGCTCGACACGCCGGTGACCCGCTGGGCGGGCAGCGCCTGGTCACGGTCGAGGGCGGCGGTGGCCATCGGGCCGAGCAGCTCGGTGACGCCGGCGACGGTGTAGTCGGCGGCGACGAGGTCGGCGCGCAGGGCGGGGACGAGGTCGGGGTCGACGCGGGGCGGGTTCGGGGTCATCGAGGACGAGCGTATGCCGTCCGCCCCCCACCGCCCGGGTCTCCTGCTCCCGGGGTCCCGGGTACGCATGACCTGGGCGGCTCCGCCGTCTGCCAAGGCCCTCGGTCGAGGTCGGCTCGGCCCGCTGACGTTCCACGCGGTCGGTCAGCGCGTTGCGCGATGTGGACCGGGACGTGCGAGGGGCCGGGTCCCAGCGGAACCCGGCCCCTCGGCATCCTGCGTCGACCTAGATGGAGACCGGGTGCTGGCTCTCCGCGGACGCCGAGTCGGGGTCGGTGTCGTTGCCGATCGCGATGTCCTTGCTCTTGGAGTAGGCCACCGAGGCCACGACGATGACGAACGCGACCGCCGCGATGCCGTAGCGGATGGGACCTGACGCCCCGGCGCCGACGGTCAGCGAGACGATGGCCGGTGCGATGAGCACCGACACCAGGTTCATCACCTTGAGCAGCGGGTTGATCGCCGGGCCTGCGGTGTCCTTGAAGGGGTCACCGACGGTGTCGCCGATGATCGTCGCCTCGTGGGCCGCGGAGCCCTTGCCACCGTGGGCGCCGTCCTCGACGATCTTCTTCGCGTTGTCCCACGCACCACCGGAGTTGGCGAGGAACACGGCCATCAGCGCACCGGCACCGATGGCGCCGGCGAGGAAGCCGGCCAGCGGGCCGATGCCCAGGCCGAAGCCCACAGCCACGGGCATCAGGGCGGCGAGCAGGCCCGGGGTCGCGAGCTCACGCAGCGAGTCCCGGGTGCAGATGTCGACCACGCGGCCGTACTCGGGCTTCTCGGTGTAGTCCATGATGCCGGGGTGCTCCCGGAACTGGCGGCGCACCTCGAACACGATGGCTCCGGCGGCACGCGTCACCGCGTTGATGGCCAGGCCCGAGAAGAGGAACACGACGGCCGCGCCGATCAGCACACCGACCAGCACGCTGGGGGTGACGACCTGCAGGTCGAAGGTCGAGACGATGAACTTGCTCGGCTGCTGCTTGACCTCGTTGTTGTCGATGATCGCCTGCAGCTGGGTCTGCCACGCGTCGCTGTACGAGCCGAACAGGGCGGTCGCGGCAAGCACGGCGGTCGCGATCGCGATGCCCTTGGTGATGGCCTTGGTCGTGTTGCCGACGGCGTCGAGCTCGGTGAGGATCTGTGCGCCCTCCTCGTCGACGTCGCCCGACATCTCCGCGATGCCCTGGGCGTTGTCGGAGACCGGACCGAAGGTGTCCATGGCGACGATGACGCCGACCGTGGTGAGCAGCCCGCAGCCGGCGAGTGCGATGAGGAACAGCGCCAGCGACACCGAGCCCCATCCGAGGAGGAACGCGAGGTAGACCGCGCCGGCGATGATCGCCGCCGTGTAGACCGCCGACTCCAGGCCGACGCCGATGCCGGAGAGCACCACGGTGGCCGGGCCGGTGAGCGAGGTGCGGGCGACGTCGATGGTCGGGCGCTTGTCCGTGCCGGTGAAGTGGCCGGTGAGCCAGAGGATGATGCCGGCGAGCACGATGCCGATGACGACCGCCAGGAACGCCGCGACCTGCGGGTTGCCGGTGAGAGCCGCGACCTCCTGCTGGCGCTGGGTGAGGTTGGCGTCGCCGCCGAACAGCTCGGAGTACTTCGACGGCAGGTAGGTGAAGGCGGCGATGGCCGAGAGCACCGCGGACACCACGGCCGCGATGTAGAAGCCGCGGTTGATCGCGCTCAGCGCGTTCTCGCCGGGCCGCGCCTTGGTGATGAAGACCCCGAGTAGCGCGGTGACCGCGCCGATCGCGGGGATGATCAGCGGGAAGACCAGCCCGTACTCGCCGA
>JBJMHU010000221.1:0-8205 GCA_045807225.1 Ornithinibacter sp. | reverse complement strand
CGGCGGGAGGCGTCCGGGCGGTCCTCGTCGGCCGGCCAGAGACTCAGGGCCGCGCACACCGTCGGCAGCACCGCCATCGCCGCGGTCGCATAACCCTCCGCCGAGGGGTGGTAGTTGTCGGGGCCGAACAACTCCCGCGGGTTCGCCTCGAACTCCGGGCCCAGCAGATCGCCCAGGGACACCGTGCGGCCGCCCTGTTCCACCGCGCCGATCGTCTGCGCGGCCGCCAGCTGGCGCGAGGCCCGGCGGGCCAGCCACCGCAGCGGCTGCTGGACCGGCTCGATCGTGCCCAGGTCGGGACAGGTGCCGACCACGACCTCGGCGCCGGCCGTGCGCAGCCGCCGTACCGCGGACGACAGATGACGCACGGAACGCGTCGCCGGCATCCGGTGCGTGACGTCGTTCGCGCCGATCATGATCACGCACACGTCGGGAATCCGCTCGGGGTCCGCCACCGTAAGCGACACCTGACGGTCCAGGTCGTCCGAGGTGGCCCCGGGTAGGGCGACGTTACGCAGTTCCACCGGGCGCTCCGCCACCGCCGCCAGGCCGGACGCCAGCAGGGCGCCCGGGGTCTGGCCCGCCCGGTGCACCCCCTGGCCCGCGGCCGTGGAGTCGCCCAGCATCACCAGCCGCAGGGGCGGCTCGCCGACGGTGGCGTAGACGTGGCCGTACCGGCCCTCGGCCTGCGGGACGTGCGGCGTGGTGCCGTTGCCCACCTGCCGCCTGGCCAGCCGCACCTCCGCCAGCAACAGCCCCATGGCCGCCGCGCCGACCAGACCGATCCCGCCACCGCCGTACGCGGCGCCGGCCGCGATCCGCCTGGCCGTCCTCGCCCTCGACATGCTCGTCATACGTCGCCGCCACCTCCGTCGAACCCGCTACACCCACTCCTTGCCCCGCACGGACCGTGGCCCAATCCCAACAGGGAGTGAACGACCGTCATGGCGCCCGATCAGGCCATAGGCTGGCTGGACCACCAGGCCCACTTCTTTTGCAAGCATCCGGAGACAACGGTGCAATTCCACGACTCGATGATCAGCCTCGTCGGCAACACCCCGCTGGTGAAGCTCAACCGTGTGACCGAAGGCCTCCAGGCCACCGTCCTGGCCAAGGTCGAGTACTTCAACCCCGGCGGCTCCGTGAAGGACCGCATCGCCCTGCGCATGATCGAGGCGGCGGAGGAGAGCGGGGCGCTGAAGCCCGGGGGCACCATCGTCGAGCCGACCAGCGGCAACACCGGGGTCGGGCTCGCCATCGTGGCGCAGCAGAAGGGGTACAAGTGCATCTTCGTGTGCCCCGACAAGGTGTCGACGGACAAGATCAACGTCCTGCGGGCCTACGGCGCCGAGGTCGTCGTCTGCCCGACCGCCGTGGCACCGGACCACCCGGACTCCTACTACTCCACCTCCGACCGGCTGGTGCGCGAGACCCCCGGCGCCTGGAAGCCCGACCAGTACTCCAACCCGGCCAACCCGCAGTCGCACTACGAGACGACCGGTCCCGAGATCTGGCGCGACACCGGCGGCAAGATCACCCACTTCGTCACCGGTGCCGGCACCGGCGGCACGATCTCGGGCGCCGGGCGCTACCTGCGCGAGGTCTCCGCCGACCGCGAGGGTGGCCGGGTGCAGGTCGTCGCGGCCGACCCGGAGGGCTCGGTCTACTCCGGCGGCACCGGCCGCCCCTACCTCGTCGAGGGTGTCGGCGAGGACTTCTGGCCCTCGGCCTACGACCCCTCGCAGGTCGACCAGGTGGTGGCGGTGTCCGACGCCGAGTCGTTCGAGATGACCCGGCGGCTCGCCCGCGAGGAGGGCCTGCTCGTCGGCGGCTCGTGCGGCATGGCCGTCGTCGCAGCGCTACGGGTGGCGAAGGACCTGCCCGCCGACGCCGTGGTCGTCGTCATCCTTCCCGACTCCGGTCGCGGCTACCTCTCCAAGATCTTCAACGACGAGTGGATGCAGTCCTACGGCTTCCTGCGCACCAACGGCGGCCGCACCGTCGGCGACGTGCTGCACGCCAAGGCCGGCGACCTGCCGGCGCTGGTGCACACCCACCCGACCGAGACCCTGCGCGACGCGATCGAGATCCTGCGCGAGTACCACGTGTCGCAGATGCCGGTGGTCAACGCCGAGCCGCCGGTGATGTCCGGCGAGGTGGCCGGTGCGGTGTCGGAGCGGGACCTGCTCGAGGCGCTGTTCACCGGCAAGGCGCACCTGGCCGACTCGGTGTCGGCCCACATGAGCCCCGGGCTTCCGCTGGTCGGTTCCGGTGAGCCGATCAGCACCGCCCGCCAGGAGCTCGAGCACTCCGACGCCGTGCTGGTGGTCGAGGACGGCAAGCCCGTCGGGGTGCTGACCCGCGCCGACCTGCTCGCCTTCCTCGCCGACTGACGCTTGGCCAGTGGCGGCGCGCACCTGACCGCCGTGGTCGGGATCACGTCGAATGACACTGCCGCAGTGGCCAACTCCCAGCGAGCGTCCAGAGACGCCGACTACGGTCGTGGTGGTCACCCGACGGTCGGGCGGACATCCACCTCCCGGAGAACATTCATGCGTCACCTGTTCCGTGCCCTCCTCTGCCTGCCGCTGGTCCTCGGAGGCGCTCTGCTGGTCGCCCCGCAAGCCACGGCGGCATCGAGCGTGAAGATCTACTACGTGTATCCCGACTCACCGGGTTCGGACACCGGCTCGAACAGCAGCCTCAACGCGGAGTACGTCATCCTCAAGAACGTCTCGAGCACGAACCGGTCGATCACCGGTTGGACCCTGCGCGACAAGACCGGGTACACGTACAAGTTCCCGACGTTCACCCTCAAGGCCGGCGCCAAGGTCAAGATCCACACCGGGAAGGGCACCGCCTCCTCGACGGATCGCTACTACGGGCGCACCTGGTACGTCTGGAACAACACCGGGGACACGGCCTACCTCAAGAACTCGGCGGGGACGACGGTCCACACCTGCTCCTGGTCGACCAACAAGCCGAAGTACTGCTGAGCACCTCCGTCGCCGCGGTGACCGCCGCCGGGGAAGACTGGGAGGGTGCAGCCCGAACGACCCCGGTGGGAGAGCCCCGTCGAGAAGGCGATCCGCGAGGCGCAGGAGCGTGGCGAGTTCGACGACCTGCCGGGCGCCGGCAAGCCGCTGAAGGACCTCGGCGACACCGACGACCCGATGTGGTGGCTGCGCCGCTACGTCGAGCGGGAGCAGCTCGACATGACCGGCGCCCTCCCGCCGGCCCTTCAGCTGCGCAAGGAGGCCGCCTCGTACCCCGAGTCGCTCGCCGACCTGCGCACCGAGTCGGCGGTGCGGCACGTGCTCGAGGACTTCAACGACCGGGTCCGCCGCGAGCGGCTGCGTCCACCGGAGCCCGGGATGCCGCAGCTGCTCGCCCCCACCGTCGACGTCGAGGCCATGGTCGAGCGCTGGCACGCGCTGCGAGCAGCCTCACAGCCGGCCGATGTTGACCCGCCGGTAACATCGGGGGAGGCTCGTCCGAGGCGCCGCTGGTGGCGCCGGCGGCGGTGAGCCGGGGAGGAGTGCCGGCACACGGCATCCGACCCGAGGTGCTGCCCCACAGCGGCACGCGACCTGACACCGACGACGAAGAGGGCCGATGAGCGACTATCCCCACCTGCTGGCGCCCCTCGACCTGGGCCACCTGACGCTGCCCAACCGCGTGGTGATGGGCTCGATGCACACCGGGCTCGAGGACCACGCCCGCGACTTCCCCAAGCTCGCCGCCTACTTCGCCGAGCGGGCGCGCGGTGGTGCCGGCCTGATCGTCACGGGCGGCTTCGCCCCCAACGTCGAGGGCACCTTCTACCCGATGGCCTCGAAGCTGACCACCCGCCGCGAGGCGCGCCAGCACCGCCAGGTCACCGACGCCGTGCACGCGGAGGGCGGGCGCATCGCCCTGCAGCTGCTGCACGCCGGCCGCTACGCGTACACCCCGTGGTGCGTCGCGCCCTCGGCCGTGAAGAGCCCGATCAGCAGGTTCACCCCCCGCGCCCTGAGCGACCGCGGCGTGCGCCGCCAGGTCCGAGCGTTCGCCCGGGCCGCGCAGCTGGCGCGCGAGGCCGGCTACGACGGCGTCGAGGTCATGGGGTCGGAGGGCTACCTGATCAACCAGTTCCTCGCGCCGCGCACCAACAAGCGCATCGACGACTGGGGTGGCAGCCCGAGCAAGCGCCGCCGGTTCGCCGTCGAGACGGTGCGGGCTGTGCGCGAGGCGGTCGGGCCCGACTTCATCCTGATCTACCGCATCTCCGTGCTCGACCTCGTCGAGCTCGGCCAGACCTGGGACGAGGTGGCCGCGCTCGCCACCGAGGTCGAGGCAGCCGGGGCGAGCATGCTCAACCTCGGCATCGGGTGGCACGAGGCGCGGGTGCCCACGATCGCCACCTCGGTGCCGCGCGCCGCCTTCACCTCGTATGCCGCGCGCCTGAAGGAGCACGTGTCGCTGCCGGTGGTCGCGACCAACCGGATCAACATGCCCGACGTCGCCGAGTCGGTGCTGGCGGGCGGGGCCGACCTCGTCTCGCTGGCGCGGCCGTTCCTCGCCGATCCTGAGTGGGTGCGCAAGGCCGCGGAGTCGCGGGCCGACGAGATCAACACGTGCATCGCCTGCAACCAGGCGTGCCTCGACCACACCTTCGTCAAGAAGCGGGCCACGTGCCTGGTCAACCCGCGGGCCGCGCACGAGACCGAGCTGGTGCTCGGGCCGACCCGCACCGTCAAGCGGGTGGCCGTCGTCGGGGCCGGCGTGGCCGGGCTCGCCGCCGCCACCACGTTGGCCGACCGCGGCCACGAGGTCGAGCTGTTCGAGGCCCGCGACCACGTCGGCGGGCAGTTCGACATCGCGATGCGCATTCCCGGCAAGGAGGAGTTCGCCGAGACGATCCGCTACTTCAACCGGCGGCTCGACCTCTCCGGCGTCAAGCTGCACCTCGGGCGCACGGTCGACGCCGACGAGCTCGTCGATGCTGGCTTCACCGAGGTCGTCGTCGCCACCGGGGTCGTGCCGCGGATGCCCGCCATCCCCGGCATCGAGCACCCGATGGTGATGAGCTACGCCGAGCTGGTTCGTGGCGAGCGCACTGCCGGGGCGCGGGTGGCCGTCATCGGCGCCGGCGGCATCGGGGTCGACGTCAGTCAGTTCCTCACCACCGAGCGCTCCGCCGCCCTCGACGTCGACGCATGGAGGACCGAGTGGGGGGTCGGTGACCCGGCGCTGAGGCGGGGAGGCCTCATGAAGCCGCATCCTGAACCCAGCCCGCGCCAGGTGGTGCTGCTGCAGCGCAAGTCGAGCTCGATCGGCAAGGGACTCGGCAAGACCACGGGCTGGGTGCACCGGGCTTCGTTGAAGGGCAAGGGTGTCGAGCAGGTGACCGGCGTGGTCTCCTACGACCGGATCGACGACGGGGGCCTGCACGTCACGGTCGCGGCCCGTCCGGAGCAGGGTGCCGAGCCGGTCAACGAGCAGCGCACGTATGCCGTCGACAGCATCGTCGTGTGCGCCGGCCAGGTGTCGGTGCGCACCGTGGCGGACGCCCTGCAGGAGCGTGGCCTCACCGTGCACGTCATCGGCGGTGCCGACGTCGCCGCCGAGCTCGACGCCAAGCACGCCATCCGCCAGGGCACCGAGGTCGCCGCCCGCATCTGACCCCGGGTCAGCCGCCTGCGCTCGACGAGCCGTCGTCGTCGACCCGGGGGGAGGCCTGACGCAGCTCGTCGATCAGCTGCGAGGCCTGAGCCTTGGTGACGTCCTGGGGCACGTCGCGCCCGCTGTCGCGGGCGAGCGTGCTCAGGTACGACAGCTGGGCGGCGGTGGCGGGCTCGTCGCCGGTGGCCCAGTCGGAGGGGTCCTTCGCGGCCGGGCTGGGATCGTTGGTGCTCATGCGCCTCCGCTACCCGGGGATGCCGCCGCCACACCTTCCCGACGGGAGCACCGTTCGCCGGGCCGTCAGTGGCCGGGTGAACGCCACCGAGCTCGGCACGGTCACGGCCGGTCAGGCCCCCGCCGGCCGACCTCGTGGCCCTGGGCGCCGGCCTGCGGCTGGGGAAGCGGGTCACCGAGGGCCTGTTGCCCTTCGTGTCGTATGCCGTGCAGCGTCGGTACGTCTTCGCCCGCCGCCTGGGTCCGGCCGGGTCAGCCGGGGTCGACCACGGCGAACGCCTCGTCCAGACGCCGGCGCAGCGACCCGCGGAAGCCCGACGCGACGTGTGACCCCACGGCAGCCCGGACGGCTGCCATGGCGACCCGGGCGCCGAGCGCCGGGCGCAGGTCGCGGGCCGGGTCGGCGCCGGTGCGCTGGTACGCGGCATCCACGAGGGCACCCTCGAGCCGGTCGTTGGCCCCGGCCAGGCGGGCCGCGAGCGCCGGCTCGCCCGCGGCGAGGCGGCGGCGCATCTTCCACAGCTCCTCGTCGGCCTCGAGCGCCGCCAGGTGCTCGACCAGCACCACTCGCACCGCCGTGAGGGTCGACTCCTTGGCGGGACGGGCGAGAACCGCCGCTGCCAGCCGCTCGGCCGCCGTCGGGTCGGCGCCGACGAACGCGTCCTCCTTGGTGGCGAAGTAGTTGAAGAAGGTGCGCGGCGACACGTCCGCGGCTGCGGCGATCTCCTCGACGGTCACCCCGTCGACCCCGCGCTCGAGCGCCAGGGCCACGGCCTCACGGTGGATGCGGGCCCGGGTCGCGAGCTTCTTGCGGTCGCGCAGTCCCAGCCCGTCGGCGGCGCCGGGCAGAGCGGTGCCGGGCGTGGAGTCCGGCAGCCCGGCCGCCGGCATGGTCGTGCTCACCGGCCCAGTATGCACCCGGAGTAATTTTGCAGCCAGTGCACAAAGATGTATGCTTGACGCATGCAACTTCCTCCCGACGCGCCGCTGAGCGACCACCTCGCGGTGCTCTCCCGGCAGCTGTCGCGCGCCGGTGCCCGTCAGCGGGGTGAGCTCGGCATCGCGGACTACGCGGTGCTGTCCCTGCTCGACCGCACCGGTCCTCGCCGGGTCTGCGACCTCGCCGACGCGAACGGCCCCGACGCCTCGACGGTCAGCCGACGCGTCACCGCCCTCGCCGACCGCGACCTGCTGGTGCGCACCGCCGACCCCGACGACGCGCGCGCCCATCCGGTCGCCCTGAGCGACCGGGGCCGCGCGGTGCTCTCCGCCGAGCGGCGCCGCCGCGCCGACCTCGTCGACGAGGCGCTGGCCGACTGGCCCGAGCCCGACCGCGCCGACCTCACCCGACTTCTCGTCCGGCTCAGTGCCTCCCTGGCGCAGCGAGCCACCACGCTCGAAAGGACCCCTGCATGACCGCCACCCTCACCGAGGCGCCCACCGGTGCCCGGGTCGAGCCCTACCGCCT
The DNA here is from genome assembly GCA_045807225.1 of Ornithinibacter sp. Lineage (GTDB taxonomy): Bacteria > Actinomycetota > Actinomycetes > Actinomycetales > Dermatophilaceae > Fodinibacter. Next base: position 839 of record JBJMHU010000221.1, on the reverse strand, counting down.
GAGCCCGCAGGCTCGACGGGTGTTCGTCGGGCTGATGCTCGGCATGCTCGTCGCCTCGATCAGCCAGACCATCGTCGGGCCGGCGATGCCGCGCATCGTCGCCGAGCTCGGCGGCATGGACCACTACAGCTGGGTCGCCACCGCCGCGATGCTCGTCTCGGCCATCACCGTGCCGATCGTCGGCAAGCTCTCCGACCTCTACGGCCGCCGCGGGTTCTACCTCGCCGGCCTGGGGGTCTTCATGGTGGGTTCCGTCGTCAGCGGCTTCGCCGGCAGCTTCTGGATGCTCGTGCTCGGCCGCGCCATCCAGGGCCTGGGCATGGGCACCGTCATGCCCCTGTCGCAGACCATCATCGGCGACATCATCCCGGCCCGTCAGCGTGGCAAGTACCAGGGCCTGATGGGCGCCGTGTTCGGCGTGACCTCGGTCGCCGGCCCGCTCGCGGGTGGCTTCATCACCGACCACTTCGGCTGGCGCTGGCTGTTCTTCGCCGCCGTGCCTATCGGCCTGGTCACCACGGCCGTCATCGCACGCTTCCTCCACCTGCCCCACGAGCGCCGAGAGGCCCGCATCGACTACCTCGGCATCACCACCCTCACCGTCGCACTGGTCAGCCTGCTGCTGGCCACCTCGCTGGGCGGCACGACCTGGGCCTGGGGCTCGCCCGAGATCCTCGGCCTCTACGCCATGGGCGTGGTCACCCTCATCGCCTTCGTGCTGGTCGAGCGCCGCGCCGAGGAGCCCGTCATCCCGCTGCGCCTCTTCCGCTCGCGGATCTTCACGGCCGCCAACGTCGCGAGCTTCGCGGTCTCGATGGTGATGTTCGGCTCGATCATCT
>JBJMHU010000220.1:0-9392 GCA_045807225.1 Ornithinibacter sp. | reverse complement strand
CGCGGTGGCTCAGGCGCGACAGCTGCGACGGCTGGTCGACCGGCCCAACGTGCTCATCAAGATCCCCGCCACGGTCGAAGGGCTGCCCGCCATCACGGAGGTGATGGGAGCCGGCATCTCGGTCAACGTGACGCTGATCTTCGCCCTCGACCGCTACCGCGCCGTCATGAACGCGTTCCTCGCCGGGCTCGAGAAGGCGCGCGAGAGCGAGGCCGACCTGTCCGGCATCCACTCGGTCGCGTCGTTCTTCGTCTCGCGGGTCGACAGCGAGATCGACAAGCGGCTCGACGCGCTCGGCACCGACGAGGCCAAGGCGCTGCGCGGCAAGGCCGGCGTCGCGAACGCCCGGCTGGCCTACCAGGCCTACGAGGAGGTCTTCTCGACCCCCCGGTGGCAGTCGCTCAAGGATGCCGGCGCGCACGAGCAGCGCCCGCTGTGGGCGTCGACCGGGGTCAAGGACCCGGCCTACCCCGACACGATGTACGTCACCGAGCTCGTCGCTCCCGGCACCGTGAACACGATGCCCGAGAAGACGCTCGACGCCACCGCCGACCACGGCGAGGTCACCGGCGACACCGTCACGCCCTACTACGCCGAGGCCGCCGAGGTGCTCGACAGCCTGGAGCGGCTCGGCATCTCCTACGCCGAGGTCACCGCCCAGCTCGAGCGCGAGGGCGTCGACAAGTTCGAGAAGTCCTGGGGAGAGCTGCTCGACGGGGTCACCCGCGAGCTCGAGAAGGCCACCGCGTGAGCACTCTCGCGGTCGCCGCCACCGGTGCGGCCGCCGACGCCGTCGCCAAGCACGTGCCCACCCTGGTGGCCGACCGGGTCGCCAGCCGGCTGTTCGCCCAGGACCACACGCTGTGGGGCGAGGCCGCCGAGGCCGAGTCCGCCAAGCGGCTGTCCTGGACCGGCCTCCCCCGCACCTCGCGCCACCTCGTCGGCGAGATCGCCGCCATGCGCGACGAGCTCGCCGCCGTCGGCTACGACCGGGTCGTGCTGTGCGGCATGGGCGGCTCCTCGTTGGCCCCCGAGGTCATCTGCGCCACCGCCGGCGTGCCGATCGTCGTGCTCGACTCCTCGGACCCCGACGTCGTGCGCGGCGCGGTCACCGACCTCGAGCGCACCGTCGTCGTGGTGTCGAGCAAGTCCGGCTCCACCGTCGAGACCGACAGCCAGCGGCGGGTGTTCGCGCAGGCCTTCACCGACGCGGGCATCGACCCGACGAGCCGGATGGTCATCGTCACGGACCCGGGGAGCCCGCTCGACGGCGAGGCCCGCGGGGCCGGCTTCCGGGTGGTCAACGCCGACCCCGACGTGGGTGGCCGCTACTCCGCCCTCACCGCCTTCGGCCTGGTGCCGAGCGGGCTGGCCGGCGCCGACGTCGAGGCGCTGCTCGACGACGCCGAGGCCGTGGCCGACCTGCTCGCCGCCGACGACGACGCCAACCCGGCCCTGCGCCTGGGCGCCGCGATGGCCGGCACCGAGCCGCTGCGCGACAAGCTGGTGCTCGTCGACGACGGCACCGAGAACATCGGCTTCGGGGCGTGGGCCGAACAGCTCATCGCCGAGTCGACCGGCAAGGACGGCACCGGCATCCTGCCGGTCGTCGCCATCGGCACCGAGCCGGCCCACCTCTACGACGACGGCACCGTCGTGCGCCTCGTCTCCTCCGACGCCGACGACGACACGGCGGCGGGTGCCGGCTCCGCGGCATCCGAGGTCACCGTCGCCGGCCCGCTCGGCGCGCAGCTGATGCTGTGGGAGGCGGCCACGGCGGTCGCCGGCCGGCTGCTGGGCATCAACCCGTTCGACCAGCCCGACGTCGAGAGCGCCAAGGCCGCGGCCCGCGAGCTGCTCGACGCCGGCATCGGAGCGGGCGAGGACCCGGTCTTCACCGACGGCGCCGTGGAGGTGCGCGCACTGGGCGGCGACTGGCTCGGTGAGGCCTCCACGGTCGAGGCCGCTGTCGACGCGCTGCTCGGTCAGCTCGACGGCGAGCACGGCTACGTCGCGGTGATGGCCTACCTCGACCGCGAGGCCGACGCCGACCTCGAGCACGTCGCGCGCGACCTGTTCGACCGCACCGGCCGCCCCGCCACGTTCGGCTGGGGCCCGCGCTTCCTGCACTCCACCGGGCAGTACCACAAGGGCGGGCCGCCGACCGGCGTCTACATGCAGGTCACCGCGGCACCCGCCCAGGACCTGCCGGTGCCCGGCCGCGACTTCACCCTGGGCCAGTTCATCGCCTCCCAGGCCGGCGGCGACGCCACGGTGCTCGCCGACCACGGCCGCCCCGTGCTGCGGCTGCACCTGACCGACCACGACGCGGGGCTCGACCGGGTGCGGGCCGCGCTCGGCCGGGGCCGCGAGTGAGCCCCGCGCGCGTCGCCGCGGGCACCAACCCGCTGCGCGACCCCCGCGACAAGCGCCTGCCCCGCATCGCCGGGCCGTGCTCGATGGTGCTGTTCGGGGTCACCGGTGACCTCGCCCGCAAGAAGCTGATGCCGGCGATCTACGACCTGGCCAACCGCGGACTGCTGCCACCCGGCTTCTCCCTGGTCGGGTTCGCCCGGCGCGACTGGGCCGACCAGGACTTCGGCAAGATCGTCTACGAGTCGGTGCGCGAGCGGGCCCGCACACCGTTCCGCGAGGAGGTCTGGCGCACCCTGTCCGAGGGCGTGCGGTTCGTGCCGGGCTCCTTCGACGACGACGCGTCCTTCGACCTGCTCTCCCAGGTCGTGGCCGAGCTCGACGAGCAGCGCGGCACCGGCGGCAACCACGCGTTCTACCTGTCCATCCCGCCCTCGGCGTTCGCGACGGTCTGCCAGCAGCTCGAGCGCTCCGGCCTCGCCAAGGGCCAGCCCGGCTCGTGGCGCCGGGTCGTCATCGAGAAGCCGTTCGGCCACGACCTGACGTCGGCGCGCGAGCTCAACGCCATCGTCGAGAACGTCTTCCCGCCCGACTCGGTGTTCCGCATCGACCACTACCTGGGCAAGGAGACGGTGCAGAACCTGCTGGCCCTGCGCTTCGCCAACCAGATGTTCGAGCCGGTCTGGAACGCCAACTACGTCGACCACGTGCAGATCACCATGGCCGAGGACATCGGCATCGCTGGGCGCGCGGGCTACTACGACGGCATCGGCGCGGCGCGCGACGTCATCCAGAACCACCTCCTGCAGCTGATGGCGCTCACCGCGATGGAGGAGCCGGTCTCCTTCGACGCGCAGGGCCTGCGCGCCGAGAAGGAGAAGGTGCTCTCGGCGGTGCGGCTGCCCGCCGACCTCGCGGCCGGCACGGCCCGGGGGCAGTACGCCGCGGGCTGGCAGGGCGGGGAGGAGGTCGGTGGCTACCTCGAGGAGGACGGCGTCGCCGACGGGTCGCGCACCGAGACGTATGCCGCGGTGCGCCTCGACGTCGACACCCGGCGCTGGGCCGGGGTGCCGTTCTACCTGCGAACCGGGAAGCGGCTCGGCAAGCGGGTCACCGAGATCGCCGTCATGTTCAAGCAGGCCCCGCACCTGCCGTTCAAGTCCACGGCCACCGAGGAGCTCGGCCAGAACGCCGTCGTCATCCGGGTGCAGCCCGACGAGGGCGTCACCCTCCGGTTCGGGGCGAAGGTGCCCGGGGCGCAGATGGAGGTGCGCGACGTCACGATGGACTTCGGCTACGGGCGGGCGTTCACCGAGTCCTCGCCCGAGGCCTACGAGCGGCTCATCCTCGACGTGCTGCTCGGCGAGCCGCCGCTCTTCCCCCGGCACGAGGAGGTCGAGCTGTCCTGGCAGATCCTCGACCCGATCGAGAAGTACTGGGCGAAGAAGGGCAAGGCCCCCCAGCAGTACGCCTCCGGCGGCTGGGGACCCGAGAGCGCCGACGAGATGATGCGTCGTGACGGACGCGAGTGGAGGCTCCCGTGACCAGCCCAGCCAGTTCGCCCGCGCAGGGCGTGGGTCCCGCGCTCGTTCCGCCCAGGCGACGAGTGGGAGCCGCCTGCGATCCTGATGGGGGACCCCGGTGATCGTCGACCTGCCCAGCACCACCACGGCCGACGTCGCCAAGAAGCTGGTGCGGCTGCGCGCCGACACCGGCTCGATGGCGCTGTCACGTGTGCTGACCCTGCTCGTCGTGGTCGACGAGTCCGACGCCGACTCGGCGATCGAGACCGCCAACCGGGCCAGCCGCCAGCACCCGTGCCGGATCATCGTCGTCGTCGCCGGCAACAAGCGTGGCACCACCCGGCTCGACGCCCAGATCCGGCTCGGGGGCGACGCGGGGGCCTCCGAGGTCGTGGTGCTGCGGCTCTACGGCAGGCTGGCCGCGCACGGCCGGGCCGTGGTGACGCCGCTGCTGCTGGCCGACTCCCCCATCGTCGCGTGGTGGCCTACGCACGGTCCGGCCAAGCCCTCGGCCGACCCGATCGGGGCGATGGCCCAGCGCCGCATCACCGATGCCGCCCAGTCGAGCCAGGCGCCGCGGACCGTGCTGCGCCGGCTCTCGGAGGGCTACGTCGACGGCGACACCGACCTGGCGTGGTCCCGCATCACCCTGTGGCGCGGCCTGCTCGCGGCGGCGCTCGACCAGCCGCCCTACGAGCCGGTCACCAACGTCACCGTCGTGGCGGCCACCGACTCGCCGTCGGGCGACCTGCTTGCCGGGTGGCTGGCCGTGCGGCTGCGCTGTCCGGTCGTGATCGCCCGCGCCCGCAACCGCAGCGGCGTCATCTCGGTGCGCCTCGAGCGGGCCAGCGGCACCGTCGACCTGGTGCGCCCGCTCGACGGCAACACCGCCACGCTCTCCCAGCCCGGCCAGCCGGTTCGCACGCTGGCGCTCCCCCACCGCTCGGATGCCGAGTGCCTCGCCGATGAGCTGCGCCGCCTGGACCCCGACGAGGTCTACGAGGACGCCCTGGTCACCGGCCTGCGCAAGTGCACCGTGTCGCGGCAGACCGCCACCGAGGCGATGCGCGCCGGCCGGGCACCCTCGGTCGCCGAGGCCGAGCGCACGGCGACCCGGCTGCGCAAGGCCGCCCGGGCGAGCGCCAGCAGCCAGATGGTCGAGGCCATGCCGATGCCCGGCAAGGCCGACGACGCGGCCGCGGTCAAGCAGGCCGCCGTCAAGCAGCTGGCCGAGGTGAAGGAGCGCCGATCATGAGTGGTTCCACCGCGACGGTGGTCGTGCACCGGGGCCGGCAGGCCCTCGCCGATGCCGCTGCCGCCCGGCTCGCCGTGGCGATCCTCGACGCGCAGTCGGCGCGGGGCGTGGCCCACGTGTCGATGACCGGCGGCTCGATGGGCTCGCACCTCGTGTCGTCGCTGTGCCGGGTGCCGGCCCGCGACGCCGTGGACTGGTCGCAGGTGCACGTCTGGTGGGGTGACGAGCGCTGGCTGCCCGCCGGTGACGCCGACCGCAACGACACCCAGAACGACGCGGCCGGGCTGGCGGGGCTCGGTCTCGACGCGGCCAACGTGCACCGCGTGCTCGGTCCCGACGAGAGCGAGTCCGCCGAGGAGAGCGCACGTGCCTACGGCGACGCCCTGCACAGGGCCGGCGCCGACCTGTTCGACGTGATGGTCCTGGGCGTCGGCCCCGACGGCCACGTCGCCTCGCTGTTCCCGAACCACCCGACGGCCAAGGAGGTCGGCGCGCCCGCGGTGGCCGTGCACGACTCCCCCAAGCCGCCCCCCACCCGGGTGTCCCTGACCCGCGAGTGCCTCGAGCGCTCGCGGGAGGTGTGGTTCCTCGTCAGCGGTGCCGACAAGGCCGACGCCGTGCGGCGGGGTGTCACGGGCGCCCCGTTCGAGACCACCCCCGCGGCGCACGTGCACGGTGTCGACCGCACCCTCTGGCTCGTCGACACCGACGCCGCCACCGACCTGGGGCGCTGAGCGCGATGGGCTTCCTCGACAAGCTGCGCGGCCGCGACGACTCCCCCACCCCGACGCCCGACGACGACCCGGATGCCGTCAGCGGTGCGGGCGCCGGCGACGCGTCGAACGGCATCGACGCGGTCGAGGAGATCGGCACGCGGCGTCTCACCGCCGAGGAGGAGGCGGCGCTGGAGACGGCCCGCACCGGCTACGCCGGGCACGGCATCGACCCGGCCGACCTCGACAGCATCGCCGCGGCCTACGACCGCGCTCTCGAGGAGTACGTCGACGGCGACTCGTCCGCGGTCGTCGAGGTGATCGGGTCGGCGATCGGCGACCACCTCGTGGCCGCCGGAGGCTACCGGTGGGTCGTGGCGACCGACCCGTTCGGCACCGACCTGGCGGTGGAGCCGCCGCGGCGCGGCGTGCCGGTCGTGACCCGGATGCTGGTGGCCACCCGATGGCTGGGCCGCGAGCGTGGCTGGATCACCGGCGTCGTCGGCCACCTCGCCCGGGTCGGGCGCAGCTGACCTGGCGGTCCTACTGGATCAGGCCGCGGTCGCGCAGCGTCTGCAGCGCCTCGTCGAGGATGGCCTCGCCGTCCTCGTCGGAGCGGCGCTCCTTCACGTACGCGAGGTGGGTCTTGTAGGGCTCCACCCGCGGCGCCGCAGGGGGGTTCTCCCGGTCGCGGCCGGCCGGGAGCCCGCAGCGCGGGCAGTCCCACTGCTCGGGGATGGCCAGGCCGGGCTCCTCGGAGAAGCTCGGCCGGGTCTCGTGCCCGTTGGAGCACCAGAACGAGATGTGCACCCGCGGGGCCACCTCGCCGCGCTCGGCCTCGCCCATCGGGCCCGCACCGACGCGCGACCCACGGATCGCGTTACCACCAGCCATGTCTACCTATTTCCTGTCAGGCGAAGCGAGCGAGGACGCCGAGGCCCACGACGACCGTGAACCACACCAGGGCCACCCCGACGGTGATGCGGTCGAGGTTGCGCTCGGCGACCGAGCTGCCACCCAGTGAGCTGGACATGCCACCGCCGAACATGTCGGACAGGCCACCGCCCTTGCCCTTGTGCAGCAGGATCAGCAGGGTCAGGAACAGGCCGGTGATGACCAGGAGGATCTCAAGGCCGATTTGTACCGCTTGCACGAGCAGTCCTTCGGGTGGGTCGGGGGCAACCGCTCAAGGATAACCTTTGACGGCGCCGGCAGCGGTAGGCCCCCGGCGGGGCCGGGGTCAGGAGGTCTGCAGGTGGTCGCGGAAGCGGCAGATCGCGGCGAACTCGGCCGGGTCGATCGACGCGCCACCGACCAGCGCGCCGTCGACGTCCTCCTTGGCCATGATGGCCGCCACGTTGCCCGACTTCACCGATCCGCCGTAGAGCACGCGGATGCCGTCGGCCACGTCACCGCTGTAGAGGTCGGCGAGCTTGGTGCGGATGGCGGCGCAGACCTCCTGGGCGTCCTCCGGCGTGGCGACCTCACCCGTGCCGATCGCCCAGATCGGCTCGTAGGCGACGACGACGGTGCGCGCCTGGTCGACCGGCACGTCCTTCAGGCCGGCCTCGACCTGGGCGAGCACGTGCTCGACATGGGTGCCGGCCTGGCGGATGTCGAGGCCCTCGCCGCAGCAGAAGATCGGCGTGATGCCGTGGCGGAAGGCGGCCTGCACCTTGGCGTTGACGACCTCGTCGCTCTCGGCGTGGTACTCCCGCCGCTCACTGTGACCGACCGTGACGTAGGAACAGCCGAGCTTGGCCAGGAAGGCCCCGCTGATCTCGCCGGTGTAGGCGCCGGCGTCGTGCACGGAGAGGTCCTGGGCGCCGTGCTTGAGCTCGAGGCGGTCACCGTCGATCAGCGTCTGCACGCTGCGGATGTCGGTGAACGGCGGCAGCACCGCCACCTCGACGGCACCGTAGTCGTGCTTGCCGTCCTTGAGGGTCCAGTCGAGCTTCTGCACGAGGTGGGTGGCCTGGAGGTGGTCCAGGTTCATCTTCCAGTTCCCCGCCATGAGGGGGGTGCGGCCGACGGTCATGCGGTCAGTGCTCCTTCGTGAGGATGGCGATGCCGGGCAGTTCCTTGCCCTCGAGGTACTCCAGGGACGCCCCGCCACCGGTGGAGATGTGCCCGAACTGGTCGTCGCGGAAGCCGAGCTGGCGCACCGCGGCCGCGGAGTCGCCACCGCCGACGACGGTCAGGGCGCCCTTCCCGGTGACCTCGACGAGCGCCTCGGCCAGCCGGCGGGTGCCCGCGGCGAACGGCGCCATCTCGAACGCGCCCATCGGGCCGTTCCAGAAGACCGTGCGGGTGTCGGCGAGCTTCTCGGCGTAGAGCTCGGCGGACTTCGGACCGATGTCGAGCCCCATCATGTCGGCGGGGATGGCGTCCGCCGCGACCGTGGCGGTCTCGGTGTCGGCGGAGAACTCGCGGCCGCAGACGACGTCGACGGGCAGCACGATCTCGACGCCGCTCTCCTTCGCCCGCTCGAGGTAGCCCTTGCAGGCCTCGACGCTCTCGGCGTCGAACAGGCTGGTGCCGATCTCGTGGCCCTGGGCCGCGAGGAAGGTGAAGAGCATGCCGCCGCCGATGAGCAGGCGGTCGGCGGTGTTCATCAGGTTGTCGATGACGGCGAGCTTGTCGGCCACCTTCGCACCACCGAGCACCACGGCATACGGGCGCTCGGGGTCGACGGTGAGGCGCTTGAGCACCTCGACCTCGGTGGCCACCAGGCCGCCCATCGCCGCCGGGAGCCGGGTGGCGACGTCGTAGACCGACGCCTGCTTGCGGTGCACGACGCCGAAGCCGTCGGAGACGTACGCGTCGGCCAGGCCGGCGAGGGCATCGGCGAACTCGGCGCGGTCCTCATCCGGCTTGGCCGTCTCGCCCGGGTTGAACCGGAGGTTCTCGAGCAGCACGACGTCACCGTCGGACATCGCCGCCACGGCGGCCTGGGCGCTCTCGCCCACGGTGTCGCTGGCGAAGGTCACCGGGCGGCCGAGCAGCTCGGAGAGCCGCCCGACGACCGGGGCGAGCGAGTAGCGCTCCTCCGGAGCGCCCTTCGGCCGGCCGAGGTGGGCGCACACGATGACGCGTGCGCCCGCTTCGGCGAGGCTCGAGATGGTCGGGACCGACGCCCGGATGCGCCCGTCGTCCGTGATCGTGGTGCCGTCGAGGGGCACGTTGAGGTCGGATCGGACGAGCACGCGCTTGCCGCGCAGGTCGCCCAGGGCGGCGATGTCAGCCATGGTCGGTGCGGTCCCGTCCGCTCAGAGCGACTTGCCGACGAGCACGACGAGGTCGATGAGGCGGTTGGAGTAGCCCCACTCGTTGTCGTACCAGCCGACGACCTTCACCAGGTTGCCGGTGGCCTTGGTGAGCGGCGCGTCGAAGATGCACGAGCTCGGGTCGGTGACGATGTCGGCCGAGACGATGGGGTCCTCGGTGTACTTCAGGAAGCCCTTGAGCGGGCCGTCGGCCGCCGCCTTGACGATGGCGTTGACCTCCTCGACGGAGGTCTCGCGCCCC
>JBJMHU010000219.1:0-8593 GCA_045807225.1 Ornithinibacter sp. | reverse complement strand
GGAGAACGCGCACACGGTCAAGGCCGTCGAGCAGTTCGTCTACCGCGCCCACGCGATGGACAAGGTCGAGATGCTGGCCCGCATGCTGCAGGCGCGCGAGCGCGGCCTGACGATCATCTTCAGCCGCACCAAGCGCACGGCGGCCAAGGTCGCCGACGAGCTGGCCGACCGCGGGTTCGCCGCGGCCGCCATCCACGGCGACCTCGGCCAGGGCGCCCGCGAGCAGGCGCTGCGCGCGTTCCGCAACGGCAAGGTCGACATCCTCGTCGCCACCGACGTCGCAGCGCGCGGCATCGACGTGGAGCACGTCACCCATGTCATCAACTACCAGTGTCCCGAGGACGAGAAGACCTACCTGCACCGCATCGGCCGCACGGCCCGGGCCGGCAACACCGGCATCGCGGTCACCTTCGTCGACTGGGACGACCTGCACCGCTGGGCGATGATCAACAAGGTGCTCGACCTGGGCATGCCCGAGCCGCAGGAGACCTACTCCTCCTCACCGCACCTGTACTCCGACCTCGACATCCCCGAGGGCAGCAAGGGCCGCCTCCCTCGCGCCCAGCAGACCCGCGAGGGCCTAGGTGCCGAGGTGCTCGAGGACCTCGGCGAGACCGGGAAGGGCGCCGGCCGCCGCGGCCCGGGCGCCGGTGACCGTGGCGCGCGTGGTGGTCGCTCCGGCGACAGCCGCGGCGGTCGTGGCGGGGACGCCCATGACTCCTCGCGCCCGGCATCACGTGATGGCGACGCGCCCACCGAGGGTGGAGCCGACCGGCCCCGGCGGAACCGCAACCGCCGCCGCACGCGCGGTGGCAGCACCTCGGGCGGCAGCACCTCGGGTGACACCACCGGGAGCTGACCCCGAAACGACCAGCCAACGAGCGCCGAAGGGCCGCACCGGATCCCGGTGCGGCCCTTCTCATTTCGCTCGACGCCGTGCGGATGTCCCACTCGCGAGGCCGCGCACCCGAGGCTCTCCCGGTGGGAGACCCGCAATCGGTCCGGGGTCAGCCGGTGAGGGTGCTGGTGTCGATGACCGCGCGGTAGCGCACGTCGCCGTCGACGACCCGGTCCCACACGGCATCCACGTCGGCGGCATCGACGACCTCGATGGTCGCGGCGATGCCGTGCTCCGCGCCGAAGTCGAGCATCTCCTGGGTCTCGGCGATGCCGCCGATCTGGGAGCCGGCGACGGCCTTGTTGCCACCGATGAGCGAGCCCGGCGGGATCTCGTAGGGGGCCGGCGGCAGGCCGACGTTGACCACCACGCCGGCCGGCTTGAGCAGCCGCACGTAGTCCGCGATCGGGATGTCGGCGCTGACCGTGTTGAGCACGATGTCGAAGGTCCCGCGGGCGGCCTTCATGGCGTCGGTGTCGGACGACGCGATGTGCCGCGTCGCACCGAGCGCCTCGGCATCCCCGGCCTTGGCCATCGAGCGGGAGATCGTGGTGACGGTGGCGCCCATGGCGGCGGCGATCTTCACGCCCATGTGGCCCAGGCCGCCGACTCCGACGACAGCCACCGAGCGACCCGTGCCGGCCCCCCAGCGGCGCAGCGGGGAGTAGGTGGTGATGCCGGCGCAGAGCAGCGGCGCGGCGACGTCGAGGTCCATGGAGTCGGGGATGCGCAGCACGAAGCGCTCGCTGACGACCACCTCCTTGGCGTAGCCACCCATGGTCCACTCGCCGTCGTAGCCCTGGCTGTTGTAGGTGCCCACCGAGGGCTTGGTGCAGAACATCTCCATGCCGTCCTTGCACGGCTCGCACTCGCCGCACGAGTCGACGAGGCAGCCGACGCCCACCCGGTCACCGACGGCGTGGCGGGTGACCTCGTCGCCCACCGCGACGACGGTTCCGGCGATCTCGTGACCCACGGTCAGGGGGAAGTGCGCCGGGCCCCACTCCTCGCGCACCGTGTGGATGTCGGAGTGGCAGATGCCGGCGAAGGCGATGTCGATGCGGATGTCGTCGGGGCGCAGGTCGCGACGCTCGATGCTGCCCTGGCGGAAGCCGGAGGTCGCGGAGTCGGCGATGAGTGCTGGTGTCGTGGTCGGCATCGGATCACTGTATGACGCTCGCGCGCCGCCGTTGGAATCTCTCGACGCGCCGCCTGACGTCGCTCAGAGGTCGCCAAGAATGCTGGCCGCCACCTCGCGGTAGGCCGTGGCGCCCTTGGACGTGCGGGCCGTGGACAGGATCGAGCGCCCCACCGCGGGGGCTTCGGCGAAGCGCACCGTCTTGGGGATCGGGGGCATCAGCACGGGCAGGTCGTAGCGGGTGCCCACGTCGTCGAGCACCTCACGCGCGTGCAGGCTGCGACCGTCGTAGAGGGTCGGGAGGATGCCGATGACGCGCAGCTTCTTGTTGAGGATCTTCTTCACGTCGCGCACGGTGTCGAGCAGCTGCCCGACGCCACGGTGGCTGAGCATCTCGCAGGGCATCGGGATGATCAGTCCGTGCGCGGCGGTGAGGGCGTTGAGGGTGAGCACGCCGAGGCTGGGCGAGCAGTCGAGCAGGATGATGTCGTAGTCGCGCTTCACCTCGCCGAGAGCGCCCTGCAGCACGTACTCGCGGGCCGGGCGCGAGAGCAGCACCGCCTCGGCGCCGGCGAGGTCGATGGTGCTGGGCACGAGGTCGATGCCCTCTTGGCAGCTGACCACCACGTCCTTGAGCGGCGTGCCGCCGACCAGGACGTCGTGCACCGAGGACTCCACGGCATCCGGGTCGACGCCGAGGCTGAAGGTGAGGCAGGCCTGCGGGTCGAGGTCGACGAGGAGCACCCGGCGGCCCTGCTCGGCGAACGCGGCGCCCAACGAGGCGACCGAGGTCGTCTTGGCGACCCCGCCCTTCTGGTTGGCCAGGGCGAGGATCGTGGCCTTGTGCTTCGGCTGCTTGGGCGCCATCGGGGGCCTTCCATGGGGTCCGCGGGAGTGGCCCCGATTCTGTCACCCGAGCTCGGTGCCGACCTCGCCGGTCAGCAGGAACCGGCGGAACGACTCCGCGGAGGGCAGCAGCGGCCGCCCGGTGACCCACGCGACGCCGACCTCACGCTGCGCGTGCGCGTCGGTGAGCGGCACCATCCGGGTGCGAGCGAAGGTGGATGGTGCCGGCAGCCCCATGGCGGGCACCACCGCCACCCCGAGCCCGGCCGCCACCAGGCCGCGCACGGTCGGCAGGTCGTCGGCCTCGAAGTCGACGGTAGGCGTGAACCCGGCGGCCTGGCACAGGGCCAGCGTCTGCGAGCGCATCCCCGACGGCCCGCGGCGCATGACGAAGGGCTCGTCGGCGACGTCGGACAGTGCGACCGCGTCGAGCTCCGCCAGCCGGTGCGTCAGGGGCACGGCCAGCACGAGCGGCTCGACGAGGATGCGGCGCCAGTCGACTCCGGGGCCCGTCACCCGGTGCGTCGTGAGCTCGACGTCGGCGCGCCGGGTGGCCAGCTGCTGCGACACCTGCCCGCTCTCGCCCACGGCGGTGCGCTGGAGCCCCACCCGCACCCGGGGGTGGTCGCGGCGGAACGCCCGGATCAGCGCGGGCACCAGCCAGGAGCCGAGGCTGAGCGGGAAGGCCAGCGTCACCACGCCGCCCTCGGGGTCGACCAGCTCGTCGACGGCGGCCAGCGCGTCGTCGAGGTCGTTGACCAGGTGGTCGACATGCCGCTTGAAGGCGGTGCCGGCATGCGTCATCCGCAGCACCCGCCCCGACCGGCGCAGGAGCGGCGTGCCGACCTGCTGCTCGAGGCGGGCCAGGGCGCGCGAGACGCCGGGCTGGCTCACCCCGAAGATCTCGCTGACCTCGGTGACCGTGTAGCCGTCGGCCACGAGCTGGAACCAGCGCAAGGAGTCGGTGTCCATTGCATGACGTTATCGCATGCGAACCATGTCCGGATTTCATTGGACGCATGGACGCCGCCGGCACAGACTGGATGCATGACCACCTCAGCACTCTGGACCACCGTCAAGGACGAGCTGCGCGAGCGCCGGGAGGCGCGCGCCGCCCTCACCAAGCTGCGGGCCGACCTGCAGCACTACCGCACCCCTTCGGAGATCGACGACCTGCTCGCCGCCGTCGACACCCAGGACACGCCCGAGGCCGAGATGATCCGCGGCATCCTGAGCGAGAACCTGCGCACCTACCACGCGCGCCAGGCCCTCAGCGCCTGACCGAGACTTCAGGGACGGGCGTCGACGTCGGTGCCGGGCACGACCCGCACGCCGATGGGCCCGGGGTTCCAGGCGACCTCCCACCGGAACCCGTCGGGGTCGGCGAAGTAGCCGGTGAAGCCGCCCCAGTCGCGCTCGACCGGCCCGGTGACCCAGGCGCCGGCCGCTGCCGCGAGCACGAGCACCCCGCGCACTTCCGCAGGGCTCGCCACGTTGTGCGACAGCGTCATGGGCACCACACCGGGGCCCCCGAGGGCGGGACCACCGACCTCCGCCTCGAATGCCGCGCGGTCCCACAGCGAGAGCACCAGCCGCTCACCGGCGTCGAACATCAGCACCTCCCCCGGCACGTCGAGCTCGGGCGACCAGCCCAGCCCGTCGACGTAGAACGACCGTGACCGGTCGACGTCACGCACGGCCAGGGTGATGAACGAGATGCGCTGCTCCATGCCGATCGAGCGTGCCACAGGGCTCGGACAAGCAAAGGTTCGGCGCCGGGGGCAGTGGGACAAGCGGCCGGTCGGGCGCCGGGGGCAGTCGGACAAGCGGCCGGTCGGGCGCCGGGGGCAGTCGGACAAGCGGCCGGTTCGGCGCTGCGGCAGTGCTCGGATGCCGGTCACGCGCCCTCGCGCTGCACCGATCCGCCGGCCGGGGGCCGCTCCTCGAGCGCCGCCCAGTCGGACTTCTCGGGGCCGACCGCCTGCCCCTCGGGGCAGTGCGCGCGCAGGTCGCACCACCCGCACAGCGGGCCCGGGCGGGGCGGGAAGAGCTGGGAGGACTCTCCGAGCTCGGTGAAGTCGAGGTCGGCGCGTCGGGCGTCACGCGCGATGGACCGGGCCTGCTCGACCTTGCGGGTCAGTGACTCGGGGGTGTGCTCGTGCGCGGCGACCGTGCCGGAGGGCACGTGGTGCAGCTCGACCCGCAGGGTTCGGCGCCGGAACATCTTCCACACCGCCGCCGCGTAGAGACCAAGAGCCAGCGAGGTGCGTGCGTCGTCGTCGGTGGGCGGCACCCGGGAGGTCTTGTAGTCGACGACGACGAGCTCGCCGTCGCGGTCGTCGAGCCGGTCGACCCGCCCGGTCACCCGCAGGTCGCCGCTGATGAAGGACACCGTGCGCTCGATTCCGACCGGCTGGCTGGCCGGGTCGACGTCGGCGAGGTAGGCCGTGACCGCCGCACGCATCGTCTCGCGCCACTTCCGGGACTGCTCGCCGTCCCGGAAACCGACGTCGATCCACGCCCGGTCGACCAGGCCCGCCCCGCGCTCGGGCGTGCGTTCGGGCAGGTCCCACCAGTCGCGCAAGGCGTTGTGCACGGCGTTGCCCAGCGAGGTGTGTGCCCTCTGGCGGCGCTTCTCGGGCGACGGGCGGTCGAGGTACTGCAGGCGGTAGCGACGGGGGCAGTCGAGGAAGGCCAGCAGCTTGCTCGGGCTGGCGGCGTAGAGGGGTGCAGGCATGCCGGGGAACTGCTGCTGGGCCGGTGGCGCACTCACGACCACGACGCTAGCCCGTGCCACCGACGCCACCCCCGGACGACCTCGCGGCAGCCCCCGGGGTGGCGCCGTGGGTGCCGCAGCGACTGTCCCGGAAGCGCCTCCGAGGTGACACACTGTGCGGCGATGGCCATCAGCGCGTTCGACCTCTTCTCCGTGGGCATCGGCCCCTCCAGCTCGCACACCGTGGGACCGATGCGGGCCGCCCACACCTTCGCGCAGGGGGTGCGGGCCGCCGGCCTGCTCGAGCAGGTGGGCCGGGTGCGCGCCGAGCTGTTCGGCTCGCTGGGCGCCACCGGGCACGGCCATGGCTCGGTCAAGGCGGTGGTGCTCGGGCTGGAGGGCGAGGCACCGGAGACCACCGACCCGCGCGGCGCCGACCCGCGCCTGGCCGAGGTGCGTGCCACCGGGCGGCTGCGGCTCGACGGCAGCCACGAGATCGCCTTCGACCTCGACAGCGACGTGGTGCTGCACCGCCGCGCCCGGCTGCCGTTCCATTCCAACGGCATGCGCTTCACGGCCTGGACCTCCGCCGCGCCCACCGAGGGCGAGGAGCCGCTGCACCAGCGGGAGTACTACTCGGTCGGCGGCGGGTTCGTGCTCGACCAGGACGAGGTCGGGGAGAACGTGATCGTGCCCGACCACACCCCCGTGCAGTACCCGTTCACCACCGGCGACCAGCTGCTCGAGCGCTGCGCCGAGACCGGCCTGCCGATCAGCGGTGTGATGATGGCCAACGAGCTGTCGTGGCGCACGGAGGCCGAGGTGCGCGAGGGCCTGCTGCACCTGTGGCAGGTGATGCAGGAGTGCATCGAGAACGGATGCCGCTCCGAGGGCGTGCTGCCCGGTGGTCTCAAGGTGCAGCGCCGCGCCCCCCGGTTGGCCACCCAGCTGCGCAGCGAGCATGCCGGTGACCCGCTGGCCGCGATGGACTGGGTCACGCTCTACGCCCTGGCGGTCAACGAGGAGAACGCCTCCGGCGGGCGCATCGTGACGGCCCCCACCAACGGCGCGGCGGGCATCATCCCGGCGGTGCTGCACTACTACACACGCTTCGTGCCGGGCGCGGACGACGAGGGGGTGGTGCGCTTCCTGCTCACCGCGGCCGCGATCGGCAGCCTCTACAAGGAGAACGCGTCGATCTCCGGCGCGGAGGTCGGCTGCCAGGGCGAGGTCGGCTCGGCCTGCTCGATGGCGGCCGGCGCCCTGGCCGAGGTGCTCGGCGGCACGCCGGACCAGGTCGAGAACGCCGCCGAGATCGGCATCGAGCACAACCTCGGCCTCACCTGCGACCCCGTGGGTGGCCTCGTGCAGATCCCGTGCATCGAGCGCAACGCCGTCGCGTCGGTGAAGGCGATCACGGCGGCGAGAATCGCCTTGCGGGGCAACGGCAAGCAGGTGGTGTCGCTCGACAAGGCGATCAAGACGATGCGCGACACCGGTCGCGACATGATGGTGAAGTACAAGGAGACCGCCCGCGGCGGCCTCGCCGTCAACGTCATCGAGTGCTGAGCCCAGCATCACGATGCCAGGTCGTCGGGCACGGCGTGCAGCGGCTCGGGGAACGATCGCACGGCGGCCGGGGTGGCCAGGAAGGCGCCCAGCAGCCGCACACCGGCACCGCGGCACGCCTCGATGGCCGCTTGGTGCCAGCGGCGGTCGGAGTCCGTGAACCGCACCCCGCCGTCGCGGCCGCGGACGAACAGCATCGCTCCCCCGCTCTCGCGGAGCAGGCCGCACAGGTGGTCGAACGCGGGCCGTAGCTCGTCAGGGCGCACGCCGTCGTCGACGTCGCTGATGATGGCCGGCTGACCCATCGTGAGGTCGGCGTCGGTCAGCACCACCCCGATGCACCCGACCACCCGGTCGACGTGGCCCACCACCAGGTCGGCGATGTCGGCGGCCAGCCCAGGGGTGTCGAGGGGCAGGTCGGGCCAGTTCGCGGGGAGGTCGTCGAAGCTCATGCCCACACTCTGTCGGGGAGCGCCGACGGCGCCGGGGAGTTTTCCACAAGCCCGAGCCCACGAGCACGACAGCCCGGACGCGGGACAGCCCGGACCACCTCCGGCAGCGCGACCGGCACGTCACGCGGATCCCGTGGGACGGCATCCGCCACTTAGGTTGTCTCCCATGTCAGTCGACGACGCCCACACCCGTCCCACCGGCACCAGCGACGCCACCGTCGAGGCGGTCGGAAAGCTCTCCGAGGCTTTCGAGGTCATCGAGGACGCCCGCGGCCAGCTGTTCAGCTTCCACCGGAAGATCGGCATGGCCGACCTGGCCCTCGGCGAGGCCGTCGACCTGCTGCGCGACGCCGGCCACGCGGACCTCGCCGACCGGATCGAGACCGACCTGGTCGGACGCAACATCCTTGCCGGACGCTGGACCTTCCAGATCGTGGAGGAGTTCGAGGACGGCTACTACGCCGCCTTCCGCGAGCACGACCGAACCGTGCGCGACGAGCTGATGGGCGGCAAGCGGCACGTCTTCGAGGCCGAGATGAAGCAGGACCGGCGCACCCACGGCCGGTCCGGGCACGACGCCACCCCCACGGAGAGCGCGTCGTCATGAGTGGCTGGCCCGAACCACCCGCGGTGGGCTCCGAGGCTGACACCCTCCTCGGGTCGCTCGAACGGCAGCGGGCGACCTTCGCCTTCAAGTGCGCCGACCTCACCGACGAACAGCTGCGCGTGACGGTCGGTGCCTCGGCGCTGACGCTCGGTGGGCTCCTCAAGCACCTGGCGTACATGGAGGACCTCAACTTCTCATGGGACCTGGCCGGTCACGACCTGCCGGAGCCGTGGGCCGCCATGTCCCCTGAGGGCCGCGGTGAGGCGGTGTGGCGCTCAGCGGCCGAGGACGACGCCGCGACGCTCTACCGTGTGTGGGCCGACGCCGTGGCCCGCTCGCGGGTGGTCCTGCGCGAGGTGCTGACCGA
>JBJMHU010000218.1:0-6666 GCA_045807225.1 Ornithinibacter sp. | reverse complement strand
TGAACGCTTCGACGACCTCCGCGTAGCGGGCGACCGAGAAGATCAGCGTGACGTTGATGCTGATGCCCTCGGCCAGGCACTGCGCGATCGCCGGGATGCCGGCCGGCGTGGCCGGGATCTTGATGAACATGTTGGGCCGGTCGACCAGCCACCACAGCTGCCGGGCCTCGGCGACGGTCTTGTCGGTGTCGTTGGCCAGCCGCGGGTCGACCTCGATCGAGACCCGGCCGTCGATGCCGCCGGTCGCGTCGTAGGCGGGACGCATCACGTCGCACGCCCAGCGCACGTCGAAGGTCGTGACCATGCGCACGGCCTCCTCGACCTCGACGCCGCGCAGCGCGAGGTCCTTGAGCTGCCGGTCGTAGACCTCGCCGTTGCTCAGGGCCTTCTGGAAGATCGTCGGGTTGGTCGTCGCGCCGCTGACGTACTTGTCGCGCATCAGGTCGGCGAGGTTGTCGGTCACGAGGCGGCCACGGCTCATGTCGTCGAGCCAGATGGACACACCCTGGTCGAAGAGCTGGCGCAGCGCGTCGGTCAATGGGATCAACCCCTTCGGGTGGTCGGTGCCTTCAGTTGTCGGGTGGGCGGGCTCAGTTGCCCGTGGTGCTGCCGGTGATGACCCCGACGCGCTCCAGCGTGGCGTGCGCGGCGGCGACCACCCGGTCGCGGGTGAAGCCGAACTGCTCGAACAACACCGTGTGGGCCGCGCTTGCTCCGAAGTGCTCGATGCTGACGATCTCGCCGGCGTCGCCGACGACCTCGCGCCACCCCTGGCCGACCGCGGCCTCGACGCTGACCCGCGCCTTGATGCCGCTCGGCAGCACCTGCTGCTGGTAGGCCGCGTCCTGCTCACGGAACCACTCGACGCAGGGCATCGACACGACCCGGGTCGGGTTGCCCTCGGCCTCGAGGACCTCGCGGGCCTCGACGGCGAGCTGCACCTCGGACCCGGTGGCCACCAGGATCACCTTCGGCTGGCCGTCGCTGGCGTCGGCGAGCACGTAGCCGCCGCGGGCGGTGCCCTCCGCCGACCCGAGCGCCGAGCGGTCGAAGGTCGGCACGTTCTGCCGGGTGAGCGCGAGGCCGGCGGGGCGGTCGGTGTGCTCGAGGATCGTGCGCCACGCGACCGCGGTCTCGTTGGCATCGGCGGGCCGGACGACGTCGAGCCCCGGGATCGCGCGCAGTGCGGCGAGGTGCTCGATCGGCTGGTGGGTGGGGCCGTCCTCGCCGAGCCCGATGGAGTCGTGGGTCCACACGTAGGTGACCGGCAGCCTCATCAGCGCGGCGAGCCGGACCGCGGGCCGCATGTAGTCGCTGAACACCAGGAACGTGCCGCCGTAGGGCCGGGTCCCGCCGTGCAGCGCGATGCCGTTGAGGATCGAGCCCATCGCGTGCTCGCGGATGCCGAAGTGCAGCACCCGCCCGTAGGGGCCGCCCGGCCACTCCTTGGTCTGCCGGGCCTCGGGCAGGAACGACGGCTCGCCCTCGGGGGTCGTGTTGTTCGACTCGGCGAGGTCGGCGGACCCGCCCCACAGCTCGGGCAGCACGGGGGCGATCGCGGTGAGCACGTTGCCCGACGCCTTGCGGGTCGCCATGCCCTTCGGGTCGGCCGGGAACTCGGGCAGCGCGCTGGTCCAGCCCTCCGGCAGCCGGCGGCTGCGCAGCCGGTCGTGCAGGGCCTTGGCCTCGGGGTTGGCCCCGGCCCAGGCGTCGTACCTCTCCTGCCACTCGGCGTGCGCCGCGCGGCCGCGCTCCACGACCTTGCGGGCGTGGGCCAGGGTGTCGGGGTCGACGGCGAAGGTCAGCGACGGGTCGAAGCCCAACACCTTCTTGGTGGCCGCGACCTCGTCGGCACCCAGCGCCGAGCCGTGGGCCTTGCCGGTGTTCTGGGCGTTGGGGGCCGGCCAGGCGATCAGCGTCCGCAGCCGGATGAACGACGGCTTGTCGGTCACCGCCTGCGCGGCGTCGAACGCGGCCGCGAGCGCCTGCACGTTCTCCTCGTACTGTCCGCCGTCACCGAGCCAGTCCACGTGCTGCACGTGCCAGCCGAGCGCGGCGTAGCGCGCGCCGACGTCCTCGACCAGGGCGATGTTGGTGTCGTCCTCGATGGAGATGTGGTTGTCGTCGTAGATCAGCGTGAGGTTGCCGAGCTCCTGCACCGCGGCGATCGAGGAGGCCTCGTTGCTGATGCCCTCCTCGATGTCGCCGTCGGAGGCGATGCACCACACCGAGTGGTCGAAGAGGCTCTCGCCGGGGGCCGCCTCGGGGTCGAGCAGCCCGCGCTCGCGGCGGGCGGCCATCGCCATGCCGACCGCGTTGCCGACGCCCTGGCCGAGCGGCCCGGTCGTGGTCTCGACGCCGTTGGTGTGGCCGTGCTCGGGGTGGCCGGGGGTCAGCGAGCCCCAGGTGCGCAGCGCCCTGAGGTCGTCGAGCTCGAGCCCGTACCCCGACAGGTAGAGCTGGAGGTAGAGGGTCAGGCTGGAGTGCCCGGCCGACAGCACGAACCGGTCGCGACCTGCCCAGTCGGGGTCGGTCGGGTCGTGGCGCAGGTAGCGCTGGAACAGCAGGTAGGCCGCCGGCGCCAGGCTCATCGCCGTACCTGGATGGCCGTTGCCGACCTTCTGCACGGCGTCCATCGCCAGCACGCGCACGGTGTCGACCGCGCGCCTGTCGAGGTCGGTCCACTCGAGGGTCTGCTTGCTGGGGCTCACCGGTGGTCAGCGCTCCTTCCGAGGTCCCGGACAGTGCGGGAAGCGGCGACGGGCCCGCCCGTGCGCGAGCGTACTCAGCCTCGCCCCCCGTCTGATCCGCCGTACCCACCGGTCGGGACCCCACGCCTGCGCGGGCCGGCAGTCTCGCCGGGCTAGAGTTGGCCGCGCTGCACGGATCATGCTTTCCGCCCCGCCCCCCAGCACTGACGAGGTTGCCTGTGACGGCCGTCGACGCGCGCCCCGCCGTGGGCGCGGCGACCACCCCGCGACCCGGTCGCACGGCTCGCCAGACGCTCGGCGGCTACCTCGCGCTGACCAAGCCGCGCATCATCGAGCTGCTGCTCGTCACGACGGTGCCGACGATGTTCCTGGCCGAGGGCGGCATCCCGTCTTTGCGGCTCGTCGCGGCCACCCTGGTCGGGGGTGCGATGGCGGCGGGCAGCGCGAACACCCTCAACTGCTACCTCGACCGCGACATCGACACGGTCATGCACCGCACCGAGCGCCGGCCGCTGGCGACCGGGCTGGTCCGGCCGGCCGAGGCGCTGTGGTTCGGCGCCGCGCTCGGGGTGCTCTCGGTCGGCTGGCTGGGCGCCACCGTCAACTGGCTGTCGGCCGGGCTGGCGTTCGCCGCGATCGCCTTCTACGTCGGCGTCTACACGATGGCGCTCAAGCGCCGCACGCCGCAGAACATCGTCTGGGGTGGCGCCGCCGGCTGCATGCCGGTGCTGATCGGGTGGGCCGCGGTGACCGGCTCGCTGTCGTGGGCGCCGGTCGTGCTGTTCGCGGTCATCTTCTTCTGGACGCCGCCGCACTACTGGCCGCTGTCGCTGCGCTTCCGCGACGACTACGCCGCGGCCGGCGTGCCGATGCTGCCGGTCGTCGCGGGCGAGGTCGAGGTCGCCCGGCGGATCGTCGCCTACTCGTGGGTGATGGTCGCCGCGTCGCTGCTGCTGTGGCCGGTCGCCGGCACGACGCCCGTGTACGCCGTCGCGGCCCTGCTGCTCGGCGGCGGGTTCCTGCTCGAGGCGCACCGGCTGCTCGCGCGCGCCCGGCGCGGCACCGGCAACCTTGCGCCGATGCGGCTCTTCCACGCCTCGATCAGCTACCTGACGCTGCTGTTCGTCGCCGTCGCGATCGACCCGCTGCTGCCGTTCTGAGGCGCTGCGCTCCCGTTCCCACCCGGTGAAAATGATCACGGTGCCGTGATCAGTGGTGGTCAACCGAGGCGTTGATGCCTCGGTTGGGCGTCAATGATCACGGTGCCGTGATCATTTGCCAGCGCGCCGGCCGGCGGCGACCGGCCGAGAAGCCGGCGTCACCCGACCGGTGGCCCCAGCCGCATCGTGACCCGGGCGCCGCCCGAGGGGGAGGCGCCCAGCCGGAGGTCGCCGCCGGAGGCCGTCGCGGTGCTGCGGGCGATGTCCAGCCCGAGCCCGGTCGACCCGCCGCGGCTCTGCCCGCGCACCAGCGCGTCGACCTCGCCGAGCCCCGGACCCTGGTCCTCGACCGCGAGCAGCGCCCCGCCGTCGGGCAGGGGCGCGAGCGACACGGCGAACGGCGTGCCGTCGGGCGTGTGGGAGAAGACGTTGCCGACCAGCGCGTCGACCGCGGCCTCCAGGTCGGGCCGGCTGGCCCGTACCGGGCAGGGGTGCTCAGGCAGGTCCAGGTGCAGCGGGCGGCCCTGGTCCTCGGCCAGCGCGCCCCAGAAGTCCACCCGCTCGGCGACGACCTCCCGCGCGTCGCAGCGGGCCTCGACGCCCTCGCGCACGGGTCGGCGGGCCTCGCGGATCAGAGCGTCGACCTGGCGGCTGATCTCGTCGACGTCGGCGGCCAGCCGCTGGCGCTCCTCCCCGTCGTGCAGCCCCTCGGCATCCAGGCGGAGCGCCGTGATCGGCGTACGCAGCCGGTGGGAGAGGTCGGCGACCTCCTCGCGCTCCCGGGTGAGCAGCTCGTCGATGCGGGCCGCGAGCCGGTTGAGGGCGAGCCCGACCTCCCGGATCTCGGCCGGGCCGCCGGGGGTGGCGCGGGCCGCGAGGTCGCCCTTGCCGAGCCGCTCGGCGGTGTGCGCCAGCTCGGTGATCGGGCGGGTCAGCGACCGGGCCAGGCGGTCGGCCACGACCAGGGACAGCAGCACCAGCACGACGCCGAGGCCGCCCAGCACCACCCACGCGCGGGTCACTCCCTCGCGCAGCTCGGCGACCGGCACCATGATCGACACGACCGCGGTCCCGTCCGAGCGGAACACCGGCTGGCGCACCACCGACGCGCCCGAGTCGAGGGAGTCGACCTGGCTGCTGCGCAGCGTCGCCGCGTCCACGGTGCCCCCGATGGCGTCGCCGAGCGGTGCCTGGTCGGGCAGCACCACGTTGACCGGGAAGCCGGCCGCCCGGACCGCGTCGACCGCGCTGCCGATCTCCTCCCTGGCGGCTGCCGGGTCGGTGGACGAGGCCACCAGCCGCGAGAGCTGCTGACCCTGCTGGGTCGCCTCGTCGATCGCGCTCGTCCGCGCGGCCTGCGCGATCGACACGGCGAGCGGCAGCAGGAACGCGAGCAGCACCACCGACGTGGTCGCCGCCACCAGCAGCGCCAGCCGGGCCCGCATCAGCCGGGCTCGACGAGCTTGACCCCGACGCCGCGCACCGTGTGCAGCAGGCGCGGCTCGGCCGCGGTCTCCCCGAGCTTGCGGCGCAGCCACGACAGGTGCACGTCGACGGTCTTGTCGGCCCCGCCGTACGGCGACTGCCACACCTCGGCGAGCAGCGTCCGCTTGCTCACCACCTCGCCTGGCCGGGCGGCGAGGTAGGCCAGCAGGTCGAACTCCCGGGGCCGCAGGTCGAGCTCCTGGCCGGCCAGGACCGCCGTGCGGGTGCGCTGGTCGACGACGAGGTCGCCCACCCGCATGGTGCTGCTCGCCCCCTCGGCGGGGGTGGTGCGCCGCAGCACCGCGCGGATCCGGGCATCGAGCTGCTCGGCGCTGAACGGCTTGACGACGTAGTCGTCGGCGCCTGCGTCGAGGGCCGCGACCACGGCGCGGTCGTCGTCGCGTGCGGTCGCCACGATCACCGGCACCTTGCTGACCGAGCGCAGCATCCGCAGCATGCTGGTGCCGTCCAGGTCGGGCAGCCCGAGGTCGAGCACGACCAGGTCGGGCTTCTCGTCGACGGCGTGCCGCAGCCCGGCCATCCCGGTCGACTCCGACGCGACGGCGTGACCACGCTCGGTGAGCGCCCGCATCAGCGCGCTGCGGATGCGCGCGTCGTCCTCGACCAGGAGCAGCAGTGCCACGCTGCGAACCTACTGGGGGCGTCCGCCGGGACGCGGGAGAACACCCTGGTGAGCCGCGGCGCAGGGTCCCCTTAGCGCTGCGTTAGGAGAAGGTCGCGGAGACTCGCTGCCATGCCCAAGCGCTTCACCCTCGTCGCCCTCTGGGCGCTGTTCGCCGCCGCGGCGGTCGGCGTCGGCTTCGGCGCGTCCGGCCTCGTCGGCCAGCCGTTCGCGGCCGACCCCTCAAGCGACGTGGGCACCTCGCTCGGTGACCCCAGCCCGAGCCAGAGCAGCTCGCCGGCCACGTCGAGCGCGAGCGCCGCCGCACCGCGCAGCATCACCACCCGAGGCGGGTTCGTGTCTGCGACCTGCACCGGTCGCCTCGTCGAGGTCACCGCCACGCCGGCGACGGGCTGGGAGCTCGACGACCGCACCACCGGGCGGGTGCGCTCGGCCAAGGTGAAGTTCGAGCCGGTCGGCGACAGCCACGGCGCGAAGGTCACCGTGTTCGCCCAGTGCGACAACGGGACCCCGTCCTTCGAGCGCAGCGTCCGCGCGGCCCGTTCCGACAACAGCGGCTCCGGCGGCTCCGGCGGCTCCGGCGGCTCCGGCGGCGGCGGTGGCGACGACCACGGCGGCGGTGGCGGCGGCGGCAGCGGCGGGGGCGACGGGGGCGGCGGCGACGACA
>JBJMHU010000217.1:0-8841 GCA_045807225.1 Ornithinibacter sp. | reverse complement strand
CGATGCGCACCGTGCCGTGCTCGTCGCCGACCGTCTCGGGCTCCTGGAGCACGGTGGCTCCGGCGCGCCGGGCCTGCTCGATGCAGCGGTCGACGTCGGGCACCTCGAGCGAGATGTCGACGACACCGTCACCGTGTGTGGCGTGGTGGGCGATCAGCGGGCTGTCGGGGCTGACCGCACCCTTGAGCACGAACCGGATCGAGCCGGACTTGAGCACGAAGGCCTTGTGGTCGCGGATGCCGTGCTCGGGGCCGGTGTAGGCGACGAGCTCCATGCCCCAGGCGCTCTGGTAGTAGTGCGCGGCCTGGGTGGCGTTGCCGACGACGAACACCAGGGCGTCCCAGCCCGTGACCGGGAAGGGGTCCTGCTTCTCGTCGTAGTCGACCAGGCCGACGAGCTGCTTGAGCTGCTGGAGGTCCAGGCCCGCCTGGCGCTCCTGCTCGGTGAGGTCGAGGTGGCTGGCCGGCGTCATTGTCGTGTCAGTCATCCGGTCACTGTGCGCGACGCGAGCACGGTGTGCAACGGAAGCCCGTTCGGGTGGTCAGGCTGCGCATGGTGTTGCCCCCGGCCCGGGCCAGCCCGGACAATGTGACCATGACTCGCCAGACCGGGGTGGACACCCTCGACGCACGGCTCATCGCGCTGTTCACCGCCGACCCGCACGTGGGGGTGCTCGGCGCCTCCCGGGCCCTGGGCGTGGCACGAGGCACGGTGCAGGCCCGGCTCGACCGGCTCCAGGAGCGGGGGGTGGTGAAGTCGTTCGCCCCCACGGTCGACGCCGGCGCGCTGGGCTACCCCGTCACCGCCTTCTGCACCCTGGAGATACGCCAGCGGCAGGGACACGCCCCGGTCGTGGCCCACCTGTCGGCGATCCCGGAGGTGCTCGAGATCCACTCGATCACCGGCGTCGGCGACCTCGTGGTGCGGATCGTGGCGCGCGACAACGCCGACCTCGGCCGGGTCATCGACCAGATCATCGACGACACCCACGTGCTGCGGGCCAACACGGCGATCTGCCTGGTGACCCACCTCGACCACCGCACCGGCCCCCTGGTGCAGGCCGCGGCTGCGCGCGGCGCCACCGACGACGACTGACCCCGGCGTCAACCGTCGAGCCCGTCCCACGACGGGTGGGAGAACCGCAACAGGTGGGGGTGGGTCAGCCGGTGATGGTGACCGGGACTCCCCCGCTGGTGAGTCGCCAGTCGAGCGTGGAGAACGACGGCGCGTCGATCACCGTGTTGGCGGTGACCCACTCGAGCGACCGACCGGTCGGTGAACGTCTGGTGGCGCCCCGCCCCGGTCAGCGCCGGCCGACGAACCACCGCCGGATGCGCTCCACCCGCTCGAGCACCTGCTCGCTGGTCGCGGCGGCCAGCTCGGGCCCGCCGCACGCGCGACGCAGCTCGAGGTGGATGGTGGCGTGCGGGCTGCCGGTCTTGGACGAGTAGGCCGCGACCAGCTTGTTGAGCTCCTTGCGCTGGGCCGCCAGCGCCCGGTGCGCCGACACCGGCGAGCGTGCGGACACCGCCGGGGACCCACCGCGCGCCCCCGCCGCCCTGGTCTGCTTCGCCTGCCGCTCGTTCAACAGGGTGGCCACCTGCTCGGGCTCGAGGAGGCCGGGCAGGCCCAGGTAGTCCTGCTCCTCCTGCGACCCCACCGCGGCGTGCAGCCCGAACTGCTGGGCGTCGAAGAGCACGTGGTCGAAGTGCGCGTCGCTCTCGAGCGCCTCGAACGCCGACTCCTCGGGGCCGACGGCCTGCTCGGCGCGGTTCGCCGCGGCCAGCAGCCCCTCCTCCTGCGCCCACAGCGAGGCCTCCGCCTCGTCGCTCGACGGCCGGTTCAGCGCGTGGTCGCGCTCCTCCTCCATCGTCGCCGCGTGGGTGAGGATGACCGGCACGGAGGGCAGGAAGACCGAGGCGGTCTCGCCACGACGACGGGCCCGTACGAAGCGGCCGACGGCTTGCGCGAAGAACAGCGGGGTCGAGGTCGAGGTGGCGTAGACCCCGACGCAGAGCCGGGGCACGTCCACGCCCTCGGACACCATCCGTACCGCGACCAGCCATCGCGAGGTGCCGGCGGCGAACGACTCGATGCCGGCGCTGGCTCCGGCGTCGTCGGACAGCACCACGGTGGGGTCCTCGCCCGTGATGCGGCGCAGGATTCGGGCGTAGGCACGAGCCGAGGTCTGGTTCGAGGCGATGACCATCGCACCGGCATCCGGCACGTGGCGGCGCACCTCGCTGAGCCGGGTGTCGGCGGCTGCCAGCACCGAGGGCACCCACTCGCCCTTCGGGTCGAGCGCGGTGCGCCAGGCCTGGGCGGTCTGGTCCTTGGTGAGCGGCTCACCCAGACGAGCAGCCACCTCGTCGCCGGCCTTGGTGCGCCAGCGCATCGCGCCGCCGTAGGCGAGGAAGAGCACCGGACGCACCACCCCGTCACGCAGCGCCGCGGCATACCCGTAGCTGTAGTCGGACGCCGAGCGCAGGATGCCGTCCTCGCCCATCTCGTAGCGCACGAAGGGGATTTGGTTGGTGTCGGAGCGGAACGGCGTGCCGGTGAGGGACAGCCGCCGGGTGGCCGGCTCGAACGCCTCGCGGATGCCGTCGCCCCACGAGCGGGCGTCACCGCCGTGGTGGATCTCGTCGAGGACGACCAGGGTCGGCGTCTCCTGCGTGCGGCGGCGGTGCAGCTGCGGCTTGGAGGCGACCTGCGCGTAGGTGAGCGCGACCCCGTCGTACTGGTGCGACTGCAGGCCGCTGGAGTTGGAGAACGCCGGGTTGAGGTGGATGCCCACCCGGGCCGCGGCGTCGGCCCACTGGTGCTTGAGGTGCTCGGTGGGGGCGACCACGGTGACGGCCCGGATGGCGCCCCGGTCGAGCAGCTCGGTGGCGATGCGCAGGGCGTAGGTGGTCTTGCCGGCACCCGGCGTGGCGACGGCGAGGAAGTCGCGCTCACCGCTGTGGAGATAGGCCGCCAGGGCCTCCTCCTGCCACGCGCGCAGCTTTGCGGCGGTACCCCACGCCGCCCGCTCGGGGAAGGCGGGTGGCAGGTGTCCGGCGGCTGAGGTACTCATGGGCGACGGCCACCTTAACCGGCCGGCGGGGGTGACACACCAAGGCCCCCGCATGTCCTTGCGGGGGCCTCGGGTGTGCTATGCGGGAGTCACTTCCGTTGGCGCGCAGTCGATCTCACTGACGGTATGCGACGTACGCGTTCTGCATCCGTACGGCCTGCCCGGGGCTGAAGGTGTTCATGCAGGAGTCGTCGGTGTAGTCCATGAAGTTCTTGATCGGGTCGGTGCCGGGGGCCGTGCAGGTGTCCCGACCGGTCGGGCAGCCGAACGCCGGGGAGGCCTCGGCCGGGGTGTCGCTCACGGCATCGCCAGAGCCGGTGCAGCCGCCCTGGAACGTGTGGTAGAGGTTCATCCAGTGGCCGACCTCGTGCGTCGCGGTGTCCCCGAGGTTGTACGGCGCCGCCGTGCCGCCCGGCAGCGACTGGTCGAGCACGACCACTCCGTCGTAGGAGTCGTAGGTCGACTTCGGGAAGGTGGCCCACCCGAGCAGGCTGCCGCCCAGCTTGGCGGTGTAGATGTTCAGGTCGCCCATGTCGCCCTTGCGCAGGGTCGCCTTCATCGTCTTCTCGGCGCGAGACCCGCTCCTGAGGTTGGTGTACCAGCTTGAGTTGACCGTGGTGTCGGTGCCGGCCAGCTGGAAGGCGAAGCCCGATGACGCGTAGGCCTTGTTGAGCACGGTGATCTGCTGGGTGATCCGGGTCGAGCTGATCTTGCCGTTGGTGCCGTCGGTGATGACGTGCACGTAGACCGGGATGGTCGCGGTGGCGAAAGCGGCCGTGGCGGTCGCTCCGCTCGACGCGGCGGCCTGCCCCTTGGCGTTCTTGGACAGGCCCTTGGCGGCGAGCGCCCGGGCCAGGGCGGCCTCGTTGGCGCGCACCTGGGTCTCGGTCAGCTCGTTCGCGTCCTTGGCGCCCCGGGTGGCCCGGGCGTCGGGTGCCCGGGAGATGCACTCGGCGGCGACCGAGGACACCCCGGCCATCGGCTGTGCGGAGGCGGACGTGGCGGGGACGGCGACGGCGGCGACGCCGAGGGCGAGCGTGGCCAGCGCGGTCATCGGGCGAGTGGACATGGCGACCTTTCGGCAGGAGGTCCGCACCGGTCGGGCGCGGCTAGAGCCGAAATCTAGGCGCCGACCGGCAAGGGGCGGGTCTGGGCCGAGCAAAGGTCGGGTCAAGCAGCCCGGCCTCAGGCCAGGGCCTCGGCGAGCAACCCACCGATCGCGCGCACCCCCGCGACGAGGCGTTCGTCCGGCACCCCCGAGAAGCTCATCCGGGCGTGGTTGGCCTCCGGCCGGTCGGCGAAGAACGGCGCACCCGGCACGACGATGACGCCCGCCCGCGGGATCAGCACGTCGCGCTGGAAGGCCGCGACGTCGAGCCCCGGCGGGAACGTCACCCAGGTGAACAGGCCGCCGTGCGCCCGGGTCCAGGTGGTACCGGGCGGGAAGTGCTCCTCGAGGCTCGCGAGCATGAGGTCGCGCTGGTGCCGGTAGGTCGGCAGCATGCCGGCGATGTGTGCCTCGATGTCGAACCGGCCCAGGTAGGCGGCGGCCGCCCGCATGTTGAGCGTGCCGTTCTGGGTGTCGGCGGCGAGCTTGAGCAGGGCCAGCTTCTCGCGCACCTCGGGGCCGGCCAGCGCCCAGCCCAGCCGCAGCCCGGGCGCGAGGATCTTCGAGAAGCTGCCCAGGTGCACGACCCGGCCCGTGGTGTCGAGGCTCTTGATGGTCGGCAGCCGCTCGCCCTCGTAGCGCAGCTCGCGGTAGGGCGTGTCCTCCAGCACGACGACGTCGAACTCCTCGGCCAGCTCCACCAGGCGGCGTCGCCGCGCCAGGCTCATCGTGCGGCCGGTCGGGTTCTGGTGGTCGGGCACGGTGTAGACCAGCTTGACGCGTTCCGTGGTGCGCAGCACCCGCTCCAGGGCGTCGGTGTCCATCCCCTCCTCGTCCATCGGAACCGAGCGGTAGTCGGGCTCGCAGGGGTTGAACGCGATCAGCGCCCCGAGGAAGGTCGGCCGCTCGGTGAGGATCACGTCGCCCCGGTCGACGAACAGCTTGGCGGCCAGGTCCAGGCCCTGCTGCCCGCCCTGCGTGATCAGCACGTCGTCGGCGGTGCACGGCATCCCGTCGGCGCTGAGCCGAGCGGCGACCAGCGCGCGCAGCTCGGGCAGCCCCTCGGATGCCGTGTACTGCAGCGCCGACGCGTTGCCGGCACGGAGCAGCTCGTCGTAGATCTCGTGCAGCTCGGCCATCGGGAAGAGCGTGGGGTCGGGGTAGCCACCGGCGAACGAGGTGATCCGCGGGTCGCCGGCCAGCGCGAGGAACTCGCGGATCGCCGAGGGTTGCACGCGCTCGGCGCGCCGGGCGAAGCGGGTCACGGCGATCCTCCTGTGCTCACGCCTCAGCCGAAGGCCAGGCCACCGGGGCGCCCGGCACGCAGGGCGGCCAAGTGCTCGTCGTAGTTCATGACGTCGAACAGCGAGGCGCCCTCGAGCATCCGCCCCTGCAGGCCCTTCTCCCGGGCCTCGATCGCCTCTGCACCCTCGACGGCCGTCGCGAGCTCGGCATCCGTGCCCACCACGAGGCCGTCGTCGTCCCCCACCAACAGCTCCCCCGGCTCCACCCGAACCCCGTCGAGCGAGAGCGCGACCCCGGTCTCGGGCAGCTCCCTGGCAGCGAAGGCGTTGGGCGCGAACCCGGTCGACCAGACCGGCAGCGCCAGCCCGGCGAGGGTGGCCGTGTCGCGCGACCTGCCGAGGATGACGAGACCGGCCAGCCCGCGGCGCTGCGCCTCGGTGCCGAACAGCTCACCCGCGACGGCGCGGTCGTCGCCACCGGCGTCGACGACGAGCACGTCGCCGGGCCCGGAGTCGCGCAGCGCGTGGATGACGGACATCAGGTCGCGGTTGGCCCTCGCCGTCACGACGGGGCCGACGAACCGCCGGCCGGCCACGACCGGGCGCAGCCGGTGCGGCAGCACGCGCAGCGCGGGCGAGGCGTCGACCAGGCTGGTGGTCGAGAGCCGGGCGAGCCGGCCGAGCAGGGTCTGCGTGGTCATGACCCGATCCTCACACCAACGGCCGTGACGGAGAGCGCCCGGTCAGCCGGTGGCCGGGCACCCCGGCTACTCGCCGCCGTCCTGCGGCGCGCGCAGCCCCTCGTAGATCTCCTTGCAGGTGGGGCACACCGGGAACTTCTCCGGGTCGCGACCGGGCACCCAGACCTTGCCGCAGAGCGCGGTGACCGGCTCCCCCGACAGCGCGCTCTCGAGGATCTTCTCCTTGCGCACGTAGTGCGAGAAGCGCTCGTGGTCACCAGGCTCGGCCACCTCGGGCACGGTCTCGGTGCGCTCGAGCACGGCCGTCTGGGTCTGCGGCTGCCGCTGGGGGGCGTTCGGGTCGTCCAGCGGCGGCATCGTCTCGCTCATCCGGGCAGTGTATGACGGGACTCAGTTGAGCGACGGGTCGCTCGGGAACCAGGCGACCCAGCGCAGCGGCTCGGGCTGGCGGCGCAGCACCCGGCGCCACAGCTCGTCGGGCTCACCGGTGAAGACGTCGCCGGGCTCGCTGGGCACGACGAACCACGAGCCGGTCGTGATCTCGCCCTCGAGCTGGCCGGGCGACCAGCCGGCGTACCCGGCGAAGATGCGCAGGCCCGCGACCTCGGGCACCACCAGGGTGGGCGGGGTGTCGAGGTCGACCAGCGCCACTGCCCCGAACAGGCGGCGCACCCCGGTCGGCTCCGGCGAGTCACCGGGCACGGCCACCAGGCCGAGCGCGGAGTCGAGCTGCACCGGCCCACCCTGGAAGACCTTGGCGGGCCGGGTCGCGTGCTCCTCCCAGCCGGGCAGCACCGCGTCGACGTCGGCGTCGATGGGCCGGTTGAGCACCAGCCCCTGCGCGCCGTCGTCGTCGTGGTGCAGCACGAGCACCACACTGCGCCGGAAGACACCCTCCTCGATCAGCGGGGTCGCGACGAGGAGCTGCCCGGTCGTGTGGGTCTCGCTCACCCGTCCATTCTGCCCCGGCTGCCGCCGGGTCGGCCGGAGCCCTGACGGGGACGTCCGCCGCCGAACGACCCGTGGCCGCGGCCGGCGGGGCGACCGCCCGGTCGGCTGCCGCCTCGGCGCCCACCGTTCTTGCCGCCCTCGAGCACCGGGCGCCACACGGCATCCGGCACCGGCACGCCGCTCGGCGTGCGGCCACCGAGGGCCTGGATGACGGAGTCGCCGGGGGTGACCTTGGCGGTCAGCGCCTCGGCGCCGGCCCCCTCGACGATGCGAGTGACCATCCGCTTCTGGTGTGGCAGCGCGATCATCACGACAGCACCCTCCTCACCGGCGCGCGCGGTGCGACCCGCGCGGTGGAGGTAGTCCTTGTGGTCGGTCGGCGGGTCGACCTGCACGACCATGCCGACGTCGTCGACGTGGATGCCGCGGGCCGCCACGTCGGTGGCCACGAGCACGTTCATCGAGCCGTCGCGGAAGGCGCCGAGCACCCGGTTGCGCACCGCCTGGGACAGGCCACCGTGCAGGGATGCCGCGAACACGCCGCGCTCGCGCAGCTCGCCGGCGATCCGGTCGGAGCCGAGCTGGGTACGGGCGAAGACGATGACCCGGCCGCCGCGGCCGGCGAGCTCCGCCGTCAGGGCCTTCTTGTCCTGGGGGTCGATGAGCAGCACGTGGTGGCTCATCGTCGTCACCGAGGCCTGGGCCTCGTCGGTCGAGTGGGTGACCGGGTCGACGAGGTAGCGGTCGACCAGGGTGTCGATGCCCTTGTCGAGGGTCGCGGAGAACAGCAGCCGCTGGCCGCCCGCGGGGATCTCGTCGAGGATCGCGGTCACCTCGGGCAGGAAGCCCATGTCGGCCATGTGGTCGGCCTCGTCGAGCACGGCGATCTGCACGCCGCCCAGCTCCACGGCCCCGCGGTCCATCAGGTCGGCGAGCCGGCCCGGAGTGGCGACGAGGATGTCGATGCCCTTGTTGAGCGCCTTGATCTGCGGCTCGTACGAGAGGCCACCGGCGACCAGCTTGTGGCGCAGGCCGGTGACGTGCACGAACGGCTCGAGGGCGTCGCTCACCTGCATGGCGAGCTCGCGGGTCGGAACCAGGATGAGCGAGCGGGGGCGCTTGCTCTCGGGGCGGGTGCCGTCGGCGAGCCGGGTGATCATCGCCAGGCCGAAGGCCAGCGTCTTCCCGGAGCCGGTGCGGCCGCGGCCGAGCACGTCGCGACCGGCGAGCGCGTCGGGGATCGTCGCCGCCTGGATCGGGAACGGCTCGGTGATGCCGTCGCGCGCCAACCGCTCGACGAGGCGCTCCGGCACACCGAGGGCGGCGAAGCCGTTGTCCTCGGTCACCTCCTTGGCCTCACCCTTGTGCGAGGAGTAGTGGGTCCACTCGTCGGCCTCGGCACGCTGAGCCTCGGCCTCCTCGAAGCTCAGCGGGCGGTCGGCATCGGTCTGCGCGCCGTGGTGGCCCTGGTAGCCGCCCCGGTCGTCGCGACCCCGGTAGCCGCCGCCGGTGCCCCGGTCGCTGCGGCCCTGGTAACCACCGCCGGTGCCCCGATCGCTGCGGCCCTGGTAACCACCGGAGGACCGGTCGTCTCGCTTCTGGCCCTGGTAGCCGCCGCCGGTGCCCCGGTCGTTGCGACCCTGGTAGCCACCCGAAGGGCGGTCGTCACGCTTCTGGCCCTGGTAACCACCGGAGGCCCGGTCGTCACGCTTCTGGCCCTGGTAGCCGCCGCCGGCGCCACGGTCGTCACGGCCCGGGTAG
>JBJMHU010000216.1:0-15550 GCA_045807225.1 Ornithinibacter sp. | reverse complement strand
CTGGTGCCCGGCGCGGGCCCGCGCTTGTCCATGGGGTTGATCAGGCAGGCATTCCACGACACAAACTTCGCCGTTCCGACGGTGAACATCCAGCCGGAGGGCGACGTCACGCTCGTGAACCTGCCGACCTTCTTCGAGGTGCGCTTCCCGAAGGCCGGCTTCGGTCCCGACGAGGTGGACACCCCCGATCCAGCGCGCCTGCTCGGTTACCACATCGAGGTGCGACCCCGACTGAAGTCGGTGACCTACCACCTCGGAACGACGACGGTCGGACCGACGACCTCGCTGGGCGGTCCGCACCCCACGGGCGACATCCTCGCCACCTACACCCAGCCCGGCATCCATCGGGTGCGGGCCGACATCGTGTACACCGGGCAGTTCCGGGTGGGCGGAGGTCAGTGGTTCGACATCCCCGGAGAGGTCGATCTGCAAGGCACCCCTGTCACCCTCACCGTGCGCGAAGCGAAGTCCCGGCTCTACACCCACTGATCCCCAAGACACCCGGGGGCGCCGCTGCGGCTGGCCTTCGATGGGGCCCTCCGCCCTCGACCCTTATCCACAGTTGCGACCGCGCTGGTGCGCCATCCACAGATCTGCCACCCACCGGGAGTGGGTCCGCGGTCATGTCGGTGGTGGCACCTAGGGTCGATTCACGAACACACGACCTGGCCGCCCAGCGTCCGGTCACCGCAGACACACGAGCAGGGAGGTGACGATGGAGGTCACAAGAGCACTGGCCGCCGGGCGACGCCTGCTGCACGAGCACGGCTTGCACGACTGGTCGATCGTCGCCGACCGGGCCAAGACCCGCGCCGGGGTCTGCCGGTTCGCCAAGCGCCAGATCGGCCTGAGTGCGCCGCTGACCACCCTGCACTCCGAGGACGAGGTGCTCGACACGATCCTGCACGAGATCGCGCACGCCCTGGTCGGCCCGCAGCACGGGCACGACGCCGTCTGGCGGGCCAAGGCCCGCGAGATCGGCTGCAGCGGTGAGCGCTGCGTGTCCTCCGACTCGCCGCGGGTGCCCGGCGACTGGGTCGGTAGGTGCCCCGCAGGCCACGAGAAGACCAGGCACCGCGCGCCGACGCGCCTGATGTCCTGTGGGCTCTGCGCCAGGCGGTTCGACCAGCGACACCTGTTCACCTGGAGCTACCGGGGCCGCCCCGCCACCCTGCCCGCGGCATACACCGCCCAGCTCGCGGCTCTGGCCGCCACCCGCCGCCCAGTCCAGCCCCTCGCGGCGACGCCGTTCGTCGGCGACCTCGTCGAGGTGTCAGCCGGGCCGTGGCAGGGCCTGGTGGGGGAGGTCGAGCTCGTCGGCGCCGTCCGGTGCCAGGTGCGGGTCGACGACGAGCTGGTCAGCGTGCCGATGGAGGCCGTCAGGGTCCTGCCCGCCAGCGCTGCTCGTCGCTCGCGCGGCAGCCTCCTCTGACTCGCCCGGTACGCCTGCCCCTCAAGGTGTAGACCGCCTGACCAACGTCCCCGCCTCAACGGTGGTGACGCCTCGGTCCCACCGTGTTGATGCAGAGAGAGCACCTCGCCGTGGCCCGACCGGTGCCGGGCACCGGCGCTCATGTCGCGGGCCAGCGCCAGTAACGCGACACAAGGGCTGACGGTGAGGACCCTCACCCGGCCGGTGGCGGGAAGGCCGCCGGCACGCTGGGACAATGGGGTGGTGAGTGAGAACGTGGTCCACGTCGACGGCACCAGTGCGAACTTCGCGCGCCCCGTGGTGCGCGGTGAAGGCTTCGGTGAGTGGCGCCCGCCCAGCGGCGGCCTCGACCGGGCCTTCGTGCTCGCCGGCGGGGGAGCGACCGGCATCGCGTGGGAGGCCGGCATCATCATCGGCCTGCGCGACGGCGGCATCGACGTGCGCGACGCCGACACGATGATCGGCACCTCGGCCGGGTCCATGGTCGCTGCTCACCTACGGGTCGGCACCGACGAGGGGAACGCCTTCGCCCGCATCCAGGACGGCGCACCGCTCGCGAGCTACGGCCGGCTCGGCGCCGCTGACGCCGCCCGCTACGTGCGCGCCCAGCTCCACCTCGACAAGCGCAGCGGACGGGCCCTCGTCGGCCAGGCAGCCCTCAGCGCGCAGACCACCACCGAGGAGGACTGGTTGCAGGCCATCGGTCTGGGGCTGGTCGGCAAGCCGTGGCCCGAGGGCCGGCTCCTCATCGCCGCCGTGGATGCCGAGACCGGCACCTCGGTGGTCTTCGACAACACCAGCGGCGTGCCGCTCGAGCGCGCCGTCGCTGCCAGCTGCGCCGTGCCGGGCGTCTTCCCTGCCGTCGAGGTGGGCGGACGCCGCTATGTCGATGGCGGCCTGCGCAGCATCGCCAACGCCGACCTGGCCGCCGGCCACCGCCGGGTGCTGGTGCTCTCGCCCTACCCGATCGGCTCGCGCCTGCGCGACCTCCCACCGGTCCAGCTGCGCATGCTCAAGCCGTCGGCCAGGACGCACCTCGTCGTGCCGGACGCCCGTGACCTGTGGGCGATGGGCGCCAACCCGCTCGACATGTCGCGTGGCGCCGGCACCTTCGAGACG
The DNA here is from genome assembly GCA_045807225.1 of Ornithinibacter sp. GTDB lineage: Bacteria > Actinomycetota > Actinomycetes > Actinomycetales > Dermatophilaceae > Fodinibacter. Next base: position 12,999 of record JBJMHU010000216.1, on the reverse strand, counting down.
GCCCGGCTCCACGGCGCCCGGATCGCCGAGCGGGTCGCCGAGACCTGGGCCGACTGAGCCCATCCTTCGGGCCGCGGTGTATCACCCACCCGGCGGGCTGCCTCCTGACCAGTGAGGCCACACCCCGAGTGGCCCACTGCACGCCGGAGGTCCCCATGGCTGCGCTCGACGCCCTGCCGCTGCTCAAGCTCCCCTCGTCCTGGCCGCTGCCCGTGGTGGCAACCGTGTGCATGGCGGCGCTGGCGGCACTGGACCTGTTCGGCGCGTTCGCGGCGAAGGAGTGGGCCGAGAGCAAGAACACGATGGCGTTCGGCGTGGGCGCCCTGTCGTTCCTCGTGCTCTTCTGGGTGTACGCGTCCTCGCTGCAGTACGCCGAGCTGGCTGTCGTCACCATGGGCTGGATCGTGCTGCTCCAGGTCGGCATCCTGGTCATCGACCGGGTCGTCTACGACAGCTCGCTCCCGGTGGGCAAGCTGGCTGCCGTGGTCATCATCCTCGCGGCGCAGGGCTACCTGGTGCTGGCGCCGAGCGGCACCACCGCCTGAGCGCACGCCCCTGTCGCGCACCCCACACCTCGCCGAGAGGGGACCGGCCACGGCCGCCCACGCCGCTCGCTAGGCTCGGCCGCGAGGAGGCGACGATGACGTCACTGCACGACCCCGGCAACCCCGGTCCCACAGGTTCCAGCGCCCGCACGGCCGCACAGATCGAGGTGGTCGAGCGGTATGCCGCGCACAACTACCACCCGCTGCCGGTGGTGCTCACCTCCGGCGACGGGGCCTGGGTCACCGACGTCGACGGCCGGCGCTACCTCGACTGCCTCGCCGGCTACTCGGCGCTGAACTTCGGGCACGGGCACCCCCGCCTGCTCGCCCGCGCCCAGGAGCAGCTGGCGCGGCTCACCCTCACCAGCCGCGCCTTCCACAACGACCAGCTCGGCCCGTTCGCCGAGGCGCTGGCCGGCCTGACCGGCAAGGACATGATCCTGCCGATGAACACCGGCGCCGAGGCCGTCGAGACCGCCCTCAAGGTCGCCCGCAAGTGGGGCTACCGGGTCAAGGGCGTCCCCGAGGGCGCGGCCACCATCGTCGTCATGGAGGGCAACTTCCACGGGCGGACCACCACCATCGTGAGCTTCTCCGACGACAAGGTCGCGCGCGACGAGTACGGCCCCTACACGCCAGGGTTCCGCACCGTCACCTACGGGGATGCCGAGGCGCTGCGGCACGCGATCGACGACACCACCGTGGCCGTGCTGCTCGAGCCGGTGCAGGGCGAGGGCGGCGTCGTCATCCCGCCCGAGGGCTACCTGCGCGAGGTCCGGGCCATCTGTGACGAGGCCGGCGCCCTGATGGTCGCCGACGAGATCCAGTCCGGGCTGGCCCGCACCGGGCTCACCTTCGCCTGCGACCACGAGGGCGTGGTGCCCGACATCTATGTCATGGGCAAGGCCCTCGGCGGCGGCCTCTACCCCGTATCGGCCATCGCGGCCGACCGCGAGGTGCTCGAGGTGATCACCCCCGGGTCCCACGGCTCGACCTTCGGCGGCAACCCCCTCGCCGCCGCGATCGGTCACGAGGTCGTCACGATGCTGAGTGAGGGCACCTTCCAGCGCCGCGCGGCCGAGCTCGGTGCGCTGCTTGCCGCCCGCCTCGAGCCGCTCGTCGGTCGCGAAGACGGCCAGGGGCTGGCCGCCATCCGGGTGCGCGGGCTCTGGGCGGGTCTGGACATCCAGCCCGGCGGCCCCACCGGGCGCGAGCTGTGCGCGAGGTTGATGCGTCGCGGCATCCTCGCCAAGGACACCCACGGGTCGACCATCCGGCTGGCTCCGCCGCTGGTCGTCACCGAGGACGAGGTGGGTCTGCTCGTCGACGCCGTCGCCGACGCCCTGCAGCAGCCGTAGCCGCCCCGGAGGGACCCGCCTAGCGCTTCGACGAAGCCAGCCCGGCCGCGACCTACGCTGGACCCGGGCCGGCCGATGCCGCCGCGTCGGCCGTCGCCGCTGCGTCATCGGCCGCTGCGGTGTCCGACTCCTCGACCGCGAAGTGCGTCGGCGCCTGGTCGGCACGCTTCGCGTTGCGGACGATCTCCTCGACGATCTCGACCCGCCGTGGACCGGGCAGGTCGTGCGCCATGTCGGGAAAGACGATGAGCCGGGAGCCGGGCACGGCGCGCGCCGTCGCGATGCCGCCGCTCGGCATCACCAGCTGGTCGCGCAGACCGTGCACGACCAGGGTCGGCACCCGCACCTCACGCAGGGCGGGCGTGCGGTCGGGGCTGGCCTGGATGGCGACGAGCTGCCGGATCGTGCCCAGCGGGTTGACGTCGCGACCCATGGCGGTGCGCACCATGCCGCCGATCTCGTCGGCGTCGAAGTGCGGCCCGGCGATCACCCGGAAGCCCTCGACGGCCAGACGCTCCGCCTCGGCGCGGTCCTCCGGTCGCGGTGTCGACATCGACATGGCGACGGTCGGCAGCAGCCGAGGGGAGACGCTGCCGTGCCGCCGGTCACCGGTGTTCGACATGATCGAGCACAGGCTGAGCACCCGCTCGGGGTGGTCGATCGTGAGCTGCTGGGCGATCATCCCGCCCATCGATACCCCCACCACGTGGGCGGTGCGCACGTCGAGGTGGTCGAGCAGCGCCACGGCATCCGCGGCCATGTCGGACAGCAGGTAGTCGGCGCGGGCGTAGCGCCGGTGGGCGAAGCCCTTGAACAGCGCCGCCCGGGTCGGCACCGGCCCCTCCGTCTTCGTGGACAGCCCGATGTCGCGGTTGTCCATGCGGATGACACGGAAGCCGTTGTCGGCCAGCCCGCTGACCACGTCGGCCGGCCAGGCCACGAGCTGGGCACCCAGACCCATGAGGAGGAGCATCGCCTCGCCGTCGTCCGGCCCGTCCACCTCGTACTCGATCGTCACGTCACCGAGCTGTGCACTGGTCATGGGTGGCAGTGTCGCATCCGTCGAACGCCGGCCGGGGGCGACCCGCCCGCGGGCTAGGGTTGGCCGCGTGAAAGAACCGCTGACCTACGTCGTCGTGGGCCTGGCGTTCCTGCTCTTCGTCGCCGCGGTCTTCTACGCCCTGCGTGACCGGCTGATCGACGACAGGCTGCTCGCGGTGGCGGCGCTGCTCGAGGTCGGGCTGCTGGTGATGCTGGTGCTCGGGCTCGCCGGCATCGGGCACATCTCCGACGCCACCGAGAAGGCGACCTTCGTGGCCTACCTGGTCTCCCTGCCGCTGATCCCGGTGGGCACCTCGCTGCTGACGATCAAGGAGAAGTCGCGCTGGGCGATGGGCTCCATGGCCATCGGGGCGTTCGCCGTCGGCGTGATGGCCCTGCGGCTGCAGCAGATCTGGAGCGCCAATGGCTGATCCGTCGCGTCGAGCCCTCGGCGGCCCCGGCGTGGTGCTGGTCGTCGTCTACGCCCTGCTCGCCCTCGCCGCCACCGGCCGCTCCGTGCTGCAGATCGTCAGCTACTACGACCGGGCCCCGCTGGCCTACACGCTCTCGGCGCTGGCCGCGGTGGTCTACCTCCTCGCGACCTGGTGCCTGATCAGGGGTGGGCGGTGGGTGCGGGTCGGCGTGTGGGCCTGCACGTTCGAGCTCGTCGGCGTGCTCGTCGTCGGCACCGCGTCGTACGTGGTTCCCGGCGCGTTCCCGGACAAGACGGTGTGGTCGCACTTCGGGCAGGGCTACGGGTTCGTGCCGCTGGTGCTGCCGGTGCTCGGCCTGCTGTGGTTCCGCAAGGTGGAGCGCGAGGCATCCACCGCCGAGACCAGCCAGCAGGATGCCGGACCGCTCGGTTCCGCGCAGCCGCCCAGCCCTCCGCCGGCCTGACTCGCTCGAACCAGCGAGCGGCGAGTGCGGAAGTGGTTGCCCGCACAGCGAACTCCGCACTCACCGCACGCTGTTGGGCGTCAGCCCTCGGTGTCGCCGTGCGGCTGCTCGACGCGCTCGAGGAGCAGCACCGGGATGAGCCGGTCGGTCTTGGTCTGGTACTCGGCGTAGGGCGGGTACGCCTCAACGCACCGCGACCACCACTCCTCGCGCTCGGCGCCGGTGATCTCACGGGCGACGGCCGACCACGACTCGGTGCCGTCCTGCAGCGTGATCCGCGGATCGGCCTTGAGGTTGCCGTACCACTGGGGGTGCTCGGGCGCCCCACCCTTGCTCGCGACCGCGGCGTAGACGCCCTCGTGCTCGACCCGCATCAGGGGCACCTTGCGGATGCCGCCGGTCTTCTTGCCGCGCATCGTGAGCATCACGACCGGCAGGTTCATGATGTGCACGGAGCGGGTGTCCCCGGTCGCCTCGATCTTCTCGACCTGCTTGCGGACCCAGCCGGAGGGGCTGGGGATGTAGTCGGTGTCGCTCATGGGGGATCTCCTCGGGATTCTCGGCTCACACTGGTGACCGTCGCCCTTGGGCGGGCGGACGGCTCTGTCAGGAAGAACTCAGTGGTCGCTCGAGGTCTTCCACAGGTTGATGCCGGCGTCGACGGCGTGCTTGTCGATCTTGGCGAGCTCGTCGGCGCTGAACGCCAGGTTGTGCACGGCATCCAGGCTGTTGTCGAGCTGCTCCACCGATGAGGCGCCGATGAGCACCGACGTGACCCGCTCGTCGCGCAGCGCCCAGGCCAGGGCCATCTGGGCCAGGGACTGGCCGCGGGCCTTCGCCATCCGGTCGAGCGCCCGCACGTGCTTCAGGGAGGCATCGGTGAGCAGCGACGGGTCGAGCGACTTGCCCTGTGCCGCGCGCGAACCGGCAGGGATGCCCTTGAGGTACTTGTCGGTGAGCATCCCCTGCGCCACGGGGGAGAACGCGATCAGGCCGAGACCGGTCTCGCCGACGGCGTCGAGGAGGTCCTCCTCGATCCAGCGGTTGAGCATCGAGTACGACGGCTGGTGGATGAGCAGCGGGGTGCCCAGCGACCGGGCGATCTCGACCGCCTCGCGGGTGCGCGGGCCGGAGTACGACGAGATGCCGGCGTACAGCGCCCGGCCCGAGCGGACGATCGCGTCGAGGGCGCCCATCGTCTCCTCGAGCGGCGTGGTCTCGTCGAAGCGGTGGCTGTAGAAGATGTCGACGTAGTCCAGGCCGAGGCGCGCCAGGGACTGGTCGCACGAGGCGATGAGGTACTTGCGCGAGCCGCCCCCCTGGCCGTACGGGCCGGGCCACATGTCGTAGCCGGCCTTGCTCGACACGATCAGCTCGTCGCGGTAGGGCCGGCAGTCGCGCGCGAAGATGCTGCCGAAGTTGCGCTCGGCCGAGCCGTAGGGCGGGCCGTAGTTGTTCGCCAGGTCGAAGTGGGTGACCCCCCGGTCGAACGCGCGGCGCAGCGTCGCCTGCTGGCGCTCGAGCGGCACGTCGTCACCGAAGTTGTGCCACAGGCCGAGGGAGATGGCGGGCAGGTCGAGACCCGAGCGCCCGACCCGGCGGTACGGCATCCCCGCCTCGTAGCGTCCTGCGGCGGCCTGGTACTCGTCAGCGTGGAAGGTCATGCCCCCATCCTTCCCGACTCATTGCGGATTCCCCACGCCCGGGGGCCGGTTTCGCGGACGGGGTGGTTGGGATTCGCGCGTCGTCCGGGTTCGGCGGGTGAGACGTGCTGGGGGAGGGGGTGACCGGCATCCCGACGCTTCTGTATATTCGCGGCAGGTCATGAGTGTCAGCGACAAGCCCCGGCTCGCTGGCCGGCAACCCTCCAACCGCGGTGGGGTGCCCCGGGTGAAGACCTGGCGCACGGCATCCGCCGGGCGCAAGCGCGGGACTATTTCCGGTAGCCCCGCAGGCCACGTATGACGTGTGCCGGGTGGTTCCTCCCGGCGCACCAGAACACAGGGAGACACCGATGACCGACCCCTCGCAGTGGGGCTTCGAGACCACGCAGGTCCACGCCGGACAGGTGCCCGACAGCGCCACCGGCGCCCGGGCCCTGCCGATCTACCAGACGACGTCCTACGTCTTCAACGACACCGCGCACGCGGCGAACCTGTTCGCGCTCAAGGAGTTCGGGAACATCTACACCCGGATCATGAACCCGACCCAGGATGCCGTGGAGCAGCGGATCGCCGCGCTCGAGGGGGGCCTCGCGGCCCTGCTCGTGGCGTCCGGGCAGGCCGCCACCACGATCGGCCTGCTCAACATCGCCGAGGCCGGTGACCACATCGTCTCGAGCAGCGCGCTCTACGGCGGCACCGTGAACCTGCTCAAGTACACCTTCAAGAAGCTCGGCATCGACGTCACCTTCGTCGAGGACCAGGACGACCTCGAGGCCTGGCGTGCGGCGGTGCGCCCCAACACCAAGGCGCTCTTCGCCGAGACGATCGCCAACCCCAAGGCGATCGTGCTCGACATCGCGGGGGTGGCCGGTGTGGCCCACGAGGCGGGGGTGCCCCTCGTCGTCGACAACACGATCGCGACGCCCTACCTGATCCGCCCGCTCGAGCACGGTGCCGACGTGGTCATCCACTCGGCGACGAAGTACCTCGGCGGCCACGGCACCTCGATCGCCGGCGTCATCGTCGACGGCGGCACCTTCGACTACGGCCAGGACCCGGAGAAGTACCCGAACTACAACACGCCCGAGGAGAGCTACCACGGGCTGGTGTTCGCCCGCGACCTCGGTGTGGGCGGGGCGCTCGGGGCGAACCTCGCGTACATCCTCAAGGCACGTGTGCAGCTGCTGCGCGACCTCGGCTCGGCGATCTCGCCGTTCAACGCGTTCCTCATCGCGCAGGGCGTCGAGACGCTCAGCCTGCGCGTCGAGCGGCACGTGTCCAACGCACGGGTGGTGGCGGAGTACCTCGAGGCACACCCGCAGGTGGAGTCGGTGCGCTGGGCCTCGCTCGACAGCAGCCCCAGCAAGGCGAATGCCGACAAGTACGCGCCGAAGGGTGCCGGTGCGGTGCTCGCCTTCGAGATCGCCGGCGGGCTCGAGGCGGGGCAGCGCTTCGTCGAGGGCCTGTCGCTGCACAGCCACGTCGCCAACATCGGTGACGTGCGCTCGCTGGCGATCCACCCGGCATCCACGACGCACAGCCAGGGTGGCGACGAGGACCGGCTCGCAGCGGGCGTCACGCCCGGCCTGGTGCGCCTCGCGGTCGGGATCGAGTCGATCCAGGACATCATCGCCGACCTCGACGCCGGGTTCACGGCCGCGGGTGGGTCCGGAGAGGGGTCCTCCGACGAGGGCCTCGGCCTCGAGCAGCCGGCCGACCTCGCCGGAGCCGGCGCGGCGGTCTAGCAGACTGCGGTCCGCCCCGTCCGGGCGTCACCCGCCCGGTCCGCGACCGGCCGTCCCCGGTGCCGGGGGCGGCCGGTCCTTGCGTCTGCCGATCCCTCGCGGCCGGCGGCCGATGGCCTGTGGATAACTCCGCAGCGGTGTCGCCGTCGATGCCTAGCGTGGGGCCATGACGATGATCCGCGTCAACGCCGCCGAGGTGGCCGAGCTGGGGGTCGCCCTCGCCGAGACCGGGGCCGACCTCCTCGACATGGGCGATCCCGCCGCCGACCGGTGGGCGCTGGGCCCGGGTGAGGCCGGTCCGGCTGTCGAGGAGCTGCTCGGCGGGTGGCGGCACATGCGCCTGGCTCTCGGAGAGTGCCTGGCCGGGCTCGGGGGCGCAGCGGTCGACGCCGGGTCGCTCTACCTCGACACCGAGGCCGGAGTCTCGCGCTCGCTCTTCGGGGGGTCCTGGTGAGCGGACTGCCGCCCCTGCCCGGCGATCCGGCTGCGGTCCGCTTGTTGGCCGATCGCCTCACCGGCACGGCCCAGCGGCTGTCCGCGCTCGCCGGGGTGCTGGCGCGGCTGCGCGACGGCGCCACCTGGGACGGCCCGGCCGGTGACGCCTTCGGGGCGCGGCTTCGTGAGGTCGCCCCCGTGCTGGATGCCGTCGCCACCCGTCTCGGTGGGTCCTCGGCGCCGCTGCGGGCGCTCGCCGACGCGATGGCGGAGGCGCAGGTCGTGGTGGGGGCCGCGGTGCTCGACCTCGACGAGTCGGAGCACGCGTACCTCGTGCTCGAGGACCGTGCGGTGGCCCTGTGTGCGGCCGGCCGGCCGGACGACGACCCCGACCTGCTCGTGGTCCGCCACCTACAGGTCGAGCAGGTGGAGGTGCAGCAGGGGGCGCGGGCGCGCCACGCTGCGGCGGCTGAGCGGTTCCGGGAGGCCGACGCTCGCTGTGCGGCGATCCTGCGGTCGCTGACCCTCGACGGGCTCGCCGACGGTCTGCCCTACCGGGTGCTGGTGGGCCTGAGCGGTGCTGGGCAGGCCGTGGCGTCTCTGGAACCGCTCGCGACCGTGGTTCCCGAGCTGAAGCCGGTGGTCGCGGTGGCCGCCCCCGTTGCCGTGGCCGCTGACACGGCCCTGCTCGTCGCCTACGGAGAAGGCGATGGGAGGCAGCTCGCGACGGATGCTGCGCTCGCCGCCACCGGCGCCCTGGGCGGGGTGCTGCGCAACGGTGCCACCCTCGGTGCGCGCCGCACAGCCGACGGAGTGGTGTCCACGAGCCGGCTGACCGCGGCGCAACGGGTGGCTCGCGGTGCGGTGCAGGAGGCCCGGGCCCGACGAGACGCGCTGCGAGCGTCGTTCCGCGTGCCCCCGGCGCGTGGCACGGCCAGCTCTCTCGTCGGTGGCCCGGCGCCGAGGTCGCCGGCCGGCGGCGGCTCCGGGGCCGGGCTGACGATCCCGGCGATGACGGTCCAGCTCAGGTCGGGGGCGCGCCGGGCTGCACTGGGAGTGAACACCGCCGTCCGTCAGCGGGCCGACCGGGCCTTCCTCGACGACTGGCGGCTCGCGACGGCCAACGGCCCGCAGGCGCAGCGGATGTACGCCGCAGGCACCACGCTCCTGGTGACGAGCAAGACCCTCAAGCCTCGCACCGAGACCACCGAGGGGGGTGGGAATGTGCGGTGAGCTGACGGGCAGCGCAGCCCACCACGTCCGACCTGGCGCGGGCACCAGCGGTCGGTGGCGGCCGTCAACCGGTCGGGTGCTGCGCCGGCCCGACCTATCCTTGGCGCCATGCCCGACCAGCCCGTCGACGTCGTCGACCCTGCCCGGTTGAGGTATCCCGAGCACCTGCCGGTCGTCGAGCGTCGTGACGACATCCTGGCGGCGCTGCGCGACCACCAGGTGGTCGTCGTGGCCGGTGAGACCGGTTCCGGCAAGACGACCCAGCTGCCCAAGATGTGCCTCGAGCTCGGTCGTGGGGGAGCGGGGCAGATCGGCCACACCCAGCCTCGGCGGATCGCGGCCCGCTCGGTCGCTGAGCGGATCGCCGAGGAGATGCAGGTCGAGCTCGGCGACCTGGTGGGCTATCAGGTGCGGTTCACCGACCACAGCAGCGACGTGACCCGGCTGAAGGTGATGACCGACGGCATTCTCCTCGCGGAGATGCAGCGCGACCGTGACCTGCGGCGCTACGACACGATCATCATCGACGAGGCGCACGAGCGGTCGCTCAACATCGACTTCATCCTGGGTTACCTCAAGCAGCTGCTGCCCCGGCGGCCCGACCTGAAGGTGGTCGTCACCTCGGCGACCATCGACCCGGTGCGGTTCGCGACCCACTTCGCCACCGACGAGCGCGGCCAGGTGGTGCGCGACGTGCCCGTGATCGAGGTCTCCGGGCGCACCTTCCCGGTCGAGCTGCGCTACCGGCCGCTCGTCGAGCTGCACCCCGACGGGCGGCACGTCGTCGCCGAGCGCGACCAGGTGGCCGGCGTGGTCGACGCGGTCGAGGAGCTGTGGACCGAGGCGCCGCCGAGCCCGGAGGCCACCGACATCCTGGCCTTCTTCTCCGGAGAGCGCGAGATCCGCGACGCCGCCGACGCCCTGAACGCCCTGAAGCTGCCCAACACCGAGGTGCTCCCGCTGTTCGCCCGGCTCTCGGCCGCCGAGCAGCACCGGGTCTTCCACCGCAGCGGCGGCCGGCGCATCATCCTCGCCACCAACGTCGCGGAGACCTCGCTGACCGTCCCCGGCATCGGCTACGTGGTCGACACCGGCACCGCTCGCATCTCCCGCTACAGCCAGCGCACCAAGGTGCAGCGCCTGCCCATCGAGCCGGTCAGCCGGGCCAGCGCGGCGCAGCGTGCCGGCCGGTGCGGCCGGGTGGCCCCCGGCGTCTGCATCCGGCTGTACTCCGAGGAGGACTTCGAGGCGCGCCCCGAGTTCACCGAGCCCGAGATCCAGCGCACCTCGCTCGCCGCCGTGATCCTCCAGATGACCTCACTGGGGCTCGGGGACGTCTCGCGCTTCCCCTTCGTCGACCCACCCGACGAGCGTCAGGTCGCCGACGGGGTGCGGCTGCTCGAGGAGCTCGGCGCGTTCGTCACGGACGAGCCGGGTCGCGGGCGACATCGCGGCCGCGGCCGGCGGCTCACGGCATCCGGGCGCACCCTGGCCCGTCTCCCGCTCGACCCGCGGCTCGGGCGGATGGTCATCGAGGCCGGGCGGCTGGGCTGCACCCGTGAGGTGCTGGTCGTCGTCGCGGCACTGTCCATCCAGGACCCCCGCGAGCGACCGGTCGACAAGGAGGCCCAGGCCGACCAGTCACACGCCCGCTTCAAGGACGAGCGGTCCGACTTCGCCTCCTTGCACACGCTGTGGCTCTACCTCAAGGAGAAGCAGAAGGAGCTGTCGCACAGCGCGTTTCGCCGCATGTGCAAGGCCGAGTTCCTGCACTACCTGCGCATCCGCGAGTGGCAGGACCTGCACGCGCAGCTGCGAGCCGCGTGCCGTTCCGTGCGCATCGACCCCGACGTCGCGACCTCGGCCCGCGACGCCGAGCCGGACTGGGACACCATCCACAAGGCGCTGCTCGCCGGGCTGCTGTCGCACGTCGGCGCGCGCGACCAGGCCAAGCGCGAGTATGCCGGGGCGCGCGGCGCGCGCTTCGGCATCAGCCCCGGCTCTGCGCTCTTCCGCAAGCAGCCCGACCTGGTGATGGCCGCCGAGCTGGTCGAGACGAGCCGGCTCTGGGCGCGGGTCAACGCCGCCATCGAGCCCGAGTGGGCCGAGGAGGTCGGCGCCCACGTCGTGGCCCGCACCGTGAGCGAGCCGCGGTGGAGCCGCCGCGCCGGGGCCGCCGTCGCCACCGAGCGGGTCACGCTCTACGGGGTGCCGCTCGTCACCGACCGCACCATCCAGTTCGCCAGGATCGACCCCGAGGCAGCCCGCGAGATCTTCATCCGCTCCGCCTTCGTCGAGGGCGACTGGCAGCCACACCACGACTTCTGGAAGCGCAATGCCGCCACCCTCGCGCGGGTCGCCGACCTCGAGGAGCGGGCCCGACGGCGCGACATCGTGGTCGACGACGAGGTGCTGTTCGCGTTCTACGACGCCCGCATCCCGCCCGACGTGCCCACCGAACGGCACTTCGACCGCTGGTGGCGGGGGGAGCGGCGCCGACGCCCCGACCTGCTCACCCTCACCGAGCACGACCTCACCTCGGCGGCCGGCGAGCAGGTCTCGGCCGCCGACTACCCGCGCACCTGGCGGCAGGGGGACCTCGACCTCGACGTCACCTACCAGTTCTCCCCGGGCGCCGCGGCCGACGGAGTCACCGTGCACGTGCCGGTGGCGGTGCTCAACCGGGTGACGTCCGAAGGGTTCGACTGGCAGGTGCCCGGCCTACGCGACGACCTTGCGGTCGCCCTGCTGAAGTCGCTGCCGAAGGCAACCCGGCGCCACTTCGTGCCGACCCCCGACCACGCGATGGCCGCCCTCGCCGAGGCCGACCCGGCCCGCGGCCCCCTCACCGCCGAGCTGGCGCGGGTGCTCTTCGAGCGCACCGGCATCCGCATCCCCCCGGAGGAGTGGGATCTCTCCCGCGTCCCCGACCACCTGCGCATCACCTTCAGCATCGACGGCCCGGGTGGGCGGGTGGTGGCCCGCGGCAAGGACCTCGACGCCCTGCGGGACACGGCCGGTGGTGCGGTACGGGCCGGGATGGCCAGGGCCGGCGCCTCCTTCGAGCGCACTGGCCTGACGACGTGGTCGGTCGGCACCGTGCCGGAGACCTTCGAGGGGCGCTCCGGCGGCCTCACCGTGGAGGGCTACCCGGCGCTGGTCGACGAGGGCGCCAGCGTCGCGCTGCGCGTGCTGCCCGACCGCGGCGCGGCGCAGGCCGGGCACCGTCGCGGCGTGCGCCGCCTGCTCCTGCTCAACACGACCGCACCGTGGAAGCGGGTGCTCGCCCGGCTCAGCAACGCCCAGAAGCTCGCGCTGGCGGACAACCCCCACGGGTCCGTGCCGGCCCTGCTCCAGGACTGCCTCGACGCCGCTGTCGACGCCATCGTCGCCGAGCACGTGCCGGGGGAGGTGCGCACCGAGGAGGCGTATGCCGCCGCGCTCGCCGCCGTGCGCGCCCACGCGGCCACTCGCGTGCTGGTGGTCGTCGAGGCCGTCGAGCCGGTGCTCGCCCTCGCGGCCCAGGTGCGCCGCACCCTGGAGGCGCTGGAACGGGGGGCGGCCTCAGCGCGGACCTCTGCCACCCGTGCCGACGTGCGCGCCCAGCTCGACAGCCTCGTGCGCCCGGGTTTCGTCGCGGCCACCGGGGTGGGCCGGCTGCGTGACGTGCGGCGTTACCTGCTGGCCATGCAGCACCGCCTGGAGCGGGCCGCCACCAACCCGCGCGAGCCGGTGCTCCAGGAGCAGGTGGATGCCGTGGAGGCCGCCTACGCCGACCTCCTCGAGTCGCTGCCGCCCAGCCGGCGGGCGGCGGCCGAGGTGACCGACCTCGGCGGGATGGTCGAGGAGCGGCGGGGCAGCCGGTTCGCCCAGTCGCTGGGCACCTCCGGCCCGGTCTCCGAGAAGCGGGTGCGCTCGGCCATCGCGGCGGTGGCGGCATCCGGCTGACCGCGGGGGGCCGGGTGGACGCCCGGTGGCGGCATCCGGCTGACGGCCGTGGCGGCATCCGGCTGACGTCAGCCACTCGAGTGCAGGCGACACGCGGGCAGCACCATCGGTCCGTCGGCGTGTTGCCTGCACT
>JBJMHU010000215.1:0-11112 GCA_045807225.1 Ornithinibacter sp. | reverse complement strand
AGGGCGGTGAGCGGGGTGAGCTCCGACGGCTTCAGCACCACCGTGTTGCCGGTGGCGAGCGCGGGGCCGATCTTCCAGATCGACATCATCAGCGGGTAGTTCCACGGCGCGATGAGCCCGGCGACGCCGATCGGCTCACGGCGGATCCAGGAGGTGTGGCCGGCCATGTACTCACCGGCCGCCTTGCCCTCGAGCACGCGGGCCGCGCCGGCGAAGAACCGCAGCTGGTCGACCATCGGCGGGATCTCCTCGCTCGCGGTGAGCGCCTGGATCTTGCCGGTGTTCTCGGACTCGAGCGCGATGAGCTCGTCGGCGTTGGCCTCGATCGCGTCCGCGATCTTCAGCAGGGCCTGCTGGCGCTCGCTCGGGGTGGTGCGGCCCCACTCCGCGAAGGCCGCCTCGGCCGCGCCGTAGGCGGCGTCGACGTCGGCCTGGTTGCCGACCGGGGCGGTGGCGACGACGGATCCGGTGGCCGGGTTGACGATGTCGGTGGTGGAGTCGGTGCGCCCGTCGACGTACTCGCCGCCGATGAAGTTGCGCAGGTGGCGCGGATCGCTCATGTGCATGGCTCCCGAGGTGGTGGAGGGGGACGGCATTGCGGGGGAACTCTAAACCCGAGCCCCGCGAGATCACTAGGGTTTCGGTGGTGAGAATGATGAAAAGTTACACACTGAGACACCCCAACCAACGGATTCCGTCATCCGAGGACTTGCGCAACGACCGAATCAGCGTAACGATGGCGCGGTGACCCGCAGCACACCCCCGGCCCGCAGCCCGCGCACGGCTTCCGAGACCCGGCTCGATGACGTCGCCAAGCGCATCATCGAGCTGCTCCAGGAGGACGGGCGGCAGTCCTATGCCGCCATCGCCAAGGCCGTGGGCCTGTCCGAGGCCGCGGTGCGCCAGCGCGTGCAGCGCCTGCTCGACGCCGAGGTGATGCAGATCGTGGCGGTGACCGACCCGATCCAGGTGGGCTTCTCGCGCCAGGCGATGATCGGCATCCGCGCCGAGGGAGACCTCATCGCGCTCGGTGAGGCGCTGTCGGGCATGACCGAGGTCGACTACGTGGTGACCACGGCCGGCAGCTTCGACATCCTCGCCGAGGTCGTCTGCGAGGACGACGACCACCTCCTCGACCTGCTGACCAACCAGATCCGCACCCTCCCGGGCGTCCGGTCGACCGAGACGTTCGTCTACCTGAAGCTCAACAAGCAGCACTACAACTGGGGTACCCGATGAGCACCTACCCGTCCGACGTGTGGGAGCCCAGCTCCGACCGCCACACCGCCACCGGCGCGCTGTACTCCGACGCCGCCCGAGACCACCTGTGGATGCACTTCACCCGGCACTCGACCTTCGAGGAGACCGGGCTGAGCCACAACGTGCCGATCATCACCCGCGGCAAGGGCTGGACGATCTGGGACGACCGCGGCAACGAGTACATCGACGGCCTGGCCGGGCTGTTCGTCACCAACGTCGGCCACGGCCGCACCGAGATCGCCGAGGCGATGGCCAAGCAGGCCTCCGAGCTGGCCTTCTTCCCGCTGTGGTCCTACGCGCACCCGCGGGCCATCGAGCTCGCCGAGCGGCTGGCCCACAGCGCCCCGGGCGACCTGAACCGGGTGTTCTTCACCACCGGTGGCGGCGAGGCGGTCGAGACCGCCTGGAAGCTGGCCAAGCAGTACTTCAAGCTCACCGGCAAGCCGAGCAAGCACAAGGTCATCTCCCGCGCGGTGGCCTACCACGGCACCCCGCAGGGCGCGCTGTCGATCACCGGCATCCCCGACGCCAAGGTGCCGTTCGAGCCGCTCGTGCCCGGCGGGCACAAGGTGCCCAACACCAACATGTACCGCGCTCCCGAGCACCTGCGCGACGACGAGAAGGCGTTCGGCCGGTGGGCCGCCGACCGCATCGCCGAGGCCATCGAGTTCGAGGGCCCCGACTCCGTCGCCGCCGTCTTCCTCGAGCCGGTTCAGAACTCCGGCGGCTGCTTCCCGCCCCCGGCCGGCTACTTCGAGCGGGTCCGCGAGATCTGCGACCAGTACGACGTGCTGCTCGTCTCCGACGAGACGATCTGCGCCTTCGGCCGGATCGGGTCGATGTTCGCCTGCCAGGACTTCGGCTACGTGCCCGACATCATCACCACGGCCAAGGGCATCACCAGCGGCTACGCCCCGCTCGGCCTGATGATCGCCAGCGACCGGCTCTTCGAGCCGTTCCGCCACGGCACCACCTACTTCCCGCACGGCTACACCTGGGGCGGGCACCCGGTCTCGTGCGCTGCGGCGATGGCCAACCTCGACATCTTCGACCGCGAGGGCCTCAACGACCGGGTCAAGGAGAACGCCCCGATCTTCAAGTCGACCCTCGACAAGCTGCTCGACCTGCCGCTCGTCGGTGACGTGCGCGGGGCCGGCTACTTCTACGGCATCGAGCTGGTCAAGGACAAGCAGACCCGCGAGACGTTCGACGACGCCGAGGCCGAGCGGCTGCTGCGCGGCTTCCTCTCCAAGGCGCTGTTCGACGCGGGCCTGTACTGCCGCGCCGACGACCGCGGCGATCCCGTGGTGCAGCTCGCGCCGCCGCTGACCATGGGGCCCGAGCAGTTCGACGAGATCGAGCGCCGGCTGCGCTCGGTGCTCACCGAGGCCGAGAACCACCTCTGAGGTGAGCCAGGCGGCCATCGGCGGGTCGACCGGGCCGCTGTGGTGGGACTCCACCGCGCACCCGCGCCCGCACCCGGCATCCGACCTGCCCCAGGCGACGGACGTCGTGGTGGTCGGCGGCGGGTTCACCGGGCTGTGGACCGCCTACTACCTGCTGCGGGCCCAGCCCGGTCGTGAGGTGCTGGTGCTCGAGGCGCAGCACGTCGGCTTCGGGGCGAGCGGCCGCAACGGCGGCTGGGTGTCGGCCCTGTGGCCGGTCGCGGCCGACACGATCGACCGCCGGCACGGGCGCACCGCCACCATGGCCCACCTCGCCGCCCTGCGCGACACGGTCGACGAGGTGGGCCGGGTCGACGCCGAGGAGGCCCTGGGGTCGGGCTTCGTCAAGGGCGGCGCACTGGTCGTGGCCCGCACCCCGGCCCAGGAGGCACGCGCCCGGGTGTCGGCTGCGCACTCCGCCGCCTGGGGTGACGGCACCGAGTGGCTGGACGCCGCGGCGACCCGCGAGCGTCTCGACGTCGCCGGTCTGCGCGGTGCCACCTTCACCCCCCACTGCGCCCGGGTGCACCCACGCCGGCTCGTCGACGGCCTGGCCGATGCCGTCCGCCGGCTGGGCGGCCGGATCGTGGAGGGTGCCCACGTGGCGCGCGTCCGCGACCGGGTCGTGGTGCTCACCGACGATCGCCGGATCTCCGCCGCCGACGTCGTGGTCGCGACCGAGGGCTGGACCGGAACCCTGTCCGGGATGTCGCGGCGGGTCGCACCGGTCTACTCGCTGATGGTCGCCACCGAGCCCATCGACGACGAGCGGTGGGCGCGGATCGGGCTGGCGGGGCGTGAGGTGTTCGCCGACCACGGCCACGTCGTCATCTACGGGCAGCGCACCGACGACGGGCGGATCGCCTTCGGCGGCCGCGGCGCGCCCTACCACTGGGGCAGCGAGGTGCGGCCGGAGTTCGACGAGGAGCCCACGGTGTTCCACGCGCTGCGCTCCACCCTGCGCGAGCTGCTCCCCCAGCTCGACGGCGTCGCCTTCACGCACGCCTGGGGCGGGCCCCTGGGCATCGCCCGCGACTGGCACCCGTCCGTCACGTGGGACCCGGTCACCCGGGTGGGCCGAGCGGGTGGCTACGTCGGCGACGGGGTGGCGGCGAGCAACCTGGCCGGGCGCACCCTGGCCGACCTCGTGTCGGGCCGGGACAGCGCGCTCACCGCGCTGCCCTGGGTCGGGCACCGCTCCCCGCGGTGGGAGCGCGAGCCGCTGCGCTGGCTCGGCATCAACGCCGGCCTGCGGCTCGCCACGCTGGCCGACCGCGAGGAGGAGGCCACCGGTCGCCCGGCCCGGCTCGGGACCCTGCTCGACCGGCTCACCGCCCACTAGGGTCGGGCGGTGCGCGAGATCGAGAGCCTGCCGGCCCTGCATGCCGCGCTGGCCTCGGGCGGCTCGATGACCGGGCTGCGGCTGCAGGGCCTCGACCTCACCGGCCACGAGGAGGCGCTGCTCGAGCGCACCGACCTCGACGGGATGGTGGTGCTCGGCGGTCGCGTCCCCCCGGCGCTCGACGCGCACCTGCGCACCCACGGGGCGCTGGTGTTCCCCACCGACCCCCAGGCACCGGTCGACCCCTACCGCGCGACGCTCTACCAGCCCCACGAGCTGTATGCCGGCCTGGTCGAGCACGGCTACGACGCCACGCCCGACGCCCGGGCCCACCGGTGGTCGCGCCGCGGGGCCGACCGGCACGACGCCTTCGTGACGCTGCTGCGCGCCATCCACGACGACTCGGTCAGCGACGCCCTCGACGAGGTCGTGCACGGGCGGCCCACCGTGGGCGTGATGGGCGGTCACGCCCTGGCGCGCGGCACCGCCCGGTATGCCGGTGCGGCGCTGCTGGGCCACCGGCTCGCCGCAGGGGGCCTCGTGGTGGTCACCGGCGGAGGTCCCGGTGCGATGGAGGCCGCCAACCTGGGTGCCTTCGCTGCTGACGAGTCGTCGCTCGCGGATGCCGTGCAGCGGCTGGCCGAGGTGCCCCTGTTCCAGCCGGACGTGGGCGCCTGGGCAGAGCTGGCGCTGGAGGTGCGCGACCGGCTGGCACCGTCGGGCACCACGCGCGCCCCGGTGACCAGCATCGGCATCCCGACGTGGTTCTACGGCCACGAGCCGCCGAACGTGTTCTGCGACGGCATCGCCAAGTACTTCTCGAACGCCCTGCGCGAGGACGGCCTGCTCGCCCGGTCGACCGCCGGCCTGGTGGTGCTGGAGGGTGCGGCCGGCACCGTGCAGGAGATCTTCCAGGCCGCCACGCCCCTGTACTACTCGGTCGAGGGCGCGGCGCTGCCGGTGGTCGTGCTCGTCGGGGTGCAGCACTGGACGCGGGTGGTGCCCGTGTGGCCGGCTCTCACGGCACTGGCCTCGGGACGGGCGATGGCAGGTCACCTTCACCTGGTCGACTCGGTCGAGGAGGCCACCGAGGTCGTGCTCGCCGCCCGGCGCTGACGCACGAAGGCCACGAAACCGGTGCTCGTGGGCTGTGTACGTGGTGGGGTCGAGCTCCGAGGTCCGGCGGGGCGCCCACGGGCGCGGCATCCCTGAGACGATGCGCGGGTGAGCATCGACGACGTCGCCGCCGATCTGTACGCGCTCGCACCCGAGGAGTTCACCGCGGCGCGCAACGCGCGGGCCAAGGAGGCCAAGGCCGCCGGTGACGCGGAGCTGGCCGCCCGGGTGCAGTCGCTGCGCAAGCCGACCGCCGGGGCGTGGCTGCTCAACCAGCTGGTGCGCCAGCACGCCGACGACGTGCAGCAGGTGCTCGAGCTCGGCGGGCAGCTGCGCGCGGCCCAGGGGACCCTGGGCGCCGACGAGCTGCGCGCGCTGGACCGGCAGCGCCGGCAGCTGACCCGGGCGGTGGCCGAGCAGGCGGCGGGCCTGGGCCGCGACGCCGGGCGACGGGTCACGGCGGCGACCACCGCGGAGGTGGAGGAGTCGCTGCGCTCGGCGATGGTCGACGCCGTGGCCGGGGCGGCGCTGGCCACCGGGCTGCTCACCGACACCTTCAGCTCGACCGGTCTGGGACCGGTGGACCTGTCGCGGGTGGTGGCCCTGCCACCGGACGCCGCCGCGGCGTCCACACCGCCGGCGAGCACGGCATCCGAGCCGGCTGGCGACGCCGACGCAGCCCGGCGGCGCCGGGTGGCCGACGCCGAAGGGGCTCTGGCAGAGGCCGAGTCGACGCTCGAGACGGCACGCACGGTGCTCGCGCAGGCGGAGCAGGACGCCACCGAGGCGCAGGAGCGTCGCGAACGCCTCACGGCGGAGCGGGAGGAGGCGCGCCGCCGGCTGGACGACCTGGACGCCCGGCTGGCGGGCTCCACCGAGGCCGCGGAGACGGCGGCCGGGGTGCAGCACGCGGCGCAGCGCGAGGAGAGCTCGGCCGCCAAGGCGGCGGCTCGGCTGCGTGAACGGCTCGAGGAGCTGAAGGGCTGAGCCCTCGACCGGCGGTTCAGCGGGGGGTCAGCAGGACGATGCCGAGGCACATCTCGTCGGTGGTGCCCTCACCCCAGGCGACGTAGCGCTCGCGGGTTCCCTTGAAGGCCGGCAGCAGGTCGCGCAGCCCCTGGTCGTGGGTGCAGGTGACCGTGACGGTGTCGCCGGGGCCGACGTCGAGCGGCTTCGAGAGGGGGATGCTTCCCTGGTCGTCGAAGTTCCAGACCGGGATGTCGAGCACCCTCCGCGCCCTGGCGGTGCCCTTGTTGACGTCGACGGTGATCGCCCGGCCGAGCAGGTGCATGTGCCCGGACACCGCCCGGATGGTGCCCTTGCTGCGGATCGGCCGGGTGCAGCTCTGCACCGGGTTCGGCTCGACCGGCCCGCACAACAGGTGCAGCAGGTCGGCCGTCGCGGGGTCCTCGCCGAAGCGGCGCTTGAGGTCGGCGACGGCGACGGTGCGGTTGCACAGGCCCTGGGTGCGGTTGTCGCGGCAGGGCAGCTCGACCGGGGCCGGGAGCAGCATCGTCTGCAGCGCCTGCTTGGCGCTGCCCTTCGCCTCGGACAGCCGCAGCCGCACCGTGCTGCGGTCGGCGCCGTTCCCGGCGAGCAGGTTGTAGTGCATCTGCACGACGAGCTGGGTGCCGGCCTCGAGAGGGATGCCGATGTCGTCGGCCATCACCCGCTCGCCGCCGCCCGGCGCCCAGGCACCGACCCAGTCGGCGTTGTCGAGGTTGCCGGCCACCCCGGCGATGCCCGCCCCGCCGAAGCAGGTGTAGCCGTCACCGGGGTCCTTCGCGTCGAGCGCGCGCGCCCTCGCGACGTCCTGGGGCTCGACCTTCGACACGATGACGTGGTGCACGATCGCCGCGTTGTCGGGGGCGATCTGGACGCCGCTGACCAGCTGGTCGGTGGTGAGCTTCGGGTCGATCAGGAAGCACCGGTAGTCGTCGGTGCCCGTGCCGGTGGGCGCCTTCGGGGTGTACGCGGAGGGCAGGCGGAGGCTCTCGAACCGCTCCCCCTCCCGCAGCGCGACGTCCTTGACGGCCGCCTTGGCGGCGGATGCCGCGGGGGCCGGCGAGGACGCGGCGTGGGAGGTGGCGTGGCTGTCGGCGCTGCGCAGGCTGCTGGGGAGGTCGGACTCGCTCCCGCACCCCGCAAGGAGCAGGGCGAGGGCGGCCGTCACCGCGGGCAGAGTACGTCGCACCACCGAATTCTAGAGGGGCTACGCGGTGGCCGCGGCCAGCTGGCCGCAGGCACCGTCGATGTCGGAGCCGCGCGTGTCGCGCACCGTGGTGGGGATGCCGTGCGCCCGCAGCCGCTCGACGAACTGCTGCTCGACCCCGCGGCGCGACGCGGTCCACTTCGAGCCCGGGGTCGGGTTGAGCGGGATCGGGTTGACGTGCACCCAGCCGCGCCCCCGAGCGACCAGCTTCTCGCCGAGCAGGTCGGCCCGCCACGCCTGATCGTTGATGTCGCGGATCAGGGCGTACTCGATGCTGACCCGGCGGCCGGTGGCCTCGTAGTAGCGATGGGCCGCGTCGATCGCCTCGTCGACCTTCCACCGGGTGTTGATCGGCACCAGCTCGTCGCGCAGCTCGTCGTCCGGGGCGTGCAGCGACAGGGCCAGGGTGACCGGGATGGCCTCCGCCGTGAGGCGGTCGATGCCGGGCACCAGCCCGACGGTCGACATGGTGATGCCGCGCGCCGAGATGCCCAGGCCGGATGGCGCGGGTTCGGTGAGCCGGCGGATGGCGCCGATCGCCGCGTTGTAGTTCGCGAGCGCCTCCCCCATCCCCATGAAGACCACGTTGCTCACCCGGGTGGGTCCCGACCCGGCATCCGTGGCGCTTTCGGTGTCACCCGACCCGTCGGCCTCGTCACCGAGCCCGGCTCCCTGCTCGGCGCCACCGATGAGGGGCAGCTCGCCCCGGCGCAGCAGCCGGGCGGCGCCCACCACCTGCTCGACGATCTCGGCGGTCGACATGTTGCGGGTCAGCCCCTCCTGGCCGGTGGCGCAGAACGGGCAGTTCATGCCGCACCCGGCCTGGCTGGAGATGCACACCGTGACCCGGTTGGGGTAGCGCATCAGCACCGACTCGACCAGCGCGCCGTCGAACAGCCGCCACACCTGCTTGACGGTGGCGCCTCGGTCGGCGGTGAGGCTGCGCACCGGGGTGAGCAGGGTCGGGAGCAGGTCGGCCACCAGGTCCTCGCGGACGGCCTTGGGCAGGTCGGTCATCTCCTCGGGCCGGTCGACCAGGCGCTCGAAGTAGTGGGTCGAGAGCTGACCGGCCCGGTAGGCGGGGTGGCCCAGGGCGACCGCGGCCTCCCGCCGCTGCGCGAGGGTGAGGTCGGCGAGGTGGCGCGGCGGCTTCCCTCGCCGCGGCGCGGTGAAGGTGAGCTGGCCGGGCGCAGGTCGCGGAGCAGGGGTGTCAGACATGGTGCCCCGATTCTCTCAGGTCGGTGGGGCCGACCCGGCACCCGAACTGCCCACCAGTTGTTCGCGTTCCACGGCGGCGCCCACCGGCAAGCCCCTACCGTGGGAGCGTCGCGCTTCGCAGGGAGGCGGGACGTGGCGGATGAGGTGTCGATGCGTGTGTTCGAGCGGTTCCGGAGGACACGGAGGCACAGTGCACCGGTCCTCGAGCCGCAGGGCACCCGCACCGGTCCCGGACCGACGCACGTGGTTCCCGATGCCGACGACGACCACCACGACCACCACTACGAGGCGTCGGTGCGCGCCCACCTGCGGCGCCTCTCCGCCGCTGCCGACGCCCACGTGGCCGCCCTGTCCACGGCCGAGTTCGACGCGGCCCTCACCTCCCGGCTCGTCGCGGCCGAGCAGCTGCAGTCGACCGATCTGGGGTTCTCCTACGCGTTCCCGTTCACCGCGCACATCCATGAGGTGCTCACCCTCGACCTGCCGACGACGGTCGTCACCCTGGCCGACTCGCGCATCGCCGCGACGAGACGCCCCGTGCCGAGCCTGCTGGGCACCGGCCGCGCCAACCTGCTCGCCCTGCTGGGGTCGACGGAGTTCGACGTGCAGCCGGTCAGCCAGGACGGCTCCAGCGTGTATGCCGTGACGGGCGAGTCCCCCTACACCGCGAGCTTCGTCCGCTTGCTCGACGACGCGGCCAGCCGCTGGCTCCCCGAGCTCGACGTGAGCAACGGCTTCGTCTTCGCCGTGCCGCACCGGCACGCCGTCATCCTCCAGCCGTGCTCGAGCGCGGTGCAGGTGCACGACGCGCTCGAGCTGGTGCCCGCCCACGCCCAGCGGCTGTACGACGAGGGCGCCAGCCCGGTGTCGGTGCACACCTACCACTGGCTCGCCGGCCGCGTCACCTGCCTGACCAGGCAGGCGGAGGACGGCACGCTCCGCGTGCAGCCGGCCGAGCCGCTGGAGCAGGTGCTGGGCCTGCGCCGCTGGGCCGGCTGAGGTCGTCAGCCCGGTTGGACCGGCTGAGGCCGGCTCAGCCCAGCGGCACGAACCAGAGCAGCAGTGCCCACGCGACGGGCGCGACGACGACGAGCGAGTCGAGGCGGTCCATCAGGCCGCCGTGCCCGGGCAGCAGCGCCCCCATGTCCTTGATGCCGAGGTCACGCTTGATGCTCGACTCGATGAGGTCACCCAGGGTCGCCCCGGATGCCGCGGCGACGCCGAGCAGGGCGCCCTGCCACCACTGGCCGCCGAGGATGAGCGGAAGCGAGATGGCCCCCACGGCGGCACACGAGGCGACCGATCCGGCGAACCCCTCCCACGACTTCTTCGGGCTCAGCGACGGCGCCATGGGGTGCCGGCCGAACACGACCCCGACGGCATACCCGCCGATGTCGGAGAACACGGTGACCAGGATGAACACGACGATGCGCTGCCGGCCGTCGTCGGGCGCCGCGAGCATCATCGACGCGAACCCGCCGAGGAAGATCGGGTAGAACACGACGAGGGCGGAGGCGCTCAGGTCGCGGGCGGCGCCGGCGAGCCCGTCGGCCACCCGCCAGACGAGCAGGCCGACGATGGTCAGGCCGAAGGTGACGACGAGCGCCCCCGCACCGCGCTGGTAGGCCGAGACCAGCATGCCGACAGCGCCGAGCAGCAGCGGGACCAGCGGCACCACCATGCCCCGGGTGGCGATGGCGCGACGCAGCTCCCAGGCGCCGTACGACACCGCCACGACGATGACCACGAGGAAGGCCCGGGGGTCGAGCACCAGGCTGCCGATGACCAGGCCGGCCAGGAGCAGACCCACGCCCACGGCCGCCCGCAGGTCTCGGCCGCCCTTGGGAGGCGGCGGCGCGGCATCCTCGACGGGAGCATCGGGCACGCCGTCGGTGGGGTCCACGGTGTCGGCTGGGGCGTCGGTCATGGCGGTCAGGCGCTCGGAGACGTCGAGAGGGCCTCAGACGTCGAGGAGCTCGGCCTCCTTGCGCTGCAGCAGGTCGTCGATCTGGTCGACGTGCTTCTTGGTGACGCCCTCGAGCTCCTTCTCGGCGCGCGAGCCCTCGTCCTCGCCGACCTCGCCGTCCTTGACGAGCTTCTCGAGCGTCGTCTTGGCGTGGCGGCGGATGTTGCGCACCGAGACCTTCGCGTCCTCGGCCTGGGAGTGCGCCATCTTGACGTACTCGCGGCGACGCTCCTCGGTGAGCACCGGCATCACGCAGCGGATGATGGTGCCGTCGTTGCTGGGGTTCACGCCGAGGTCGGCCTGCTGGATGGCCTTCTCGATGGCGTGCATCGAGGACTTGTCGAACGGGCTGATGATGATCGTGCGCGCCTCGGGGTTCTGGAACGACGCGAGCTGTTGCAGCGGGGTGGGAGCGCCGTAGTAGTCGACGAGGATCTTCTGGAACATCCCCGGGTGGGCGCGGCCGGTGCGGATGCCGGCGAAGCCGTCCTTGGCGACCTCGACGGCCTTCTCCATCTTCTCCTCGGCGTCGAACAGGGTCTCGTCGATCATC
>JBJMHU010000214.1:0-6985 GCA_045807225.1 Ornithinibacter sp. | reverse complement strand
TGTGCTTGAGGTGGCGGACCACGTCGCCGTGCTCGGTGAAGCTGATCGGTTCGGCATGGGCGAACTCACGCGCCTTCTCGAGCCGGTAGTCGAGGTGATCCACGACGATCACCCGGCCCGCGCCCATCAGCCACGCCGACTTCGCCGCGAACAGGCCCACCGGCCCGGCCCCGAAGACCACGACGACGTCACCCTCGGCGATTTCGCCGAGCTGGGCGCCGAAGTAGCCGGTGGCGAGCGCGTCGGTGAGCAGGACGGCGTCTTCGTCGTCCAGCCAGTCCGGGATCACCGCGGGCCCGACGTCGGCGAACGGCACCCGGACGAACTCGGCCTGGCCCCCGTCGTAGCCGCCGGTGGTGTGCGAGTAGCCGTAGATGCCGCCGACCGCGGTCGCGTTCGGGTTGACGTTGTGGCAGTTGGAGTACAGGCCGCGGGCGCAGAAGAAGCACGAGCCGCAGTAGATGTTGAACGGCACCATCACCCGGTCGCCGACACTGAGGTTCTCGACCGAGGGGCCGACCTCCTCCACGACCCCGATGAACTCGTGGCCGAAGGTCGTGCCGACCCGGGTGTCCGGCATCATGCCGTGGTAGAGGTGCAGGTCGGAGCCGCAGATGGCGGCCGTGGTGACCCGCACGATGGCGTCGTTCGGGTGCTCGATCTTGGGAACGTCCTTCTCCTCGACCCGCACCTTGTACGGACCGCGGTACACCATCGCCTTCATCTGTCTGCCTCCCCTGGGCTCGTGTGCTGGTTGGGCTGGTGGCTGCCACCGTCCCTACCCATCGGGGCGGGCCGAAACCCCCGCGGCGCCGGGGCTCAGCGGCGGCGGGCCTCAGCGGCGGCCGGCGGGCTGCGGTCGGCGCCGGGCGCGCACGGCGTCGACCACACTCCAGACGAGCACGACCACGACCCCGATGGCGGTGGTGACGGTGAGGTCGCGCTCGGCGTCGGCCCAGCCGCCGTCGACGAGCACGTCGACGAAGGCCGGGTTGAAGAGGCTGCCCGTCCACAGCAGGAGCAGCACCGGCACGGCGAAGGCGAGGTCGAGGGCCACCTCGGCCGCCAGCAGCCCGGCGCTCCAACGGCCGCGCCGGTACACGACCACGGCCACGACCGCCTGGCCGGCCAGCACCAGCAGCAACGCCGGCAGGACCCCCGACCACAGCGAGGGGTCGAGCACCGGCACGGAGGCGCCGTCCGCGGTCACCGGCGAGCTGGTCTGCTGCCACAGGATCGCCAGTCCCGCCGCGACGACGAGACCGACCCTGCCCACGGTGTCCCCCAGCCCCACGGATGCCGTGCCGTCGTCGGGCAGCTGGTCTGGGTCCCAGCCGAGCTCGACGTCGGCGACCCGGCCGCGTTCGGCGAGGGCGAAGACGACAGTGACCCAGACGACGACGTTGACGGCCACCATCAGACCCACCCACAGGGCCCCCACCACGGCTGGGCCGATGCCGTCGGTCGCGACGTCGTCGACGAAGAGGCGCACGACCAGGTTGATCGCGGCCACCAGCGGGGGCAGCGTCGAGAGCAGCAGGGTGAGCACCCGGCGCCACTGCGGGTAGACCGCCGGGCCGATGAGGTAGAGGGGGCGCCCGGAGTAGCCGGCCGCCAGGCGCACCGGGTCGCCGAGCTCGACGAGCACCTCCCGCTCGGCATCCGGGCGCGACGGGGCTCCGGCCTGCAGCCGGCCGTCGATCATGTCCTCGATCGTCGTGCGCAGCTCGCGCTCCACCTCGGCGCGCTGCTCGTCGTCGAGGCTGCGCACGGTGGCGCTCACGTAGCGGTCGGTCAGGGAGGAGGTCATGGCTCGTCCTCTCGCTCGGGTCGTCGGGGTGAGGTCGGTGTGGGTGCCGGTCCGGCCGGCCGTCAGGTGAGGCCGGCGATGGCGGCGTCGAGTGCGCGCCAGTCGTCGCGCAGGGTGGCGAGCAGCTCCAGGCCCTCGGCACTGGTGCGGTAGAACTTGCGCGGCCGGGTGTCGTCGGTGTTCCACTCCGACACCAGCAGGCCCTGCTTCTCGAGCCGGCGCAGCAGCGGGTAGAGCGTGTTGGCGTCGACCCCGAAACCCGCCGTGCTCAGGGTCTCGAGCAGGGCGTAGCCGTAGCCCGGAGTGCGCAGCGTCGCGAGGCAGGCGACGACCACGGTCCCCCGGCGCAGCTCCTGCAGGTGCTGCGCGAGTACCTCTCCGTCCACCGGCATACGCAGCACATTACTGTGTGACACACACCATAGTCAACGACACAGGCACCTCGGGCTTGCCTCAACTTTTTCGCCCGGTGCGGGAACCTTCACCTTCGCCCCACAACAGTTCCCCTGCGAACCAACAGCTACCCGCACCGGGCGGGAAAGTTGGGACCGGGGTCAGTCGCCGAACTGGTCGCGGATCTTCACGAGCTCTACCGCGTGGGCGTCCAGCGCCCGGTCCTCGTCGTTGGCCGGCACCCAGGTGGGGCAGGCCACCGCCCGCCGCGCCTCGTCGATGGCGACGAAGATGGTGCGGCAGTAGGTGGTCAGCTCCATGCCGCCCGGTCCCTGCGACGGGTCGCCCGAGCGCACGTGCACGCCCACGTGCATCGAGGTGCGGCCCGTGTGCAGCAGCCGCGCCTCGACCTCCACCACGTGCCCGATCCGCAGCGGCCGGTAGAACCGCACCCCGCCAGTGAAGATCGCCACGTTGGTGCGGTTCCCCGTCCACTGGGTGGCGAGCACGTGGGCGGCCTCGTCGATCCAGCGCATCACGATGCCGCCGTGCACCTTGCCGCCCCAGTTGACGTCGGTGGGCGCCGCGAGGAAGCGCATCACGACGCGCGGCGCGGTGCCGGCATCCGTGTACTCGACGCCGGCCATGGCGGCCTCGACCTGCGCCCGCAGGTCGGCCCGCCGAGCCGCCCAGCGCTCCTCCAGCTCCTGTCCCTGCGTGCGCGGCACCAGCGCCGGCACCGGCGTCGAGCGGCCGGACTCGTCGACGGCAACGAAGATGATCAGGCAGCGGGTGGCCGGCGCCAGCTCGCGGGTGCGTGGCTGGCCCGACGCCACGTCGACGGTGATGTGCATCGACGAGCGCCCGGTGTGCACCACGCGCGCGGTGACCTCGACCAGCTCGCCCACCTCCACCGGACGGGTGAACCGCACGTTCCCCACGTATGCCGTGACGGCGTAGGTCCCGCTCCAGCCGGCGGCCGCGGCATACCCGGCCTTGTCGATCCACTCGAGCACCCGCCCGGCCGAGACCGATCCGGACTGGCCGGCATCCGTGGGTGCGGCGAGAAAGCGCAGGGTGATCTCGGCCGCGGGGGCGAGGGGGCTCATGGCCCCATTCTGCTCAGCCGGCGGCCGACGCGCGCAGGGCGCCCACCTGTTCGGGCGAGCCGAAGACGATGAGCGTGGAGCCCGCCTCGATCGCGGTGTCGGCCGCCGGGTTGGGCAGGAACGCCCCCTTGCGCGGCTGGCGGACCGCGAGCAGCTGGCACCCGGACAGCGACGGCACGTCCACCTCCCCGACGCTGCGCCCGGCGAGCGGGCTGCGGTCCCCCAGGCGCACCTGCTCGATCCGGAAGTCGAGGTCGTCCTCGTGCATCACCTCGTCGAGGAACTCGGCGACGTCGGCGTAGAGGGCGAACGACGCCATCCGCCGCCCGCCGATGAGCTGCGGGTTGACGGCCCGGGTGGCGCCCGCGAGCACCAGCTTCTCCTTGGAGTCCAGGGTGCGGGCCCGGCTGATGATGACCAGGTCGGGCCGCAGCGCCCGCGCCGACAGGGTGGCGTACATCGTCTCGGCGTCGGTGCCGAGCGCGCAGATCAGGGCACGGGCGCGGTCGATGCCGGCCTCGTGCAGGGTGTCGTCGCGCGAGGCGTCGCCCAGCACGTGCGGCACGGTGATCCCCTCCAGCTTGGTCGCGTCGCTGTCGACGACGACCACCTCGTGGCCGGTGTCGACCAGCTGCAAGGTGGCGGAGCGGCCCACCCGGCCGTGCCCGCAGACGATCACGTGGTCACGCAGGTGCGAGATGTCCCGGTCCATGCGGCTCCTCCAGAGGTACTCGCGCAGGTGGCCCTCGGTCACGGCCTCGACGAGCACCCCGAGGTTGTAGAGCACGGTGCCCACGCCGAGGACGATGAGCACCATGGTGAAGACCTGCCCGGCGTGGTCGAGCGGCTGCACCTCGCGGAAGCCGACCGTCGCCACCGTGGTGACGGTCTGGTAGAGCGCATCCAGCGGGCCGAAGCCGAGCACGACGTAGCCGACCGTGCCGAAGACGGTGACGATGAACAGGGCGACGACGGCGATGGCGATGCGGCGGACCGCGTCACGACCGGAGTCGGTGCCCATGAGCAACGCCCGGCGATGGCTGCTCGTGCTCGCCGTGGCCACGCCCTCATCCTGTCACCGGCCTGCGCAGGGCATCGTCCGTTTCGGGGTGACACCACCCACCGTGGATGCCGGGTGCTCGCCCTGCGCTCGTGGGCTCAGGAGGCGATGACCGCGCAGACGCCGGTCTTCAGCACGAGCAGGGTCAGGGTCGCCGGCCGGCCCGCGTCGAGGTCGGCCTTCGCCTCCTGCAGGTCCTGCGCCAGCGCGTGCGCTCCAGCGCTCGGGTTGAGCCCGGCGACAGCATCGAGCGCCGCTCCGAGCGGCGACGGGTCGGTGCTGGCGTCGCCGTCCAGGTCGTCGGCGAGCACGGAGGTCACGACGTCGCAGGTGAACGACCGCACGTCCTCCGGCACGTCCCGGTAGGCCTCGAGCTCGCGCCCGGCTCCGACGACGACGGTCCCGCGCCACCGTTGCACGATGTCGTCGGTCGACGACCCGGTGGTACCCGCCTCCTGCTCCGCTCGCCGCACGATGTCGTCGGCCGACGCACCGGTGGCGGCGGCGATGTCCTCGGCGAGCGTCCGGAGGGGCGTGGGCCCACAGGCGGTCGTCGCCAACAGCGTGAGAACGGCCAGCAGCAGGCCGATCGCGCGACGTGGCATGCCGCTGAGTGTGACGCCGATCAGCAGGGTGGGGACAGGCCCTGATTTAGGCGTGCGTGTGCTCGGCGAGCGCCGGGCGTCCGGCACCGAGCACGGTGAGCGGGAGCAGCGTCTTGCCGGTGGGGCCGATCTCGATCTCGGTGCCCATCTGGGGGCAGACGCCGCAGTCGAAGCAGGGGGTCCAGCGGCAGTCGTCGACCTCGGTCTCGTCGAGGGCGTCGAGCCAGTCCTGCCAGAGCCACTCCTTGTCGAGCCCGGAGTCGATGTGGTCCCACGCCAGCACCTCGCTCTCCTCGCGCTCGCGCGTGGTGTACCAGGCGACGTCGACGCCGAGCGGGGTGAGCTCGCGCTCGGCGGCCGTCATCCAGCGCTCGTACGAGAAGTGCTCCGACCACCCGTCGAACCGCCCGCCGTCGCGCCAGACGGCCTCGATGACGCGGCCCACCCGGCGGTCGCCGCGCGAGAGCAGACCCTCGACGATGCCGGGCTTGCCGTCGTGGTAGCGGAACCCGATGGCCGAGCCGTAGCGCCGGTCGGAACGGATCGCCAGGCGCAGCTTGTCGAGCCGGGCGTCGGTCTCCTCGGCGCCGAGCTGCGCCGCCCACTGGAACGGGGTGTGCGGCTTGGGCACGAAACCGCCGATCGAGACGGTGCAGCGGATGTCGCGGCGCCCGCTGACCTCGCGGCCGGTGTCGATGACCCGCTTGGCGAGCTCGGCGATCTGCAGCACGTCCTCGTCGGTCTCGGTGGGCAGGCCGCACATGAAGTAGAGCTTCACCTGCCGCCAGCCGGCGCCGTAGGCAGCAGCGACGGTGCGGATCAGGTCGTCCTCGCTGACCATCTTGTTGATCACCTTGCGGATGCGCTCGGACCCGCCCTCGGGGGCGAAGGTCAGCCCGGAGCGCCGGCCGTTGCGGGTGAGCTCGTTGGCCAGGTCGATGTTGAAGGCGTCGACGCGGGTCGACGGCAGGGACAGCCCGGTGTTGGTGCCCTCGTACCGGTCAGCCAGGCCCTTGGCCACGTCGGCGATCTCGGAGTGGTCGGCCGAGCTCAGCGACAGCAGGCCGACCTCCTCGAAACCGGTTGCGGCCAAGCCGCGTTCGACCATCTCGCCGATGCCGGTGATGCTGCGCTCGCGCACCGGCCGGGTGATCATGCCGGCCTGGCAGAACCGGCACCCCCGCGTGCAGCCCCGGAAGATCTCGACCGACATCCGCTCGTGCACCGACTCGGCCAGCGGCACGAGCGGCTGCTTCGGGTAGGGCCAGGCGTCGAGGTCCATGACGGTGTGCTTGGCCACCCGCCACGGCACGCCCGGCGCGTCGGGGCTGGGCGCGATGCGCTGGATGCGGCCGTCGGGCAGGTAGCTGACGTCGTAGAAGGCGGGCACGTAGACCCCGCCGGTGCGGGCGAGGCGCAGCAGCACCTCGCGGCGGCCTCCCGGCATCCCCTCGCGCTTCCAGGCGCCCACGATGTCGGTGATCGCGAGCACGGCCTCCTCGCCGTCGCCGACCACGGCGGCGTCGACGAAGTCGGCGATCGTCTCCGGGTTGAACGCGGCGTGCCCGCCGGCGACGACGATCGGGTGCGTGTCGTCGCGGTCGACGGCGTGCAGCGGGATGCCGGCCAGGTCGAGCGCGGTGAGCATGTTGGTGTAGCCGAGCTCGGTGGAGAACGACAGCCCGAACAGGTCGAAGTCGCCGACCGCGCGGTGCGCGTCGACGGTGAACTGCGGCACCGCGTGCTCGCGCATCAGCGCCTCGAGGTCGGGCCACACGGCGTAGGTGCGCTCGGCGAGGGCGTCGGGCCGCTCGTTGAGGACTTCGTAGAGGATCATGACGCCCTGGTTGGGCACGCCGACCTCGTAGGCGTCGGGGTACATCAGCGCCCAGTGCACGGTGGCGTCACCGGCGACGTCCCAGTCCTTGACGGTCGAGTTCAGCTCGCCGCCGACGTACTGGATCGGCTTGCTGACCTGCTCGAGCAGCGGCTCGAGCCGGCGGAAGAC
>JBJMHU010000213.1:0-13599 GCA_045807225.1 Ornithinibacter sp. | reverse complement strand
CACGGCCAGAAGGTCTCGTGGGCCGACCTGCTCGTCCTGGCGGGCAACGTGGCCCTCGAGGACATGGGCCTCGAGACGTTCGGCTTCGGCTTCGGTCGCGAGGACGTCTGGGAGCCGGAGGAGATCTTCTGGGGGCCAGAGGACACCTGGCTGGGCGACGAGCGCTACAGCGGCGACCGCGAGCTCGCGGAGAAGCTCGGCGCCGTGCAGATGGGCCTGATCTACGTCAACCCCGAGGGCCCCAACGGCGAGCCCGACCCGCTGAAGTCGGCCCGCGACATCCGCGAGACCTTCTCCCGGATGGCGATGAACGACGAGGAGACCGTCGCGCTCATCGCCGGTGGGCACACCTTCGGCAAGACGCACGGCGCCGGCGACCCGGAGCTCGTCGGGCCCGAGCCGGAGGGGTGCCCCGTGCACTCGATGGGCCTGGGGTGGAAGAGCCTGCACGGCTCGGGCAAGGGTCGCGACGCCATCACCAGCGGCCTCGAGGTCACCTGGAGCCAGACGCCGACCCGGTGGAGCAACAAGTTCTTCGAGAACCTGTTCGGCTTCGAGTGGGAGCTCACCAAGAGCCCGGCCGGCGCCCACCAGTGGCAGCCCAAGGACGGCGGCGGCGCCGGCACCGTGCCCGACCCCGAGGACGGCTCGCTGACCCGGGCGCCCAGCATGCTCACGACCGACCTCGCGCTGCGCGTCGACCCCGTCTACGAGAAGATCTCGCGCCGGTTCCTCGAGCACCCCGACGAGTTCGCGGCGGCGTTCGCGAAGGCCTGGTACAAGCTGCTGCACCGCGACATGGGACCGGTCGAGCGCTTCCTCGGCCCGTGGGTGCCCGAGCCGCAGCTGTGGCAGGACCCCGTGCCGCCGGTCGAGGGCGAGCTGGTGTCCGACGCCGACGTCGCCGCCCTCAAGGAGGCCATCCTCGCCACCGGGCTCACCGCGCCGCAGCTGGTGCGCACGGCCTGGGCCTCGGCAGCCAGCTTCCGCGGCACGGACAAGCGCGGCGGGGCCAACGGCGCCCGCATCCGCCTGGAGCCCCAGCGCAGCTGGGAGTCCAACGACAGCGCCGAGATCGACGCCGTCGTCTCGGCCCTGGAGCAGGTGAAGTCCGACTTCGACGGCAAGGGCGGCGCGACGGTCTCGCTCGCCGACCTCATCGTGCTCGGCGGGTCCGCCGCGGTGGAGAAGGCGGCCAGGGATGCCGGCCACGACGTCACCGTGCCGTTCCACCCGG
The DNA here is from genome assembly GCA_045807225.1 of Ornithinibacter sp. Taxonomy (GTDB): domain Bacteria; phylum Actinomycetota; class Actinomycetes; order Actinomycetales; family Dermatophilaceae; genus Fodinibacter. The sequence goes on along the minus strand of JBJMHU010000213.1, from coordinate 12,362 downwards.
GCCGCACCGACGCCAGCCAGGAGCAGACCGACGCCGACTCCTTCAAGGTGCTGCAGCCGCGCGCCGACGGCTTCCGCAGCTACCTGCCCTCGGGCGAGAAGCTGTCCGCCGAGACGCTGCTGCTCGACCGGGCCAACCTGCTCAACCTCAGCGCGCCCGAGATGACCGTGCTCGTCGGCGGCATGCGGGTGCTCGGTGCCAACGTCGGCGACTCCGACCTCGGCGTCTTCACCCAGCGCCGGGGCCAGCTGACCAACGACTTCTTCCGCACCCTGCTCGCACCGGGCACGGAGTGGAAGTCGTCACTGACCCAGGAGAACGTCTACACGGGCACCGACCAGGCCACCGGTGAGGCGCGCTGGTCGGCCACCGCGGTCGACCTGGTCTTCGGCTCGCACGCGCAGCTGCGGGCGCTGGCCGAGGTCTACGCCAGCGACGACGCGTCCGAGAAGTTCGTGCGCGACTTCGTGGCCGCCTGGGTCAAGGTGATGGAGCTCGACCGCTTCGACCTCCACCGCTGAGGTCCCCGCTCGACCGTCGAGGTCCCACGACACGCTGACCGCCCCCCGGCGGCATCAGCGCCTCATGGGACCTCGACGCGTCCGGGCGCGGTCAGGGGCAGTTCCAGGCGGTGCCGCCGGCAGACCCCACCGACACGTGCACCACCTGGCTCGAGGCGTTGCGGACCTGCACGGCACCGGCGTCGCCACCGGGCACCTCGAGGGTCACCGCCACGCCGCTCGGCCCCACCACCACCGACTGCTCCCACCGGCTCCCTGCTGCGGTGCCCTTCGGGGAGACCCGCAACGATGCCGTGCCCGACGTCGTCGTGGCGCGCACCCGCAGCAGCACCGTCTCCACGGTCCGCCCGTCCGGGCTGAGCGCCGCCACGTAGCGGTAGGTGCTCGCCCCGGCGGCCAGGTCACCACCCCGGCTGGTCTCACTGCTGGAGGACCACCGGGAGAGCGTGCACTGCGACCCCGGGGCGTCCAGGGTCGCGCGCAGCGTCTCCGGGACGTTGCTGATGAGGGTGCCCACACCCTCGGCGCGCAGCACCCGGGCCCGCAACGGCTCATCGACCGCCCACACGGTGCTGGTGAGTCCCTGCGCGGAGACCAGCTGGTTCCAGAAGCCGGTGGACAGCGCGTGCGCGTAGCTGAAGTCGGCGGCGCCGAGCGAGCGCGCCGACGCGACCTTCGCCACGCTGATGGTCGACGTGAGCGCCGACACCCGCTGGGTGGGCACGGCCGCGTGGATGGCCTTGGTCGTCGTGGCCCAGTCGAAGTCCTGCAGGACCGAGCGCGCCGTCATCCCTGCTCGGCCCAGTGTTGTCGCGAGCCGAACGGCATCCGCGCTGCGCACGCTGCTGGTGTCGGGGCCGTAGTGCTTGACCTCGACCCGCAAGGTGGCCGCGGGGTAGGGGCGCACCGCAGCGATGACGTCGACCAGCCGCGCCACCGGCTCGCCCGAACACCGTATCTTCGTCACCTGGGCGGCCGTCAGGGTGCGCAGCGACAGCCCGAGGTACGGCCCCGTGCAGCGCGGAGCCCGGAGGGTCGCGTCGTGGCTCATGACGAAGGTGCCGTCCTTGATGGCCCGCGCGTCCCCCTCGATGTCGGTCTCGCCGGCCCGCGCGGCCGCCGTGAAGGCGGCCAGGGAGTTCTCGGCCAGCCGAGAGATGCCGAGCGCCCGGTGTGCCGAGACGACCGGCGGCCCGGCGGCGAACGCAACGGCGGGCAGTGCGAGGGTCACGCCGGCGAGCAGGGCGACCCACGGCGTGCGGCGTGTCCACATGGGTGGGATCCTCGCAGGCCGCTGCCGGCGGGGACGGTGCTTTCCACAATCGCCCGGTGCGACTCCTGCCCGACACCGACCTCGGCTGTCCCTTCGACGGCGCCGGTGGGAGACCCGCAATTCGTCAGGGGTCAGGCGCGGCGGCGGAAGGTGTGGGCTCCGCGTGAGGCCTTGGTCTCGAGGTAGCGGGCGTTGGCGTCGTTGACGTGCACCCCCGTGGGCACCACCTCGGTGACGGCCACCCCGAGCCGGGCCAGCTGGGCCGCCTTGTCGGGATTGTTGCTCAGCAGGGCCAGCGACGCGATGCCGAGCGCCGTGACCATCTGCGCCGCCACGGTGTAGTCGCGCGCGTCGGCGCTGAAGCCGAGCGCGAGGTTCGCCTCGTAGGTGTCGAGGCCGCCGTCCTGCAGCCCGTAGGCGTCGAGCTTGCCGTAGAGCCCGATGCCGCGCCCCTCCTGGCGCAGGTAGAGCAGGTACCCACCGACCCGGGCGATGAGCTCGACCGCCTCGCGCAGCTGCGGGCCGCAGTCGCAGCGCTGACTGCCGAAGACGTCACCGGTGAGGCACTCGCTGTGCAGGCGCACCAGCGGAGCGTGGTCGAGGCGCTCGGCCGGGGCGAGCCGGCTGGTGCGGTCGCCCAGGCCCACCGCCAGGTGCTCGCGGCCGTCGACGAGCCCCTCGAAGGTGAGCACCCGTGCGGTGGTGCTGAACCCGTCGCTGAAGCGCAGTGGCACCATCACCTCGGTGCGGATCGTGGCCGGTGGCGGCTGCAGTGGGTGCGTCATCGGGGGGTCCCTCCCTGGTCGTCCTGCTCGAACCGTACCGACAACGCGTAGCGCAGCAGCACGACGTCCTGGATGCGGCGCACCTCGGCGAGGAGCGCACGTGGTCGGGGGCCGGCCGGCAGCCGCACGTCGGCGGACAGCCGTGGCGCGCCGGGGTCACCGACCACCACCGGCGCGACGACGAGCTGCAGCTCGTCGGCGACACCGGACTCGAGGAACTGGGTCAGCACGTCCCGGCCGCCCTCGACCATGAGCCGGCGCACGCCGCGCGCCCCGAGGTCGTCGCTCACCCAACCGACCGACGGGCTGGCACCGGCGTCGACCACCGTCGCGGCATCGCCGAGCCGCTCGCGGGTGACGGCGACCGCCGCGGTGGCGCAGTAGACGAGGGGGTCGCCGTCACCGCCGGCGAAGATCGCGGCACCCGGCTCGAGGTTCGGATGCCGCGTCAGCGTCACCTTCCGCGGGGTCGGTGGGCACCCCTGCGCGACCCGGTGGGCCCGCCGGTCGGTGTCGCGCACGGCGAGGCGGGGGTCGTCGGCGCGCACGGTGCCGGCACCGACGAGGATGGCGTCGCAGCCGGCCCGCACGGCGTCGACCCGGTCGAGGTCGGCCGGGTTGGACAGCACGAGGCGCCGCTCGGTGGTGTCGTCGAGGCAGCCGTCGAGCGAGACGGCGCAGCTGAGCACGGTGTAGGGACGGTCAGCCATGGGGACCACCTCCCACCGCGTCGAGCCCGGAAGCTCCGAGGGCTGCTGACGCCGTCGGCGCGGGAGCGGGCTCGGTCGGCCGGCCGCGGTGCACCCGGCCGGCGAGCAGCAGCGCAGCCCCGGGCAGGGTGCCGACCAGGGCGATGGCCCCGAACGCCACGGCCGTGGCCAGCCCGGACGCCGCACCCAGCCCCGCGGCGGCGAAGACCCAGGCCGCCGCTCCCTCGCGCGGGCCCCAGCCGGCGAGGTTGAGCGGCAGCGCCGACATCACCAGCACGACCAGGGCGAGCGGCAGCAGGTCGAGCACCGGGGTGCGCACCCCGACCGCACGAGCGGCCAGCACGAACGTCGCGGTGTGGCCGACCACGGCCAGCAGCGAGGCCAGCACGATGCCCAGGGAGGCCGGTCCGGAGCCGAGTGAGCGCAGGTCCGCCGCAACCAGCCGCAGCCAGCCGGTGACGCGCCCGCCGCGCCACCGGGCGAGCACGGCCACGAGGAGGGCGGCGGCGACGACGGAGCCCACGACGACCGCAGCGGATGCGGTGGAGACGTCGGGGACGAGGTCGAAGGGCCGGGCCACGAGCAGCACCACCGCGGTCAGCGCGACGAGCACCACCTGGCCGGCCGTGCGCTCCCACGCCACACCCCGCAGCCCGCGCCCGACGTCGCCGTCGACCCGGCCGTGCTGCACGCCGCGCCCGACGTCGCCGAGCACCCCGCCGGGCAGCGTGGCGTTGAGGAACTGCGCGCGGTAGCAGGAGGCGAGAGCCGCGGTCAGGGTGAGGTCGGCGCCCAGACGTCGCGCGACGAGCCGCCAGCGCCAGGCACCGCACAGCGTGGTCAGCAGGGCGATGACCGCCCCGGCCGCGAGCACGGTGGCGTCGGTCGCGCGCAGCGCCGCCACGAACGGCCCGGTGCCGAGCACGACGACGAGCGCACCGAGCACGAGCACGCCGCCCAGCGGACGAGCCCACCGCCACCACGCTGCGTCGATGCCGGCCTCCCGAGCCTCCGGGCCCTCCCCACGGCGGGGACGGGCCACCTGTTCGTCCGGACATACGGCCCCGGCGCCCCCCCGGTTCACGTCAGGCCGCCACCCCGGCGAGCACCGCGGCCACGGCGGTGCTCGTCGCGGACCACGCGGGCAGCAGCGGCCGCCGCTCGCCCGCCGCCCGGCGCAGGTGCTGCCGCAGCCGCGCGTCGCCGAGCCACTGCTCGATGGCCCCGGCGAGGGCCGCCGGATCCCCCGGAGGCACCAGGACCCCGGGTCGCCGCCCGCCCGGGGTGTGGCCGAGCGCCTCCGGTAGGCCTCCCACCCGGGTGGCCAGCACCGGGATGCCGTGTGCCAGTGCCTCGGTGACGACCATCCCGTACGTCTCGCCGTGGGACGCGGTGACGACCAGGTCGGCCCGCGCGTAGGCGGCATCCAGCGCCGGGCCCACCAGGGCGCCGCGGAAGCGCACCCGGTCGGCGATGCCGAGCTCGAGCGCGCGGAGGCGCAGGTGCTCGACGAAGACCGGGTCGCGCTCGAGCGAGCCGACGAGCTCGCACGCCCAGGCGCAGCCGGTGACGCGGGCGAGCGCCTCGAGCAGCACGTCGTGGCCCTTGGCGGGGATGACGGCCCCGACGCAGAGCAGTCGGCGCCCCGCCGGCTCGCCCGCCACGTGCGGGGCCTGGTCGACACCCGGTGCCGCGACGGTGACCCGCCCCGGGTCGAGGCCGTAGGCGTCGAGCAGCCAGTGCCGTGTCCACCGGCTCGTGGTCACGACGTGCGCGACGCCGCGCAGAGCCGCCTCCTCCCGGGCCCGCACCTCGACGCCACCGGCCGGCTCACCCAGCCCGAGCGGCAGGTGCACCAGCACGACCAGCCGCAGCCGGTCGGCCCGGGGGCACAACACCTCCGGGTGGCTGGTGGCGACCAGTCCGTCGAGCAGCACCACCGCGCCGTCCGGGATCCCGTCGAGCACCTCGCCCAGGGCGGATGCCGGGTACCCCCCCGTTCCACAACAGGCGTCGGCGACCACCGTGTGCTCACGCACCGCCCAGCCCAGGGCCGCCAGGCCGGCGCGGAGCCGCCGGTCGTAGGTGTTGCCGCCGCTCGGCCGCGCCGGGTCGTCGACCCCGTCCGGCACGACCAGGTGCACCAGGCTCACAGCTCCCGCTCATAGGAGGCCCAGGCGACGTGCGACTCACCGAGGGTGACGTGCAGCGCCGCGAGCTCACCGGCATCCCGGCCCACCTCGCCGGCGGAGATCCGCTCCGCGAGCCGGTCGGCCACGACCTGGGCCAGCCGCTCGGTCGTCGTGTTGACCCCGGTCAGTGACCGGTCGTCGTCGAGGTTGCGGTAGCTCAGCGCCCCCACCACCTCCTTGAGCACCTGGGCCGCCTGGCCGATGTCGACGACCACGCCGTCGGGGTCGAGGGTGTGCGCGCGCACGGTGAGGTCGACGACGTAGGTGGCGCCGTGCAGCTGCTGGGCCGGCCCGAACACCTCGCCGCGCAGGCTGTGGGCGATCATCATGTGGTCGCGGACGGTCACGCTGAACACGGGGGCTCCTCGGGGTAGGTGATGGTGTGGCAGAGGGCGGGCAGCGTGCCGTCGGCCAGGCGCGCCATGACGTCGGGCAGCTGCTCGAAGGGTGAGCTGCCGGTGAGCAGCACGTCGAACGCCGGGTCGCGCAGGAGCCGCAGCGCCAGGGCCAGCCGGTCGGCGTGGCTGCGGCGCCCGCGCTGGGCCGGGGAGACGGTGCCGACCTGGCTGGCCCGCACCGCGAGCCGGCTCGAGTGGAACGACCCGCCGAGCCGCAGGGTCACCTCGGTGTCGCCGTACCAGCTGAGGTCGAGGACCGTGCCCTCGGGCGCGAGGGAGTCGAGCGCCAGCTGCAGCCCCTCCGACGTCGCGCTCGCGTGCACGGCGAGGTCGCAGCGGGCGGGCGCGTCGTCGGGCAGGGCGAAGTCGGCGCCCAGTGCCGCTGCGACAACGGCCCGTGCGGGGTCGACGTCGACCACGGTCACCTCGACCCCGGGGATGCCGGCGAGCAGCCGGGCGGCGCACAGGCCCACCATCCCGGCCCCCACCACGGCGACGCGGTCGCCGACGAGCGGCGCGGCATCCCAGAGCGCGTTGACGGCGGTCTCGACGGTGCCCGCGAGCACGGCACGGGCGGGCGGCACGTCGTCGGGGACCACGACGACGGCCTCGGCGGGCACGACGTAGGCGGTCTGGTGGGGGTAGAGGCAGAACACACTGCGGCCCAACAGGTTGCGTGGACCGGCCTCGACGACTCCCACGTTGAGGTAGCCGTACTTCACCGGCCCGGGCAGGTCGCCCTCCTGGTGCGGTGCCCGCATCACCTCGCGCTGGTCGGGCGGCACGCCCCCGCGCAGGACGAGCGTCTCGGTGCCGCGGCTGATGCCGGTGTGCACCGTCCGCACGAGAACCTCCCCGGGCCCCGGCTCGCGGACCACTTCGGACCGGATCTCCCCCACCCCCGGCTCGCGCACCCAGTACGCGCGGGCCTGCACCGTCATGTCGGTCCCTCCCTTCCACGGCTGCGCTGAACGAGGTCGCCGTCGGGGGACGGTGCTACCGGTAGACACGGTGCCAGCACGGCGGCGGTTCGGGAAGTCAGGGGCCGGGCGTGCCGTGGGTGAACCGTCGGGGGCTGCGTTCCGTGATGACGGGTGAGGCCCCTGCGCGGTTGCGTGGGCGGCACCGGAGCGTCGGACGGAGACAGTGATGGGGACTCGGCTCGTGACGGCGGTGGCGGCGCTGGTGTCGGCGTACGTGCACCTCAAGCTGTGGCTCGACGGGATGAGTGACGTCGACATCATCGGACCGGCGTTCCTGTTCAACGCCGTGGCCGGACTGGTCATCGCGGTGCTGCTGCTGGCGTGGCGGCACTGGGCCCCGGGCTTCCTCGCCGCCGGGTTCGGGGCGAGCACGCTCGGGGCGTTCATCCTGTCGACGACCGTCGGGTTGTTCGGGGTGAACGAGCAGTGGGTCGGCTTCGAGGTGTGGGCGGCCGCGGTGGCCGAGGTGGTGTGCATCATCGGTGGCCTGCTGGTGATGCGCGCGGCGTGGCCCAGCCGCCGGTCGACCACGCCCGAGAGCAGCTCGGCCGACGCGTCGACGACGTCCCGCACCCGCTGACTCCGGACCCCGGCACCTCGCGCCCGGCACCCTGCATCCCGGGCTGCGAGGTGCCGGCGCGTCGACGACGGCTCGCTCAGGTGGTGCGGCCGCTCAGCACGACGATGGACCGCGCTCCCACGGTGAGCCGGCCGTCGGGAACGAGTGGCCCCGCGGGGTGGAGCTCGGGCGGTCTGCTGTCACTGGTGTCGGCCAGCACCCGCCACGAACCCGGCACCTGGATGCTGAAGTCCAGGGGGCCCGACCAGGCGTTGACCATCACGTAGAGGTCGTCCTCGTCGTAGGCCGCTCCGGACAGGTGCCAGGCCAGGGTGTGGGACTGCTCGGAGAGGTCGGGGGCGCCCGAGGTGCCGAACCACTGCACGTCGTCGCGCCAGAACCGGCTGCGGGCGATGCTGCGCCGGGACTTTCGCAGCGCGATCATGCCCTTCGCGAAGTCGAACAGCTCGCGGTGGGTGGTGAGCCGGTCCCAGTCGAGCCAGGTGGTCTCGTTGTCCTGGTTGTAGGGGTTGTTGTTGCCGTGCTGCGTGTTGGCGAACTCGTCGCCCGCCACGACCATCGGCACGCCGTTGCTCAGCATCATCAGGGCGAAGAAGTTCTTCATCTGCCGGAGCCGCAGGGCCCGGACCTCGTCGGGGACCCCCTCGGCACCCTCCCACCCGCCGTTCCAGCTGAGGTTGTCGCTGGAGCCGTCGGTGCCGTCATGCCCGTTGGCCTCGTTGTGCCGGTCGTTGTAGGACACCAGGTCGTTCAGGCAGAAGCCGTCGTGGGCGGTGATGAAGTTGATGCTCTGGTAGGGCCGGTAGACGTCACCGGGGCCGTCGGGGAACAGGTCGCAGCTGCCGTAGACCCGCGTCATCAGGGCCGGCACCAGGCCGTCGTCTCCCTTGACGAACCCGCGCACGTCGTCGCGGAAACGGCCGTTCCACTGCCGCCACATGATGCCGGGGAAGGACCGCCCGAGCAGGTAGGCCCCCATGTCCCAGGCCTCCGCGACCACCTTGACGTCCAGCTGGGCGGCGAGCGCTCCGATCTCGCTGATCAGGGGCGGGGCGGTGCTCGGGTCGATCCCCCCGTCGGCGTCGCGGGCCAGGATGGAGGCGAGGTCGAACCGGAACCCGTCGACGCCCAGCGCGGACCAGTGCCGCAGGCTGCGCAGCACCAGGCCCCGCATCGCCAGGTCGGCTCCCTGGGTGGTGTTTCCGCAGCCGGAGGCGTCGAGGTACGAGCCGTCCTCGGCCACGAGGTAGTACGAGTCGTTGTCGATGCCGCGCAGGTGGTAGGTCGGCCCGGACGGGTCACCCTCGCAGGTGTGGTTGTAGACCACGTCGAGCCACACCTCGATGCCGGCGGCGTGCATCGCGGCGACCATCTCGCGGAACTCCGCGACCGGCTCCTCGGCGGCGTAGGCGTGGTGCGGCGCGAAGAAGCTCAGCGTCATGTACCCCCAGTAGTTGCCCTCCTGGGGGTCGAACTGGTGCACCGGGAGCAGCTCGAGAACGGTGATGCCGAGCTCGACCAGGTAGGGGATCTTCTCGACCAGTCCGCGGAAGGTCCCGCGGTGCGCCGCCGACACCCCGCTGTTCTCGCGGGCCGTGAAGCCCTTGACGTGCGCCTCGTAGACCACCGTGTCATGGGTGTGCCGCGGCCCCGGTGCAAGGCCGGGCTCGTGCCCCCAGCTCGCCCGCGGCAGCTGGCCGAGCACGGCCCGCCCGTCGTTGGGCCCGTCACCACAGGCGGCGTCGCGCGCGAAGCCCGCGGGAAAGTGCACCCGCTGCGCGTACGGGTCGCAGAGCACCTTGTCCGGCACGAAGTGGTTGCGGCCGCCCGAGGGCCCGTCGACCCGGTAGGCGTAGTAGGCCGCCCCCGGAACGCGCCCGGCGGCGACCATGCAGTGCCAGATCCGGCCCGTCTTGTGCACCAGCGGGTCGTGGGCGAGCTCGAGGATCGGGGTCGTCACGTCATCCGCGCCGTAGACCAGGAGCGTCACGCTGGTGGCGGCCCGGGAGTAGAGGGCGAAGTTCCACGCCTGCTCCGACTCCACCCAGGTGGCACCGAGCGGGGCAGGGGCGCCCTCCTCGCGCTCCCACGCCTCGATCGTGCTCAAGGTTGCCAGGTGCTGGGTCACAGCGGTGCTCCTTCGTGGGCGGCGCTCGGTGGTGTGGATGGCGCCTGCCCTGCGGCGCACCACCCGCACTCATTGCTACGCCCCTCCGGCGCGTGGCGCGTCACCCCGGTCGGGTGGCTGGGGGCCTCCGCTCGACCAGCCGGCGGTAGGCGCTACCGGCGCGCAGCCCCGCTCAGACCGGCAGGGTCAGCACGACGCGGCCGTCGGAGGTGCGCACGTCGACCGAGGTGATGTCGGTGCGGCCGGTGGCGGTGGCTCCGGTGAGCCGCATCGTCTTCCCCGGCAGGCCCTTCCAGGTGGCCACCTGCTCGACAGCACCCTCGCGGGTGTGCACGACCAGGGCGTAGGCCGGGGGGGTGGCCCCGGGCTGGGCGTCGTCGTCGCCGTCACCGTCGCCCTCAGGGTAGGAACAGGTCAGGTCGAGCTTGGTGCCCCAGGCCACCCCGGTCAGGGCCACGGCAGCCTTGACCGGCACCGCGCCGACCGGCACCATCGCCTGGCCCGCGGGCGCAGCGCTGCGGGTGGCCGAGGCGGCCGGCGACGCGGCCGACGCGGGAGGGGTGGAGCGGTCGAAGACGCCGCCCACGGCCAGCGCACCGACGAACAGCGCAGCCACGGCGGCAGCCACCGCGGCGGTGAGCACCGAGCGCCGACGTTGCTGGCCCCGCACCTCGCGCACCAGCGCGGGCAGCAGGGTCGAGGGCAGCGGGGCGTCCGGGGTGCGCGCCTCGAGGTCGCCCACGTCGACCTGGGCCAGCAGACCGGGCAGGCCGGCGAGCTCGCGGACCGAGCGCGCACAGTCCGCGCAGCCGGCCAGGTGCTGCTCGAAGTCGAGCCGCTCGGCCGGCGAGAGGGCGCCGAGGACGTAGGAGCCGTCGCGATCGGCGTACGTGCAGCTCATGCGCTGACTCCCATCTCCTCGAGCGCGAGCCGCAGCGCACGCAGGGCGTAGTGGGTCCGGGACTTGACCGTGCCCTCCGGTATCCCGAGCTGCCGGGCCGCCTCGGCCACCGGGTGACCCCGGTAGTAGCACTCGAGCAGCACCGCGCGGTGCTCGGGCGAGAGCTTCGTGACCGCCTCCTCGACGACCCAGGCCTGGAGCAGGGCGTCGGTCCGGTCGTCCGGGTCCGCCTCGGGGACGTCGGCGACCGAGAACTCGCTCCGCGCGCGGCGACTGCGCCACTCGTCGATGAGGACGTTGCGCGAGACGGTGAACAGCCATGCCCGCACCGCGGCAGGAGGGCGGTCGAGAACATCGCGTTGCCGCCACGCGCGCAGCAGCGTCTCCTGCACCAGGTCCTCGGAACGGCTGTGGTCTCCCGCCGTCAGACGCAGGCAGTGGTGCCACAGCCCGGCCGCGTGCTCCTCGTGCAGCTGCCTCATCAGCGCGACCTCGTCGTCGGCCATGCCACCTCCTACCGAACAAGACGCAGGAGCCCCCGCCCCGGTTCAGTGTGACCGTTCGCGGTCCCCTGCGTCGGGGATCCGCCGACCCCGTCGAACCCGACACCCCCGCCTTCGTCCACCCTTGCGTCCAGCCTTTCCTTCACCGGGCCACTACCGTGACAATGACGCGAACCGGGCCTCAAGGCCGAACCGGACCAGGCGGGGTGGTCGATGGCGCGCGAGGCGCAGGCGTTCTGGTTGCGCGCCCCGGGGACGGGAGAGATCCGGCGGGTGCCCCTTCCCGAGCCGGGCCCCGGCGAGGTGCTCGTCCGTGCGCTGCGCTCCGGGGTGAGCCGCGGCACCGAGACGCTGGTGTTCGACGGGCGCGTCCCTGCCAGCCAGTACGAGCGGATGCGGGCGCCGTACCAGGAGGGCGACCTTCCCGGTCCGGTGAAGTACGGGTACCTCAGCGTCGGTGTGGTCGAGGAGGGGCCGGCGGACCTGCGCGGACGTACCGTCTTCTGTCTCTACCCGCATCAGAGCGCCTACGTCGTCCCGTCCGGCGCGGTGACGGTGGTGCCCGAGGACGTGCCACCGGCGCGCGCGGTCCTCGCCGGAACCGTGGAGACGGCCGTGAACGCCCTGTGGGACGCTGCGCCGCTCCTCGGCGACCGGATCGCGGTCGTCGGCGCCGGCATGGTCGGCTGCTGCGTCGCTCGGCTGCTGGCGCGCTTCCCCGGGACCCGAGTGACCCTCGTCGACGTCGACCCGGCACGCGCGGAGGTCGCGGCGGCGCTCGGGGTCGGGTTCGCCGTCCCGGCGGACGCCGCCGGAGACCTCGACCTCGCCGTCCACACGAGCGCGACGTCCGCGGGGCTGCAGACGTCCCTGGACCTGCTGGCGCCGGAGGGCACGGTCCTCGAGCTCAGCTGGTACGGCGACGCGGAGACCCGCGTGTCGCTGGGCGGCGCGTTCCACTCGGCACGCCTCGCGATACGCGCGAGCCAGGTGGGCACGGTCGCTGCGGCACGGCGGGGCCGCCGGACCACCGGCGAGCGCCTGGAGCTGGCCCTCGAGCTCCTGCGGGACCCGGCCTTCGACGCCCTGCTGACCGGCGAGTCCGCGTTCGAGGACCTGCCGGTGGTGATGCCCCGCCTGGCGCGCGGGGACCTGCCCGCGCTCTGCCACTCTCTCGTGTACGACGATCCCCTCGACCAGGAGGCTCCTGCGTGTTCAGCGTGACGGTCCGCGACCACCTCATGATCGCCCACAGCCTGCGCGGGGAGGTCTTCGGTCCCGCGCAGCGCCTGCACGGCGCGACGTTCGTCGTCGACGCCACCTTCCGCCGCGCCGAGCTCGACGCCGACGGGATCGTGGTCGACATCGGCCGCGCCACCGATGCGCTC
>JBJMHU010000212.1:0-4403 GCA_045807225.1 Ornithinibacter sp. | reverse complement strand
CGCCTGAGTCGAGGTGATGCCCTGACGCCACGCGGCCGAACATCACCTCGAACCCGTGAAACCCCTTGGGAGTGGAGGTCATCGGTAGACGCCAGGGGGTAGCGCACCACCTGCAAACGGACCGCCAATCTTCGGGGTGTGCGATCCGCCCTCGCCACAGCACGAAGGGCGCCGCATCCCCTGCACGGGGGCGACGCCCTTCGGCGTTCTGAGTCGGGTCGAGGGACTCAGGACGGTGGGACCGGCGCGGACCACCTGGGCCGGCGACGGTCGCGTGCGGTCAGGACCGCGGGATCACGAGCTCCTGCCCGGCGCTGATCTGGGCAGTGCTCAGCTGGTTGGCGAGCTGGATCGCGACGATGCCCTGGCTCAGGCTCAGCTGGGGCAGCTCGGCGAGGGCTATCTCGGAGAGCGTCTGCCCCGGGGCAACGGTGACGGTGGCCAGCGGCTCGGCGGCACCGGCGCCACCTGTCCCCATCAGGCCGACGACCGCGACGACGGCCAGCGCCAGGGCCAGCAGGGCCAGCCGACCGCGACGGGTGATGCGCACGCCGGAGACCGGTGCCGCGCTACCAGCACCGCCGGGAAGCACGACGAGGTGCGGTCGACGCGGTGCCGGCGACCCGGCATACCCGAGGTCGGTGGGGCTCCACTCGAGTGCGCTCATGCTTTCCTCCATCCCGGCGGCCAGAGCCACCGTCGAACCGGTGTTCGATAGAACGTCTGTACGAGTTGTAGCACGGATGTTCGAGCCGTTCAAGACACGCCTCGAAGACATGTTTGAATTGTGTGTACGAGACTCGTACGATGTGCTCATGCCGGTAAGCCTGCCGAGCACCACTGACAGTCGGGCTGACCTGCGCAAACACCGCAGTCCGCTCGGCTCCGGCCGCAGGACCGCACTCCCGACAGCAGGGACGACACCGAAGGGGTCGACATGGCACGTCCGAGGAACGCCGACATCCACGAGATGCCCGATCGTGGCGACGGCGGGGCGCTCACGCACCGCCAGCGCAAGGTGCTCGAGGTGATCCGCAACTCCATCGACCGGCGCGGCTACCCGCCGAGCATGCGCGAGATCGGCGACGCCGTGGGCCTCACCTCCCCCAGCTCGGTCGCCCACCAGCTCTCCGCCCTGGAGCGCAAGGGCTATCTACGCCGCGACCCCAACCGGCCGCGCGCCATCGAGGTCATCTCCCCCGACACCGCCAGCGACGAGCCCGGCTACCGAGGCGCCGCCGAGCACGACGACGTCGACGTCACCGGCATCAACGACCAGCGCCCCGAGGCCACCTACGTGCCGGTGCTCGGCCGCATCGCCGCCGGCGTGCCGATCACCGCCGAGGAGGTCGTCGACGACGTCTTCCCGCTCCCCCGCCAGATCGTCGGTGAGGGCTCGCTCTTCCTGCTCAAGGTGGTCGGCGACTCCATGGTCGACGCCGCCATCTGCGACGGCGACTGGGTGGTCGTGCGCCAGCAGCCCAACGCCGACAACGGCGACATCGTGGCCGCGATGCTCGACAACGAGGCCACCGTCAAGACCTTCAAGCGGCGCGACGGCAAGGTGTGGCTGATGCCGCACAACCCGGCCTTCTCACCGATCGACGGCGACCACGCCACCATCCTGGGCAAGGTGACGGCCGTCCTGCGCCGGGTCTGACCCGCTGCACTCGACGAGGGCCCGACGTCCGGGGTGGACGTCGGGCCCTCGTCGCCCAGCTCGCCTCGGTCAGTCGTCGCGGTCGCCGAGCCACGCCAGCGCGCGGCGGCACGATGCCGTGACGTCGTCGGCCAGGTGGGCCTCGTCCCACAGCTCCCACCACTCGTTGTCCTGGGAGCGCACCGCCCGCCGCAGCACCTGCCGCGCCTTCTCGACGAGCTCCTCGTCACCGGTTGGCAGTGGCTCGACGGCGAGCCAGCCGGGCAGGTACGGCTCGCCGACCGCGGCGTTCGGGTTCACCGAGGCGCCGACCGCGGCGGCTCCGGCGACGGCCTCGCACATCTCCGGCGCCTCGACGTAGCCGGTGCTGAGCAGTACCGTGTCGAGCGCCTCGAGCACCCGGTGGCCCCGGTCCTGCGGAGGGAGGTCGGCCAGCTCCCCCAGGAAGTCGAGCGCGTCGTCGTTCTCGAACGGTCCGGACCCGGTGGCTCCCATGGTGGCAGCGTATCGCCGCGCTCAGCGGCCCGTGGCGGGGGCCGGGGGCGGCCCGTCCCCGGCATCCGACTGACCGTGGATGCGCTGCCACCAGGTGGTGTCGACCCACCGGTCGAACTTGCGGCCCACCTCGCGCAAGGTGCCGGCGCGCTCGAAGCCGACGGCCACGTGCAGCGCCTCGCTGGCCGCATTCGGCTCGGCGATGACGGCCAGGCAGACGTGGATGCCGTCGGCGTCGACCCGCGCGAGCAGCTCGTCGTAGAGCGCCCGCCCGAGTCCGCGACCGCGGGCGTCCGGAGCAAGGTAGATGGAGGTCTCGCGGGTGCCGTCGTACGCCGGCCGTGGGCGGTAGGTGGCCGCGTACGCCATCCCGATCACGCGGCCCCGCTCCTGCGCGACGAGCACGTGGTCGCCGGGTCGGGTGCTGGCGACGCGGTCGGCGAACAGCTCCGGCGGCTGCGGCTCGACGTCGAAGGTGGCGACACTGTGCGCGACGGCTTCGTTGTAGATGGCGGCCAGCGCGGGCAGGTCGGCGGCGGTCGCGGTGCGCAGGGCCAGCGGTGCGGATGCCGGGTGCTCGCTGTCGGCGTCCGTCGCCTCGGGGACGTCGTCGGCCATCAGGCGGCTACCCCGGCGCGGAGCACCTCGCCGAGGGTGGGGGCGAGCGAGGCGTCGACGCGCAGCGTCATCAGGTCGTCGCCGCGAGTGGGGCCGCGGGTCACGGCCATCACCGGGATGCCGCGCTTGGCGGCGTGCCGCACGAACCGCAGCCCGCTCATCACGGCGAGGGAGGAGCCGAGGACCAGCAGGGCGGGGGCGGCATCGGTGAGGGCGTAGCAGGCGTCGACCCGATCGCGCGGAACCGAGCCGCCGAAGAACACGACGTCGGGCTTGAGGACGTCGCCGCCGCACACCGTGCAGCGCGGTAGGTGGAAACCGGCGACGAGGTCGTCGGCGAGCACGATGTCGCCGTCGGGGCGGATCTGGCTGCTCACCCGTGAGCCGTCGGGTGCCTCACCGCTCGCCAGCCGGTCGAAGCCAGTGTTGGCCTCGTACATCCGCGCCTGGAGCAGGTCGCGATCGGACCGGTCGCCGCAGGTGAGGCAGACGACCTCGGCCAGGCTGCCGTGCAGCTCGGTGACGTCGTGGCTGCCCGCTGCCTGGTGCAGGCCGTCGACGTTCTGGGTGATCACCGGGCCGAGCACGCCGCGGCGCTGCAGGTCGGCGACGGCCAGGTGGGCGGCGTTCGGCTCGGCCTGGCTGAAGCGCTGCCACCCGATGAACGAGCGGGCCCAGTAGCGCTGCCGGGCCTGGCTGGAGCCGACGAACTCGCCGTGCTGCATCGGGGTGACCCGGCGGGTGCCGTCGGGCCCGCGGTAGTCGGGAATGCCCGAGTCGGTCGAGATGCCGGCACCGGTGAGCACGAGAGTGCCCGGGTGGGCGCCGAGGAGGGCGGCGAGCGAGGCGGCATCCGGCATGCCGCGATTATCCCCGGCGCGGCAGACTCCGCGCGCGGGCGTTGAAGGATGCCGTGGTCGCGCGGCTGTGAGCTTGTGCGACGTGGCTGCGGTTCTGGTGGCTGGGAATGTCGCAGGAGGTCGAGCCCCTGGCGTCGACGGCGATGGGTCACACAGGTGGCCAGGCATGACACTGCGTGTGGGAAGGTAGCGGAGCGATAACGCGGCGTTATAGAATGCGCCCCATGATCGACGCCGCTGGACTCCGGGTCATGAAGGCCATTGCCGACGAGGGCAGCTTCACCGCGGCCGCCGTCTCGCTCGGCTACACCCAGCCGGCCATCTCCCAGATGGTGCGCCGCCTCGAGCAGCGCACCGGCACCGTGCTGGTGGAGCGGGTGGGGCGCAACGTGCGGCTCACCGAGGCCGGCCAGGTGCTCGCGCGGCACGCCACCCCGGTGCTGGCGGCCCTCGATGCGGCTGAGGAGGAGGTTGCGGCGATCGCCGGGCTGCGCAGTGGTCGGGTGCGGCTGATGGCCTTCCCGTCGGCGTCAGCCACCCTGGTGCCGCGGGCCCTGTCGCTGGTCAAGCAGCGCTTCCCGGACGTGCACATCAGCTTCACCGAGGCAGAGCCGCCCGAGAGCCTGGCGGCTCTCAAGGCCGGCGAGTGCGACCTCGCCGTGGCGTTCGCCTACGAGGGCACCGACCTCGGGCGCGGTGAGGAGGACCTCGACCAGTTCGTGATCACCCCCCTGCTCGACGACGAGGTGCGGCTCGCCGTGCCCGACGGG
>JBJMHU010000211.1:0-2677 GCA_045807225.1 Ornithinibacter sp. | reverse complement strand
GGGCGCCACGTGGATCTGCAGGTCCGGCGCCGGCAGCCCCTCGCGGCTGGCGAAGAAGGCGCCGGCCTCGCCGATGTTGGACGCCAGCGGTCCGGTCCCGCGCAGCTTCCAGCGCGCGAAGTTGCGCACGTTGTTGAGCTGGGCCAGGTCGGTGACGCCGTGGGTGTGCCAGAGCAGGGGCACCACCGGGTGGTCCTGCAGGCTCGCACCGACGCCGGCGACGTCGACCTTCGCCTCGACGCCGACCTCGCGGAGGTGGCCGACCGGGCCGATCCCCGAGAGCATCAGCAGCTGCGGGCTGTTGATCGCGCCACCGCACAGGAGCACCTCGCGGCGAGCGGTCACGGTGTGGGTCGCGCCGGCCTGCCGGAACGTCACGCCGGTGGCCCGCTCGCCCTCCAGCTCGACGCCCGTGGCGAAGGCACCGGTCGTCACCGTGAGGTTCGGCCGCGACCGCGCCGGCTTGAGGTAGGCCTCGTTGGTCGACCAGCGCCGCCCCTTGCGGCAGGTGACCTGGTAGAGCCCCGCGCCCTCCTGCGAGGCTCCGTTGAAGTCATCGGTCGGCTTGTGGCCGGCGCTGACCGCGCTGTCGACGAACGCGTGGCTGAGCGGGTGGGTGTAGACCCGGTCCTCCACCCACAGCGGGCCGTCCTGGCCGTGCAGCGGGGCGCCGAGCCGGGTGTTGCGCTCGGCCCTGGTGAAGTAGGGCAGCACGTCGTCGAAGCCCCACCCCTCGGCGCCGTACTGGTCGCGCCAGGCGTCGTAGTCCACGCGGTTGCCGCGGATGTAGATCATCGCGTTCATCGACGAGCAGCCGCCGAGCGCCTTCATCCGCGGCCAGTAGGCACGGCGGCCGTGGAGCTGCTTCTGCTCGGTGGTCTGGTAGTTCCAGTCCCAGCGCGTCTTGAACAGGCTCGCGAACGCCGCCGGGATCATCACCTCGTCGGCGTCGGCCTCGCCGCCGGCCTCGAGCAGGCACACGGTGACGTCCGGGTCCTCGGTGAGCCGCGCTGCCAGCACCGCACCCGCGCTCCCGGCGCCGACGATGACGTAGTCGTAGCTGCTCTCGCCGGGCATGGACCGAACCTACTCGCGGTGTCGAGGGCTGGCCGAGCACGCTGCGCGCGCAGGCCACCGGTGGTTGAGGAGGTCGCTCTGCGACCGTCTCGAAACCTCGCAAGCCGTGGCTGGGACCCAGCGCCAGGTCACCCAGGGCTCGAGACGCGTGCTGCGCAAGCTCCTCAACCACCGAGGGCGCGGTCCAGCTCGTCGAGAGTGGTGACCGGCCGCTCGCAGACGAAGCGGCGGCAGACGTAGGCCGCGGGCCGGCCGTCGAGCGGCGTACGCCCGGACAGGAGGGGTACGTCGTCGCGCGGGCCGTCGCTCTCGACGACCACCGCGCCAGGGTGCCGGCGAGCCCGGGTGGCCAGGTCCCGCCGGGCCTCGGCGTCCGGACCGACGACCGCCACCTCGAGCGGCCCGCCGGAGACGAGCGTCTGCGCCGCCGCCAGCGACCAGCCGGCGAACCTCGGCGCCTTCGCGGCCAGCTCGGCGACGGTGGCCAGCGCCTCCTCGGCGACAGTCAGGTAGCGGCCCTCGCCGGTGAGCGCGTGCGCCTCGACCAGCGCGTGGACCAACGACGAGAGACCGGACGGGGAGGCGTTGTCGGACGGGTCGCGTGGCCGGGCCACGAGCGCCTCGGCGTCGGCGGCGGTGTCGAAGAAACCCCCGTCGTCGGCGCGGAACCACTCGATGGCCTGGTCCAGCAGCTGGGTCGCCCGGGTCAGCCAGACCGCGTCCCCGGTCGCCTGCACCAGCGAGAGGAACCCGGACGCCACGCAGCCGTGGTCCTCCAGGACGCCGGCGGGCGTGCCGACGACGCCGTCCCGGGAGACCCGCCGGAGCCGGCCGTCGACCAGGTGCACGTCCCAGAGCAGCTCGCCGGCCGCCACCGCCGCGTCGACGTACGACGGCAGTCCGAGCAGCGTGCCGGCCCGGCAGAGGCCGCTGATGGCCAGGCCGTTCCACGCGGCGACCACCTTGTCGTCGCGCGCCGGTCGCTCGCGGTGCGAGCGCACCTCCCGCAGCCGGCGCTGCACCCCGAACCACCGCTCCAGGTCGGCCGGGTCCTCGCGCAGCTGCAGCGTCGAGGCGCCGTGCTCGAAGGTGCCGCTCTCGGTGACCGAGAGCAGCCGGGCGGCCCACGGCCCGTCCTCGGGGCCGAGCGCCTCGGTCAGCTGGGCCGGCGTCCAGACGTAGTAGGTGCCCTCGGCGCCCTCCGAGTCGGCGTCGAGCGCCGAGGCGAAGCCGCCCTCGGCGGTGCGCAGCTCGGTGAGCAGGAAGTCGGCGATCCCCTCGGCCGCCCAGACTCCCACCGGCGTGCCCCACTCGGCGTAGACCCGGAGCAGCAGGGCGTTGTCGTAGAGCATCTTCTCGAAGTGGGGCACCACCCAGCCGGCGTCGACCGAGTAGCGCGCGAAGCCGCCACCGAGCTGGTCGTGGATGCCGCCCCGGGCCATCGCCTCGAGGCATCCCTCGAGCATCGCCGTGGCGTCCTCACCGCCGCGCCGCAGCAGGAACTCCAGGACCATCGAGGGCGGGAACTTCGGGGCGGTGCCGAAGCCGCCGTTGACACCGTCGTGCTCCCGCTCGAGCAGGGCCACGGCCTGGCCCAGCG
>JBJMHU010000210.1:0-9819 GCA_045807225.1 Ornithinibacter sp. | reverse complement strand
GGCTCGTCGCGACCGTACGTATCCACGGAGGGACCGCGCACCCGTTCCGCGAGGTGGTCTCACCTGAGGCGTCACCGAGAGAGGCCGCGGCGATACGTCCAGCGTTGCCGAGGGGCCAGCATCCAACGCTGTTGAGACCATTGGGCGGTCCACAGCTCCGCCCGCGCTGCGCCGCCAACCCTTGATGACCCGGCCCGCCGGGGAAGGCCCCGAGGCGAGCCCACGCAGGCGGCCGTGCCTGTGTGCGCCGTCGAAGGTCGAAGCGGTTCAGGCGCGCCGCCGGGTTATCGCGTGTCGGCATGGTGCAGCCCGTGGTCGAGGTCGTCGGCGTTTACGACGCGGACGGCGGCGTCGTCGGTGAGGTCATCTACGTCATCGGCCACCTGCTCGGGCGCACCAGCTGCTCGCTCTGCGACCTCACCCACGGCTGGGTGCGCCGCCGGCCCGAGTGGGACGCTATGGTCGCGCGGCTGCCGGTGCCGGTGCGCCTCGTGCACCGCAACGAGGCATGACGACGACCGCCACGCCTCGTCGGTCTCCGGTCTGCCGGCGGTGGTCGGGGTGCGCGAGACGGTTCTCGCACTGTGCTGTTCGGGCCCACGGGCCTGGCGGTGCTCGGCGGCTCCCTGCCGGCCGTCGAGCAGGCGCTGCTCGACGCCATGTCGGTTGGCGGCATCCGACCCGGCGACGGAGCGCGGAGGCGGCGGGACACCGAGGTCATCGCAGGGCTGCGCTGCAGGGAGCGCGATCGCGGCGAACCGCACGCGGCCGGTGAGCACCAGCACCGCGAACAGCTCGCGTCGCTGGCGGCAGGCACCGGCCGCGAGCGAGACCACGGCCAGTGACGGCACCCCCAGCGTCGCGGACAGCAGCACGACCGGTGGACCCCTGCGGGGCGAGGTGAGCCACGGCCCGACCCGTGCGGCCCATAGGGCCTGCCGCGACGACTCGTCGCGTGCCGCCCACCGCTGGGAGCGGCGCCTGGCCGACTCGAACAGCACCAGCTTCCCCGCGGTCTGGCCGGCCGCCAGTGCCGGAGCCACCCCCAAGGCCACTGCCGAGGACGGTGTGGTCCTCGCGGAGACGACGGCATTGGCCTCGGCGTACAGGAACGGCAGCAGCGCCGAGCCGAGACCCATGCCGACCGCCGCGAGCAGTGCGAAGAGGGCCGCCGTGGCGCTCATGCGGGTGTGGCGTGGAGCTCCTGGCGCCGCAGCAGGCGCAGCACCCGCACGCCCGAACCGACCTTGACGAGCAGGACGGCCACGGCCAGCAACAGTGCCGGCCGGTACAGCCCGAGAACGGTCAGTCCCACGACACCGGCGGTGTTCAGGGCCTTGGCGGCGGGCGACCAGTTCACCAGCCACACGGTGCGGTCGACCAGGTGGAAGTCGTTGGGCCCCAACACGTCCCAGCGAAGGAAGGACAACGACAGCATGGTGTCGACCACGGCGAACGACACGAGGAAGACCACCCCCACGAGCCATGCTCCCGGACGGGCCGCGACGAGGCCGGCACACAGCAGCACGGTGCACGCACGGTCGCCCACGATGTCGAACACCGCGCCGGCCCTCGTCTCCTGACCGAGTCGGCGGGCCAGCCACCCGTCCGCGACGTCCCCCACCCAGTAGACGGCGTAGGCGAGGGCGAGCACCCGCACGTCGGTGCGGCCCACCGCGACGACACCCAGCCCGACGGCGACGACGGTGCGCACCAGCGTGACGAAGTTCGGCCAGGTGCACCAGGGCTCGGTGATGCCGCTCGACGTGGGCCGGCCATGGCCCGGCACGGCGTAGCTGCTCATGGGACCACGCTGCTGTGCACCGCCGGCCCCACACCACCACCGTGCGGCTCCCGGCACCACGACCCCAGTACCCAACGACTGCGGATGGCCGGTACCCCGGTACCGGCCGCCCGCCCGGGTCATGACAGGGCGGCCCGGGCCGAGGAGACTGTCGGGGTGACCATCCGACCGTTCGCAGCGCGGCGCCCGGCGCTGCGGCTGCCCGCGCTGCCGTTGGCGGCGCGGGGCCTCGGGGCCCGGCAGCTGATGTACGGGCTGGCCGCTGTCGCGGCCGGCTTCGCCATGCTGGTCTCGGTGTTCGAGCCGACCAGCGGTGAGGGCTGGGCGGCCTACATCGCCCTGCTCGCGGTGGCATCGCCGCTCGTGCCGCCGCGTCAGCGGACCACGGCCTTCGGGCTCGGTGCGGCCTTCGCCGCGACGTGGTCCGGTGGCGCCCCGTGGCTCGCCTTCACGGTGGGGGCCGCGGTTCTCGTGGCGGTCGCCGAAGACCGCCAGGACGTCGCCTGGCGAGGGTGGGCCTACGGGTTCGCCGGGGCCATCCTCTCGTTGGTCATCTCACCTAACGGCGAAGTGCTGTCGGCGTTCATCGGTGTCCTCATCGGTGGGCTGTGCGGCCTCTTGCTCCGCTCCAGGGTGCAGGGCCGGGCGCTCGAGCGCGAGGCCGGGCTGCTGCGCGGCCAGACCCGCTGGCTGGAGCAACGCACGGCCATCGCGCGCGAGCTGCACGACAGCGTGGGTCACCAGGTCACCGCCATGGTGGTGCAGGCCGAGGCGGGCCTCGTGGGCGACCCGAGGACGGCGCTCGAGGCCATCGGGGGCCTGGGCCGCACGGCGCTGACCGAGCTCGACGCCCTCGTCGTGCACCTGCGGGACCCGCACGCGCCGCTCGCGGTCTCGGCACCGCCCCGGCTCTCGGACGTCGACGAGCTGCTCGCCGCCCCGCTGCGCCACTCGGGCGTGGTCGTCGAGGTCGACGTCGACCCCCAGCTGGTCCTGTCCGAAGGCACCCTGCTGGCGGTCTACCGCATCGCGCAGGAGGCGATGACCAACATCACCCGGCACGCCGCAGCGACGCACGCCTGGGTGAACGCGGCGCCGGCCGGGCGCTACGTGCACCTGCGGGTGGCCGACGACGGGGTGGGGCTGCCGCGCCGCACACCGCCGCGGGGCTCGGGGCTCGTGGGGATCGACGAGCGGGTCACCACCGGCTCCGGGCACTGGTCGATCAGCGAACGGCCGGGCGGCGGAACCATGGTCGACGTCTTCCTGCCGACCGATGCACCGGCGGCGAACGCGTGATCCGGGTCGCGGTCGTCGACGACCAGCAGCTGGTGCGTGAGGGCTTCGCGATGATCCTCTCCGCCCAGCCGGACGTCGAGGTGGCGGTCCTGGCGGAGGACGGACGAGCCTTCCTGGATGCGGTCCGTGCCGACCCACGGCTGGACGTCGCGCTCGTGGACGTGCGGATGCCGGTCCTCGACGGGCTCGCGGCGACCCGCGCCCTCCAGGCCGTCCCCCATGCGCCGGCGGTCATCGTCGTCACCACCTTCGACCGGGACGACTACGTCCTCGAGGCCATCGCGGCTGGTGCCCGTGGGTTCCTGCTCAAGCGGTGCAGTGGTGCCGACCTCGTCCGGGCGGTGCGGGCGGTCGCCGACGGTGACTCCATCCTCTCTCCCGAGGTCACCCGGGCGGTGCTCGCGCGCGTTCGAGCGGGCGGGCAGCAGCGGGTGCCCGACCTGGGTCCGTACTGCCTGTCCCCACGCGAGTCCGACGTCCTCGCCCTGATCGGCCTGGGGCTCAACAACACGGAGATCGCGGGCCGGCTCCACCTGTCGACCAGCACGGTGAAGACCCATGTGGGCAGCGTGCTCGCCAAGACCCACAGCCGCGACCGCGTGCAGGCGGCGCTGCTCGCCAGCCGCGCAGGGCTGATGCCGACCTGACGTACTCCCGGGGGAGTAGCCGCACCGCCGCCGCCGGCAGGACGACCGCCGGCCCCCGGCGTCCCTACGCTGGTCACATGCCCGGGCCCACCCCCCGCACGCCACCCGCGCCGGTCGGCAACCGCGCGGGAAGTCGCGCAGCGGTGCCGGATGCCGGGACCACCCCGCCGGATGCCGGGTTCGGCCCGCCGTGGGCGGGCCGCGGCCCGTGGGGCGCGGGCCGGCCGCCGCAGGTGGTCCTGGCCGTCGCGCTCGCGGGGGTGCAGCTGCTGGGCAGTCTCGGCGCCGCCCGCGCCCAGCCGGAACGGCGCTCCCTCGACCTGCTCGCGGTGGTGCTGCTGCTGGCCGGTCCGGTCGCACTGGCCCTGGTGACGCGCGCCCGGGTTCCAGTCGTGACGGTGGTGGTGGGGGCCGTGACGGCGGCCTACCTGGTGCTGGGCTACCCCTACGGCCCGGTCGTGCTCTCGCTCGCGGTCGCCCTGGTCGCCGCCGTGGTGACCGGTCACCGGCTGGTCGCCTGGCTCGTCGCCGGGGGAGTGCTGACCGCCCACGCCGTCGCGGTGGCGCTCGATCCCGGTCGGAGCTGGTCGTGGGGTGCCGCCGCCGCGACCCTCGCCTGGGCGCTGCTCGTGCTCGCGCTGGCCGAGGTGGGCCGGGTCCGGGGCGAGCGCGCGGCGAGCCACCGGCGGGCCATGGCCGAGCAGCGCCGGCGCCGCGAGGGGGAGGAGCGGCTGCGGATCGCCCGCGAGCTGCACGACGTCGTCGCCCACCACATGTCGCTCATCAACGTGCAGGCGTCGGTCGCGCTGCACCTGCGCGGCACCCACCCGGAGCAGGTCGACGAGGCGCTGCAGGTCATCAAGGGGGCGAGCAAGGAGGCGCTGGTCGAGCTGCGCTCGCTGATCGAGGTGCTGCGCGAGGGCGACGGGCCGGCCCCGCGCCATCCCGCCGCGAGCCTGGCCGCGCTCGACGACCTTGTCGCGCGATCCCGGCTCGCGGGCCTGGACCTCACGACCCGCACGACCGGCATCCCACAACCGCTGCCGCCCGGCGTCGAGCTGGCCGCCTACCGGGTGGTGCAGGAGGCCGTCACCAACGTGGTGCGGCACGCCCGGGCGAGCCGCGCCGAGGTCGCGGTCGAGCACCGGCCCGGCCGGCTGGTCGTCACCGTCGACGACGACGGCCGGGGCGTCGGTGACGTCGACGCGCTGCCCGAGGGCAACGGCATCCGGGGGATGCGGGAGCGGGCCGCCGCCCTGGGCGCCGAGGTGCGTCTCGCACCGTCACCGCTCGGCGGGCTGCGCGTCGTCGCCAGCTTCCCGACGGCGGCGGCCTCGTGATCGGGGTCGTGCTCGCCGACGACCAGGCCCTGCTGCGCGCGGGTCTGCGTGCGCTGCTCGACAACGAGCCCGACATCACCGTGCTCGGCGAGGCCGGCGACGGGCAGGCCGCGCTCGACCTCGTGCGCGCCCTGCACCCCGACGTGGTGCTGATGGACATCCGGATGCCGGGCACCGACGGCCTCGTGGCGACCCGCCTCATCGCGGCGGAGCCGGCCCTGGCCGGCACCCGGGTGGTCGTGCTGACGACCTTCGACCTCGACGAGTACGTCTTCGAGGCGATCCGGGCCGGGGCCAGCGGGTTCCTGGTCAAGGACACCGAGCCCACCGAGCTGCTCCGGGCGGTGCGGGCGGTGGCCGGCGGCGACGCGCTGCTGTCTCCCCGGGTGACCCGCCGGCTGATCGGCGAGTTCGCCTCGCGCAGCCGTCCGGGAGCCGGGCGGGCGGCCGAGCGGCTTTCCCCGCTCACCGACCGGGAGCGGGAGGTCGTCGCCCTGGTCGGTGAGGGACTGTCGAACGACGCCATCGCCGACCGGCTGGTGGTCTCGCCCTCGACCGCCAAGACCCACGTCTCACGGGCCATGGTCAAGCTGCACGTGCGCGACCGAGCCCAGCTCGTGGTGCTCGCCTACGAGTCGGGCCTGGTGCGCCCCGGCTGGTCGGACGACTGAGCCAACCCCGCGAAGTCAGGACCACTCCGCCGAGTCAGGGCCGGACACGCCCCTGACCCGGCGAGAACCTCCTGCGCCCGCGAAGTGCTCCTGACTTCGCACGGGGAGCGGGACCGACGCCTACCGCCGGGGGAGTGCGGCAGGTGCCTCCCCCAGGGGGATTCGCACGGCCCCCGGCCCGGTGAAGGATGGACGGCGTCCCTTCCCGGTCGCAGCGTCGACCGGGAGCACCTCGACACCAAGGAGCGTCCGATGACGACCGTCACGAGCCTCGCGCACACCCTGTCCGCCCACCCCGGCCCCTGGAACGGCGGCTACGGGTGGTTCCCCTGGTTCCCCTTCATCCCGTTCTTCGGGTTCTTCTTCCTCGCGTTCTTCCTGTTCCTGGTCTTCGGCGTGTTCGGCCGACGCCGTGGCTGGGGCGGCCCGCCGCACCGCGACCCGGTGCAGACGGCCGAGGGCGACCTCGCCCGCCGCTTCGCGGCCGGCGAGATCGACGAGCAGGAGTACGAGCAGCGGGTGAGCACGCTGCGCCGGCTCGGCCGGGGCTGACGCCCAACGGCGGCACCGACCCGCCGACGGGCCGTGACTACGCTGGGAGCCCACTCTCGATGGAGGCGCGCACCATGGGCGACATCCCCGCAGGCCCCGCCGGCTTCACCCGGTTCCTCATGAAGAGCAGGTTCGGCGCCGGCCGCGACTTCGCGGTTCTCGACCCCGACACCGAGGCGCAGCTGTTCTTCGTCGACGGCAAGCTCGGGCCCCGCCCCAAGGCCGAGGTGCAGGCCGCCGACGGCAGCGTGATCTACAGCGTCAAGGGCCACCTGCTCGGCATCCCCAAGAAGATGTCGATCACCGACGCGTCGGGCACCGAGGTGGCCTCGCTCAAGGCGAAGAAGTTCTCGATGGTCAAGGACAAGATGACGATGGAGATGGCCAACGGTGAGCCCTGGCAGCTCACCGGGCAGTTCATCGAGAAGAACTACACCGTCACCAGCGGCGGGAACGACGTCGTGCGGATCACCCAGAAGTGGGTCACCGTGCGCGACAAGTACACCGTCGACGTCGCCGACGGCGCCGACCCGGGCCTGGCCTTCGCGATCGTCTGGGCCGTCGACCGCTGGGTCGAGCGGGACTGATGGTGGCGCGGCATCCGGTGCCCGACATCCCCGGGCCGGGGCAGGAGTCGGTGTGGGGCTATCCCCGCCCGCCCCGCGTCGAGCCCAGCGCCGAGAGCGTCGAGGTGTGGCTGGGGGGCGCACGCATCGCCGCGTCGACCCGGTCCCTGCGGGTGCTCGAGACCAGCCACCCCCCGACCTACTACCTGCCGGCCGACGACTTCGTGCCGGGTGCGCTGCGCGCCGCCGAGGGCTCGTCGTGGTGCGAGTTCAAGGGCCGGGCCGCGTACTTCGACGTTCTCGGCGGGGATGCCGTCGCGCCGCGCGCCGCGTGGACGTACCCCACCCCGAGCACGGGCTTCGAGGGCATCGCCGGGTTCGTGGCGGTGATGCCGGGTGCCGTGGAGCGGTGCGCGGTGAACGGCGAGGTGGTGCAGCCGCAGGAGGGCGGCTTCTACGGCGGCTGGATCACCTCGCGGGTCGTCGGCCCGTTCAAGGGGGTTCCCGGCTCCTGGGGGTGGTGAGGCAGACCCTGGTCAGGAGTCGAGGCCGGCGACGCCGCGGTGGCGGTTTCACGCCACTTGCCGGGGCTCACTCCGAACTGTTGCTCGAACCAGAGGTGGAAGGCGCTGGGACTGTCGAAGCCGAGGCGGGCCGAGATGTCGGTCATCGAGTACCGATCGGCGGCGAGGTAGTGCTTGGCGAAGTCTGCGCGGCTCGCGTGCAGGATCGACGTGAACGACTCCCCTTCGCTGGTGAGATGACGTTGGAGGGTCCTGCGGTCGAGGTCCAGCGCGAGCGCGACGTTGGCCAGCGTGCACTTCCCGAGCGGCATGAAGAACTCGACGAGCTCCCTGACCTGGTGTGTCGTCGTGGGCGCGCGCGGCGACACGACCGCTGCGAGGTACTGCTGGGCATACGGGCGAAGGAGTGGGTCGGCAAGGACGTTGGTCGTGTCGAGGTCGCTGACGCGCAGAACGATTCCGGTGAACTCATGGTCGAAATGCAGCTCGTCGCCCAGCATCCGTCGGACCGCGTCGAGGTCGGCGGGGGCCGGGCTCTGGAAGCAGACCGCGACAGCCTGCCACTGCGGTCCGGCGCACTGCAGGAGGATGCCGTGGAGCGCCGCGACCCCCAGCCCGAGCGCCTGTGCTTCTGGGGCGGGCTCGCCGAACTCGAGCCACATCCGGATCGTCGCCAGCCCGTCGGACTCATCGATGCCCATGCGCATGGCTTCGTTGTAGGCGTACTCGTAACGCATCATGAGGCTCAGCACGCTGCGGAGATCCGGCTCCTCCCGCAGCACCAGGCTCAAGGGCCCCAGGGTGGACAGCTGGCGTCGCTCCGCGAGCCTGACCCCGAAGTCCTCCTGTCCCGCTTCGGTGGCGGTGGCGTCGAGGAGCCGGGCCACGGAGGCGGCGGGGACCCACTGGTCCGGAACGAAGAGGTCGTCGGGGTTCAGACCGGCGTCGCGCATCAGCTGGGCCCCATCCAGGCCGAGGGACCCGGCCAGGCCCAGGTACCCGGTGAGCACGGCCGAACGGATCAGTGCAGGCATGGGTCACCTTCGAGTCAGTTCTCCCAGAGTAGGGAGCAGGTCCGGACCTGGAAAGTCGAGGTCGCCCTGTCCGAGACGCTCCGCTCCAGCGGGCAGACTGGCAGGGTCCTCGACCCGCGTGACGTCGGGTATGCCGAGGCCCTCCCGGCGAGTTGCCGGGCGGGCCTCTTCGGGTTTCGCAGTTGCGCTACTTGAGCTTGAAGTTCGCCGTGACGAACGAGCCGTCCTTGGCCGTCATCTTCAGCTCGTAGCAGGTGCCCGCACCAGTGGGGAGCTTCCAGTTGTACTGGAACTGCCCGGCGGCCGTGTCGTACCTCAGGGAGGTGCTGCCGGATGCCAGCATCTCCACGTCGTCGGTCGGCGCCGACGTGGTGCAGCTGATCTTCTTGCTGTTCAGCGTCACGAGGCTGGTGTCGGTGAGCTCCTTCGAGCCGGCGAACACCTCGAACTTGGCCGGGACGGTGCTGCCCCCCTTGACCGTGTTGAAGACACCACCCATGTCGATGGGTGCGGTGAAGTCCTTGGCGGTCCAGCCCAACACCTTGTACGGCATCGTCGCGGTGCTGCGGCGACCGACGTTGTCGGTAGCCGTGGCGGTCCAGGTGTGACTGCCGACCCCATCACCGTCGCCCGTCACGACGCAGGACGCGAGCCCGGAGCCGCTGTCGGAGGAGGTGCAGGTGGGCGTGGTCAGGGCGTCGCCGAAGTAGATGCTGCCGGACGTTCCGCCGGCCAGGGTTGGTACGGCGGGCGCCGTCTTGTCGACCTTGACGGTCTTCTTCACGGTGCCGGCCGGGGTGGTGTTCCCCGCACGGTCGGTGAAGGCCGGGCTGGACACCACGACCTCCGGCCCCTCACCGGAGCTCGTCACCGTGCGGGTGGCGCTGTCGAGCCCGGAGAGCGCGTCGGTGGCGGTGAACTCCACATCGACGTCGCTGGTGTACCACCCGTCCTTGCCGGCAGCACCGGAGGTGACCACGCTCTGGCTGACGACCGGGGCGCCACGGTCGAGCTTGACCGTCACCTTCTTCTCCTCGCTGACGAGCCCGGCCTTGTCGGTGCAGGTGCCGGAGACGATCTGCTCTGCGGTGTCCGCGTCAACGGTGACGGGGCCGGTGCAGGTGGCGATGCCACTGCCCTCGTCGCCCGCCGCCTCGAAGGTGACCTTGACGGAGGTGGTGTGCCAGCCGGTCGTGCCGGCCGAGGTGCTGAGCGAGACGCTCGGCGCCTCGGGGCGCGTCTTGTCGATCTTCAAGGTCTTCGTGACGGCGCCGGCCGAGGTCGTGGTGTTGCCCGCTCGGTCGGTGAAGTCCGGGCTGGACACCAGGACTGCCGGTCCCTCACCGGTGCTCGTCACGCTCTGGGTGGCGATGTCGAGCCCG
>JBJMHU010000209.1:0-12452 GCA_045807225.1 Ornithinibacter sp. | reverse complement strand
CAGGGGGGTCAGGGACGTCTCGTCGGCGATCCGGCCGGTGACCCGCACCGTGCGGTCCTGGGTGGTGCCCCCGGCACCGTAGGTGACCGAGACGAACGCCGGTCGTACCCGCTCCAGCTGGCGGATGGCGAGCCACAGCGCGGCCTCGGACTCGTCGTCCTTCGGCGGGAAGAACTCGAAGCTGATCGACGCCTTGCGCTCGGCCAGCAGGCCGGGGATGGACCTGACGAGGTGCTCGGGCCGTCCCCCTCCTCCGTGGTGCGCCATGGCGGTGAGGGTAGCCCAGCGCGCACGACGTAGGCTGCGTGCACCCATCATCCGGCCGTCGTCCGCTGCGGCCGCCCAGGAGGTCCCCCGTGCCCAGCCCGCTCGACGGCGTCGACCTGCGCCGGCGCGTGCAGGAGTGCCTCGACGCCGAGCTGGCCACCCAGGCCGCGGTGCTCGCGGAGCTGGGCCCCGACGTCGACGACCTGCTCACCACGGTCGCCGACCTGCTGCGCGGCGGGAAGCGGCTGCGCGCCGCGTTCCTGTACTGGGGGCACCGGGCGGCGGGCCGGCCTGACTCCGACGCGCTGGTGCGGCTGGCGAGCGCGATGGAGCTGTTCCAGGCCGCTGCCCTCATCCACGACGACGTCATGGACGACTCCGACACGCGCCGCGGGATGCCGGCTGCACACCGTGCCTTCGCGACGCGCCACACCGCACGGGGCTGGGCGGGCGACCAGGACCGGTTCGGGCTCGCGGGGGCGGTGCTCGCCGGCAACCTGTGCCTGACCTGGACCGACGCCGTCTACGCCTCCTGCGGTCTGCCCGAGGCCGACCTCGAGCGCGGCCGCCCCCTCTTCGACCTCATGCGCACCCAGCTGATGGCGGGCCAGTTCCTCGACGTCGTGGAGTCGATGCGGCCCTGGGAGGGCGTGGCCGACGAGGAGCGGGTCGAGCGGGCCGGCCGGGTGATCCGCTACAAGAGCGCCAAGTACACCGTCGAGCACCCACTGCTCATCGGGGCCACCACCGGCGGCCTCGACGAGGCGGGGCTGACGGCGCTGTCGCGCTACGGCCTCGACCTCGGTCGGGCCTTCCAGCTGCGCGACGACCTGCTCGGGGTGTTCGGCGACCCGGAGGAGACCGGCAAGCCGGCCGGGGACGACCTGCGCGAGGGCAAGCGCACCGTGCTGCTGGCGCACGCCCTGGCCGGCACCGACGCCTCCGGCAGGGCCCGGCTGGAGGCCCTGCTCGGCCGCCCCGACCTCGACGCGCGGCAGGTCGAGGAGCTGCGCGCCGTCATCGCCGGCTCGGGGGCGGTCACCCGCCTCGAGGGCGAGATCGAGGGCCTGGCGACCTCGGCCCGGGCGGCCCTGTCCGGCGCCACCTCCGTCGACGACGTGGCGCGGTCGGCACTGCTCGACCTGGTCGGCATCGCGACGGCCCGCTCCTCCTGACCCGTCCCAGCTTTCTCGCCCGATCCCGGAAGCTTCACCTTCGCAGGGCTTCGGAAGTGGGGCGAAGGTGAGGTTTCCCGCACCGGGCGGGAAAGGTGGGGCGAGCTAGAAGGCCAGCTCCATGGCGCGGCGCCGGACCTCGGTCTTGAACCCGGCCCGGATGGCGTCGAGCGGCGAGCCGGGCACCGGCAGCGTGTCGTCGGGGGTGTGCAGCCAGCGCAGGATCTCGGTGTCGGACATCCCGCCGTCGGCCAGCACCGTGAAGGTGCCCTTGAGGGCGTGCAGCGGGCCGTGCTCGTCGACGAATCCGGCGGGCACCGCGACCACCCGGCGCTCTCCCACCCGGTGGGCGAGCAGCTCGCGGTCCTCGACGAGCTTGCGCACCGAGGACAGCGGCAGGCCCAGCCGCTCGGCGATGTCGGGGATGGTCAGCCAGGAGCCCACCAGGGCCTCGAGGTCGTCCACTGGCTCGGGTCCGGCATCCTGCGGTGCGTCGCTCACGGTGCACAGGGTGCCACAGGCGGCGGCGCCGCCGTGGTCCGCCGGATGCCGGGTCTCGCCCTCGGGCCGATTCGCCGGAAGGCCGGGTCTCGCCTCAGGTCCACCCGCCGGGTGCCGGGTCTCGCCCTCAGGTGGACCCGCCGAATGCCGGTGGGCCTGGTCAGGTCGGCCGATGGATGCCGGGAAGCCGGCCGGCTGGTCCGCCGGGTGGGCCGCGTGCGCTGGATCCGAGCGCATGCGGTGCCGGGGCCCCGTGTGCCCGCTGCCGAGCAGGTGACCAAGCCCACCCCACGGACCGGCGGACACGCGGCGGTCTGCTGGTGGGCAGTTCATGACCGGCAGCGGTCACTCCGGTACCGTGGGTCCCAACAGACACGGCAACCACATCCGTCACGGTTGTCACACACGCTGGTGCCGAGCCAAGGACATGTCATGGTCATCTCCGCCCCGCCCGCGACGGTGCCGCCCGCCGCGCTCCTACCCGCCGCCCAGGTGGCCGCGGCCAACCCGGCGCCGCACGGGTGGACCACCTACCGCGTGCGCCCGGGCGACACGCTGGTCGGCATTGCCGCCCGGTTCCGCACCACGGTGGGCGCCATCGCGGCACGCAACTCGGTCCGCAACCCCCGCGCGCTCATGGTGGGCACCGTGCTCCGCGTGCCGCGCACCTCGGCTGCACCGAGGGCGGCCGACCGCCGCCGGGCCACGTCTCGGGTCCACGTCGTGCGCAGTGGGGACACACTCTTCGACATCGCCGTGCGCTACCGGGTGCCGCTGGCCTCGCTGCTCAAGGCCAACCACCTCTCGGCGCGTTCGTTCATCCAGCCCGGCCAGCGGATCGTCGTGCGCGCCACGGCCGGCAAGGCCGCCGCCCCGAGCAGCCGAGCCAGCAGCACCAGGTACCGGGTGCGGGCCGGCGACACGCTGAGCTCGATCGCCGCACGCCACCACACGACGGTCGCGGCGATCGCCCGCGCCAGCTCGATCTCCAGCCGGGCGCTGATCCACCCCGGCCAGGTGCTTCGAGTGCCCGGCAAGGCCAGGTCGGGCTCGGGCACCGCCGTGCCCGACACCTTCAACGGCGTCAAGTACCCCCGCGCGATCGCCGAGGCCGCCGCTCGCAACCGCGCGATCCTGGCCCACCGGTCGGTGCCGAGCCGCAGCGAGACCAAGGCGAGGATCGTGCGCATCGCCCGGCAGCAGGGGGTCGACCCCAGACTGGCGTTGGCCATCGCCTACCAGGAGTCCGGCTGGAACCAGCGCGCCGTCTCCCCCGCCAACGCGGTGGGCGTCATGCAGGTGATCCCCCAAGCCGGCCAGTGGGCCTCCGGCCTGGTCGGGCGCCGGCTCGACCTGCTCAGGACCAGCGACAACATCACGGCGGGGGTGGTCATGCTGCGCTCGCTGGGGCGCTCCACCAACAGCATGGAGAAGACCGTCGCGGCCTACTACCAGGGGCTGGGCGCTCTGCAGAAGCACGGCATGTACAGCGACACCAAGCTGTACGTGCGCAACGTCATGGCCCTGCGCGCGACGATGTGATCACGGAGGCTGGGTGACGGGTCCGTGTCCGGAACTACGTACACTCCTACGGTGTCATCCACCGGCGACGCGCTGATCGGGCGCACCCTCGACGGGCGCTACCGCGTGCTCCGTCGGATCGCCGACGGGGGGATGGCGACGGTCTACCTGGCCGTCGACGAGCGGCTCGACCGCGAGGTCGCGCTCAAGGTCATGCGCGAGCACCTCACCCACGACGAGAGCTTCGTCACCCGCTTCCGCCGTGAGGCCCGCTCCAGCGCATCGCTGTCGCACCCCAACGTCGTGGCGGTCTACGACCAGGGCGAGGACGACGGCTGCATCTTCCTGGTGATGGAGTACGTGCCCGGCCAGACCCTGCGCGACGTCCTGCGTGACGAGGGCCTGCTGTCCCCCCGGGCGGCCCTCGACGTGCTCGAGCCGGTGCTGCAGGCACTGGCCGAGGCCCACGCCAAGGGCCTGATCCACCGCGACGTCAAGCCCGAGAACGTCATCATCAACGACAACGGCACGGTCAAGGTCGCCGACTTCGGCCTGGCCCGGGCCGTGACCAGCCAGACGGTCACGAGCACCCAGGGCGTGCTGCTGGGCACCGTCGCCTACCTCGCTCCCGAGCAGGTCGAGCGCGGCATCGCCGACGCGCGCAGCGACGTCTACGCCGCCGGGCTGATGCTCTTCGAGATGCTCACCGGCACCAAGGCGTTCACCGGCGACACGGCCATCCACGTGGCCTACCAGCACGTGCACGGCGGGGTGCCGACTCCCTCGAGCCGGGTCGCCGGGCTGCCTGCCGAGCTCGACGAGCTCGTGGCCGTCGCCACCGCCCGCGACCCCGACGAGCGTCCGGCCGATGCCGCGCAGTTCCTCGAGCTGGTGCGCGACGCCCGGGCCACCCTGTCCCTCCACGAGCTCGACGCGCGGCCGGCCGGTCGGGCCGCGTCGGTCGCCGCCGCGCAGCCCACCGCGACGGCGACCTTCCCCGTGCAGGGGGTTCGCCCGGCATCCCCTGCGGCCGCCGGCGGGGTGGCCACCCGCCCGCGCTCGGAGACGGTGGCCATCACCGTGCCGCCGCCACCGATCGAGGGTCGGGTGGTGGCCGGAACCGAGCCGCGCCGCCGGCGCCGCTGGTGGCCGGCCGTCGCGGCATCCGCGCTCGTCGCCGCACTCACCGGGTGGTTCTTCCTGCTCGGGCCCGGCGCCACGGCCACCGTGCCCTCGGTGCAGGGACGGACGCAGTCGGAGGCGGTCAGTGCTGTGCACCAGGCCGCGCTGGACGCGACGGTGTCGCAGGCGTTCAGCGAGACGGTGCCCGCGGGCGTGGTGGTCTCCGCCGATCCCCGGCCGGGCAACACCATGCGGCGCGGTGCCGCCGTGGCGCTCGTGGTGTCGAAGGGACCGGAGCGGTATGCCGTGCCCCCCGTGGTCGGCATGACGCTCGCCGAGGCGAGGGCCCGCATCAAGGCCGTCAACCTCGCGGTGGGCAAGGTCAGCAAGGCCTACGACGAGAAGGTTCCGGAGGG
The DNA here is from genome assembly GCA_045807225.1 of Ornithinibacter sp. GTDB lineage: Bacteria > Actinomycetota > Actinomycetes > Actinomycetales > Dermatophilaceae > Fodinibacter. The sequence continues at coordinate 7,450 of JBJMHU010000209.1, read as the reverse complement.
ACAGGTGGTCACCGCAAAGCCCCGCCCCGGCGCGAGCCTGAAGAAGAGCACCGCCGTCGCGCTCACGGTGAGCCGGGGCCGTCACCCGATCGACGTGCCCGACCTCACCGGCAAGGACGGCATCCGGGCCGCCCGGCAGCTGAGCGGGCTGGGGCTGCAGGTCGACGCCACCCAGCAGCAGAACAGCGACACCGTGGCCAAGGGCGCGGTGATCAGCCAGAGCCCGCGTGACGGCACCGCCTTCCGTGGTGACACCGTCACCCTCGTCGTCTCCAAGGGCCCGGTGCTGGTGCCCGTGCCCGACGTGGTCGGCCAGCAGCTGCAGCAGGCTCGTGCGACGCTGCAGGCCGCCGGGTTCAAGGTCACGGTGGAGAAGGCGTTCGGCGGCTTCTTCGGCACGGTGCGGTTCCAGGACCCCGCCGGTGGCGAGGCGCCCAAGGGCAGCACCGTCACCGTGACGATCGTCTGACCCCGCCGTGGCCGCCCCGGCCGGGCACGCCCGGCTCGCCACGCTCCTGCTCGTCTGCGTCACGGCGGTGTGGGGCTCGACGTTCTTCCTCATCCACGACCTCGTCGAGCACGTGCCACCCGCTGACTTCCTGGCGGTGCGGTTCGGCATCGCCGCCGTGGTGATGTTCGTGCTGTTCCGGCGCCAGACCCTCGCACTGACCCGGCGCCAGCTGCGCGTCGGGGTGGTGCTCGGCCTGCTCTACGGCGTGGCGCAGGTGCTGCAGACCACCGGGCTGGCGCACACCGACGCGTCGGTGTCGGGCTTCATCACCGGCACCTACGTCGTCCTCACCCCCGTGCTCGGGGCACTGCTGCTGCACGACCGCATCGGCAAGGTCACCTGGTTCGCCGTGGGCCTGGCCACCCTCGGGCTGGCCCTGCTGTCGCTGCAGGGGTTCTCGGTCGGCATCGGCGAGGCACTGACCCTGCTCTCGGCGATCCTGTACGCCGGGCACATCGTGGCCCTCGGGCGCTGGTCGACTCCGGGAGCGGCCTTCGGGCTGGCCACCGTGCAGGCCGGCGTCATCACGGTGGTCGCGGCGGTGGTGGCCGTGCCCGACGGGCTCACCCTGCCCGCCACGGGGGCGCAGTGGGCGTCACTGCTCTACATGGCCCTGGTGGCCGGCGCCCTCGCGCTGTGGGCGCAGACCTGGGCCCAGGCCCACCTCACCGCGACCCGGGCCGCGATCGTCATGGCGCTGGAGCCGGTGTTCGCTGCGTTGTTCGCGGTGACGCTCGGCGGTGAGAGCCTCACGGGGCGGATGCTGGTCGGCGGCGCCCTCGTCGTGGCGGCCATGTACCTCGTCGAGCTGCGGTCGACCCCGCGCGACCCGGACGCGTCGGCGGCCGACGAGCCACCGGTCGAGGCCCTGCACCACGACGTGTAGCGGGGCGCGGCTCACCCCAGCTCGCGCAGCCGCGTCAGCCCCGCGGCGACCTTCCCGGCGACGGCGACGGGGTCGTCGTCGCGCACGACGAGGATGACGTCGGTGACGCCGACGGCCACGTAGGGCTCGAGGAGCCCCGGTAGCGCGGCCACGTCGTCGGCCCCGACCCCGACCTGCACCGACCGCCGGATCTCCTCGGGGTCGCGCCCGACCTCTGCGCAGTGCCGGTCGAGGATCGCGGAGGACGCCGCGACCTCCTCAGGGCTGCCCCCGGCCGCGTTCCACACGTCCGCGTACTGCGCCGCGAGCCGGAGGGTCCGCCGCGGGCCGGAGCCGCCGATCCAGATCGGCGGGTGCGGGCGCTGTACGGGCTTCGGTTCGGCGACGGCATCCTGCAGCTGGTAGTGCTGCCCCGCGAACGAGGTGCGCGGCTGGGTCCACAACCCGAGGATCACCTGCAGGCTCTCCTCGAGGCGGTCCGCGCGGTCCCCACGGGTGCCGAACTCCAGCCCGAGCATGGTGTGCTCGTTCTCGGCCCACCCCGCCCCGATGCCGAAGTCGAGCCGACCGCCCGAGAGGTGGTCGACCGTCACCGCCATCTTGGCGAGCACCCCGGGATGTCGGTAGGTGTTTCCCACCACCGCGCATCCGATGCGGGTTCGGGTGGTGAGCTGCGCCATTGCCGCCAGCATCGTCCAGGCCTCGAAGATCGGCCCGTCGTCGGCGGGCCCGAGCGTGGCGAAGTGATCCATCACCCAGCAGCTGTCGAACCCGCCGTCGTCGGCCAGTCGCCACAGGTCGCGCAGCTGGTCGATGGTGGCGTTCTGGCTCAGCTTCAACCCGAAGCGAACGGTGCTCATCTCCCAGTCATACCGGAAGCCGGTCCATGGAGGTGCCCGGTGCGGCGGCCCGGTCAGCCCCGATCGGGCCATTGGCCGCCTCGACGGCGCCCTCCTGGGCAGGCCGGCGTCGACCGGTCGACGGTCACCCGGTCCGCGTGGGAGCTGCCTTGCTCGGCCACCACGACAGAGCGCGACGCTTGCGGTGAAGGACCTGGAGGCGGCGCGCGGCTTCTACGAGGGGGTCCTCGGCTTCGGGTCGAGGGGTGACGTCCCCGACGGGGTCCTCTACGGCGCGCGGGTCGCTCTCAGGCCGCGCGGGTGAGGAGCAGCGAGGTCGCGGCGTCGACCGCGGCATCCGTGCCGGCGTCGTCGACGTCGAGGTGCCACACCGCGCGCACCCGACCCGGCCCCACGGCATACGTGCGAACGCCGTGCTCGAGCAGCGCCGCGACGAAGTCCGGTGCGGCCCAACCGACTGCGCCGACGTCGAGCACGACGATGTTGGTCTCGACCGTGGCCGCGTCGATGGCCGACGGTGCCGCCTCGGCGCACGCCGCCGCGAAGCGCGCCGCCCGGGCGTGGTCGTCGGCGAGCCGCTCGATGTTGTGGTCGAGGGCGTGGAGCCCGGCGGCGGCGAGGATCCCGACCTGCCGCATCCCGGCGCCGTAGCGCTTGCGCCAGATGCGCGCGGCGGCCATCTGCTCGGCCGAGCCGACCAGCACCGAGCCGACCGGCGCCCCCAGGCCCTTGGACAGGCAGACGCTGACGGTGTCGAACTCGGCGCCGTAGTCGCGCAGCGAGACCCCCGAGGCGACGTGGGCGTTCCAGAGCCGGGCCCCGTCGAGGTGCATGGCCACGCCGACGGCCGACGTCGCCGCGCGGACCTCGCGGATGGCGCCGATGGGCTGCACCGTGCCCCCACCGAAGTTGTGGGTGTTCTCGAGCACCACGAGCGAGGTCTCGACCTGGTAGGGCCCGACCCCGGTGGTGACCAGCGACAGCGGCCCGGCAGGGTCGAGGAGCCCGCGTTCGCTGGGCCACGAGCGGCTGGTGATGCCGGAGAACACGGCGCCGGCGCCCATCTCGGCCCGCAGCACGTGCGCCTGCTGGTCGGCCACCAGCTCCTGGCCGGGGCCGACGTGCAGGCGCAGCCCGAGCTGGTTGGCCAGGGACCCGGTCGGCGAGAACAGCCCCGCCTCGTGGCCGAGCAGGTCGGCGACGCGCTCCTCGAGGGCACGCACCGTGGGGTCCTCGCCGAACACGTCGTCACCGACGAGGGCGTTGGCCATCGCCTCGCGCATCGCAGCGCTGGGGGCGGTCAGGGTGTCGGACAGCAGGTCGGCTTGCACCGGTTCAGTCCTCGTTGAGCATCTCGGCGACGAGGAACGCCAGCTCGAGGCTCTGCTGGTGGTTCAGCCGCGGGTCGCACACCGACTCGTAGCGCAGGTTGAGGTCGGCGTCGAGGATCTTCTCCGAGCCGCCCACGCACTCGGTGACGTCGTTGCCGGTCAGCTCGACGTGGATGCCGCCGGGCACCGTGCCGAGGCCCCGGTGCACCTCGAAGAAGCCCTCGACCTCCTCGACGACGTCGTCGAAGTCGCGGGTCTTGTAGCCCGAGGCCGACTCGTAGGTGTTGCCGTGCATCGGGTCGCACACCCAGGTGACCGGCGCGCCGGATGCCGTGACCTTCTCGACGATGGTCGGCAGCGCCTCGCGGATGCGACCGGACCCCATCCGGGTGATGAAGGTGAGCCGCCCGGGCTCGCGGTCGGGGTCGACCTTGTCGATGATGCGCAGCAGGTCGTCGGTGTCGGCGTTCGCAGAAACCTTGACCCCCACCGGGTTTCGCACGGCTGCGACGAAGTCGATGTGCGCGCCGTCGAGGTCGCGCGTGCGCTCCCCCACCCACACGAAGTGGCCCGAGGTGTCGTAGAGGTCGCCGGTGCGCGAGTCGATGCGCGTCATCGGCCGCTCGTAGTCGAGCACGAGCGCCTCGTGCGCCGAGAAGAACTCGGTGGCTCGCATCGCCTCGAAGTCGGCACCGCAGGCGCGCATGAACTTCATCGCCTTGTCGATGTCCTTGGCGAGGCGCTCGTAGCGCACGTTGGCGGAGTTGGCGATGAAGCCCTTGTTCCAGTCGTGCACGTGGCGCAGGTCGGCGAAGCCACCGGTGGTGAACGCGCGCACCAGGTTCAAGGTGGCGCTGCTCGCGTGGTACGCGTGCACCAGGCGCTGGGGGTCGGGGGTGCGCGAGCCGAGGGTGAACTCGAAGTCGTTGACCATGTCGCCGCGGTAGGCCGGCAGGGTGACGCCCTCCCGGGTCTCGTCGTTGCTCGAGCGCGGCTTGGCGTACTGCCCGGCCATCCGGCCGACCTTGACCACCGGCACCGACGCGCCGTAGGTGAGCACGGCCGCCATCTGCAGGATCGTCTTGACCCGGTCGCGGATGTTGTCGGCCGTCGCCGACGCGAACGTCTCGGCGCAGTCACCGCCCTGCAGCACGAACGCCTCACCCCGCGAGACCGCCGCGAGGCGCTCGCGCAGCACGTCGCACTCCCCGGCGAACACCAGTGGGGGGTAGCTGGCGAGCGTGGCCACGGCCGCGTCGAGGGCGTCCCGGTCGGGCCAGGCCGGCTGCTGGGCGGCCGGCAGCTCGGCACCGGCGGCGAGCCGCTGGCGGGGGTCGGGATCGGTGGTCGTGCTCACGAGGGTCAAGGATAGGTCCCCGTGCCTCCGGGCCCGGTTCGTGGCCCGTATGCCGGTATGCCCTCAGTCGGGGTCGCGGTCGGGACCGTCGTCCTCGAGCCCGTGGGCCAGGGCGAAGCGCACCAGCTCCACGCGGTTGTGCAGGTGAAGCTTGCCCAGGGTGTTCTGCACGTGGTTCTGCACCGTGCGGTGCGAGAGGAACAGCTCGGCGGCGATCTCCTTGTACGACATGCCCGTGGCCACCAGGCGCAGCACCTCGGTCTCGCGCACGGTGAGCTCTGGCATCGGCCGGTGGGCCACGCTGGCCGCCTGCGCGGACACCTCAGGCTCGTCCGCCATCCGCCGGAACTCGCCGAGCACGAGCCCCGCCAGCCCGGGGGTGAAGACCGCCTCACCGCGGGCGGTCGCGCGCACGGCATCCACGATCTCGGCGGCCGACGCCGACTTGACCAGGTAGCCGGTGGCGCCGGCCTTGATCGCGGCCAGCACGTCGTGCTGCTCACCGCTCGCCGACAGGATGAGCACCCGGGTGGGCAGGTCCCCCAGGGCCCGGCACACCTCGTCGCCGCGCATCCCGGGCAGGTTGAGGTCGAGCACCAGCACGTCGGGGCGGGTGGCCCGGCCCCGGCGAACCGCCGCAGGGCCGTCGCCGGCGGTGGCCACGACGGTCAGGCCGTTGCTGGTCAGGTCGCGCTCGAGCGCCGAGAGCCACAGCGGGTGGTCGTCGGCGACGAGCACCGTGGTGGTGGGGGCCTCCGCAGCGCGCGTGCCGGCATCCGCCGGGATGCCGTCGGGCCGGCTCGGGTGGGTCATCGTGGCTCCCGGTCGGGCTGGGGGTGGCTCGGTACGGGGATCGGCTGGGTCGGGCCGGTGCGAGGCACGGTGATCCGCACCACGCAGCCGCCACCGGGACGGGTGGCCCAGGTGACCGTGCCGCCCAGGTCCTCGACCCGGCCGCGGATCGAGGCGCTCACACCCATCCGGCCGCGGCGTGCGGCGTCGAGCAGGTCGGCCAGGTCGGCACCTGCGCCGTTGTCTCGGATGGTGAGTTCGATGCCGCGGGCGTCACCCTCTAGCAGCACCCAGGCGTGCGCACCCGGGCCGGCGTGGCGTACGACGTTGTCGAGCGCCGCAGCGACGGCGGCGTCGACCTCCGTGGCGACGCCCCGGTCGACGAGCACCGGGTGGGCCGGAACCGCCACCCCGACGTCGGGCCCCTCCCGAGCGGTGAGCAGCACCCGCAGGTCGACCTCCGCGCCGTCACCGCCGCGCAGGTCGGGCACGTCGACCAGGCGGTCGGGGACGCCGGTGCCGGACACGAAGCGGCGCAGGGACCGCTCCTGCTCCGCGGCGATGACCGCGAGCTGGGCGCTGTCGCCGCCGATCTCCTCGCCGCGGCGGTGGATGTAGGCCAGCGACTGGAGCACACCGTCGTGCACGACCCGCGCGATGCGCTCCCGCTCGTGCAGCCGCTCACGCTCGAGCAGCACCTGCTCCTCGCGCTCGAGCCCGGAACGAGCCAGGTCGACGGCGAGCCCGACCAGGCCGCCGAGCAGCACGAGCAGCACGATGTTGTGCACCGTGGCCTGGGTGGGGCTGCCGCCGACCTCGACCAGGTCGGCAGCCACGATCACGGCAGCGGCCACCAAGCCACCGCGGGCCCCGGCCACGACGGCTCCCCCCGCCACCGAGCCCGCAGCCCAGATGGTGGGGATCGTGAACTGCCCGGCGGCGATCGCCTCCGGCGTCTCGGCGAGCATGGTCGCCAGGATGCCGCACGCCGCGATGGCCACCTCGATGACCACGACCCGCACGGTGCGCCGACGGTAGAACAGCAGGCCGATCGACCAGGCGAACATCACACCGAGCACCAGCGCCGCCACCCAGGCCCGCACCATGGTGTCGTGCCGCTCCCACGCCAGCAGGGCGGCATACAGCGCCGCGAGCGGGCGGAAGATGTCGAGGCCGCGGTGGAAGGACTCGACGACCACCGGCTCCCGCCGGCCGGTGCGCTCGGAGCGCGGGCCGAGCACCCCCATGCCCGGGACCGTCAGCTCGCGCGGCGCTGCGGACCGGCGTCGTCGTCGGTGTCGCCCTCGTCGAGGCCGAGGGCGTCCTCGAGCTCGGAGGCGGCCCGGCCCGGCCGGGCGGCCTCGGCCGCCTCCTTGGCCTTGTTCTTCTTCTCGCGCGCGATCCGTTCCTTCATCGCCGTGGCGTACATGTCGACGTACTCCTGGCCGGACAGCTCCATCAGCGCGTACATGATCTCGTCGGTGACCGAGCGCAGGACGAACCGGTCGCCCTCCATGCCCTCGTAGCGCGAGAAGTCCAGCGGCGTACCGATCCTCATCCCTACGCGGATCAGGTTGGGGATCTTGGTGCCGGTCGGCTGCGCCTTGTCGGTGTCGATCATCGCGACCGGGATGACGGGGACGCCCGCCTCGAGCGCCATCCGCGCCACGCCGGTCTTGCCCTTGTAGAGCCGGCCGTCGGGGCTGCGGGTGC